>NZ_JBFRGD010000002.1:0-517462 GCF_052115165.1 Paenibacillus sp. 2TAB23
GACTTCGCTTCCGTTACAGATGAGCAACTCGCTGATGCCATTCGTTTGATTAACAACCGTCCTCGTAAATGTCTCGGGTGGAGGTCGGCTCACGAAGCCTTCATGGAAGAGGTGTCGCACTTAGCTTGACAATTCATCAAATAAAAAAAGTTTTGAAAGTTGTTTGAATTTGGCGTAACTTTTTGAGCATGTCCTTCGTCTATCATGTAAGATTAGAATTATGAAAGCTGGTTAAGGAGGGATCGGAAGCGCTAATGGCCATTCCGCAGGAAGAAGATAAGAGCACGGAAGCGCAGCTGGAGCCCACTGAAGAAAAGCGCAATTTACTGACGGTGAATGATGTAGAGCGCACATTTCAAGTTGGCGGTTCTCCGCTGCATGTATTAAAGGGCATTCGAATGGAGCTTAAGGAGAGCCAATTGATTATGCTAAGGGGCAGATCCGGATCAGGCAAGACGACGCTGCTCAATTGTTTAGGCGGTCTCGATACGCCAAGCAAGGGCGAAATCTTGTTTAACGGTTCGCCTTTCCATAGTATGAGTGATAATCAGCGTACATTAGTCAGGCGTAAGCACATGGGCTTTATCTTCCAAGCTTTTGCGCTTATGCCGCTTTTGTCCGCTCGGGAGAACGTAGAGCTTTCCCTTCGCATGGCTGGCATTCCTCGAGCGGAATGGAAAGACAGGGTTGTCCAGTGCTTGGAGCTAGTCGGCCTTGAACGACGGATGAACCATAGACCGTTCGAGCTCTCCGGCGGAGAGCAGCAGCGTGTCGCCATTGCCAAAGCCATTGCCCATAAGCCGATGCTGCTTCTGGCAGATGAACCAACTGCAGAGCTGGACTCAGGCATGTCGGCTCAGATTATGGCGGTATTCCAAGACATTATTCGCACTGAACAAGTTTCTATTTGCATGACTACACATGATCCTACGATTTTGGAGGTTGCCGACCATGTCTATGAAATGGTGGACGGGAAATTTATTTAAGCGTTCATTTGTTGTGGCAATGAGCGTTTCCCTAATATTTGCAAGCGGGTGCTCGCTGCTCCCAGCAGAAGGTGAAGAAGAGGTATTACCAGAAATTGCACCGCCCCAAATTTCGAAAAAGCCAGAATATGAAGTGACGACGGCTACTTTGGAAACGAAGGTGCAGGTTATCGGCAAGCTGATTTCACTGGAAGAAGAGACGTTGTTCTTCACTTTGGACGGCAAGCATTTGAAAGAGCTGAGCGTGAAAGCCGGTCAGCAGATTAAAGCGGGTCAAACCATCGGGCAGCTTGATGTCGATGATCTGGTTAAGACGCTGCGCATGGAACGGCTCGCATTCAAGAAAGAAGAAATTGCGATGAAGGAAACGCTTCGCATGCGTGACGAGATGGATCCGATCGAGTTCGAGGAGAAATCCATTGCTTTTGAAGAACGCAAGCAGAAGCTGGTAGACATGGAAGAGGAGATTGGCAAGGCGACACTGACTGCGCCGTTTAGCGGTACGATTGTTACGCTGAATGTGCAGAAAGGCGATTTGATCAAAGCTTACGCGCCGATTGCAATCGTAGCGGACACAAGTAAAATTACGGCAGCTGCCAAGCTTACCAAAACGGAGATTGAGAAAATAGCTGTTGGACTTGAGGTTGTTGCCAATATCAGCAATGTCGGCACGTTTAAAGGGAAAGTCAAGCTGCTTCCGGTTAAAGCAGACGACCCGAATGCTGGCGGCGGCACAGGCGGAACGCCTGGCGAGACGAAGCCGGAGAGACCAGAGGACTTCATGATCGTTGACCTTAAGGACTTGCCGAAAAACTTAAACCGCGGAACGCCATTATCCATCAACATCATTACGAAGCGCACTGAAAATGCCATCGTCATTCCTCCTTCAACGCTTCGTTCGATCGGTTCCCGTACGTATGTGCAGGTTATTGATGCCGAAGGCAAACGCGAGGTAGACGTTGAGGTAGGTCAGCAAACCTCTACGCAGATTGAGATTCTGCAGGGGTTGAAGCCAGGTCAGAAAGTTGTAGGTCGATAGCCAATGGGAATTCCGCTGTTTCGTTTTTTGTTCCGCAAAATGTGGAACACGCGCTGGCTAACCTTAAGCACGCTAGCAGGACTGACACTGGCGGTTGCTTTTGCAACGAGCATACCCATGTACGCGGATGGCGCACTCAAAAGAGTGGTAGCTGAGTCGCTGCAGCAGAAAAGCACTGGATTGCCGGCGGGCTCCTTACTAATGAGGTATCAATCTCCTGCTGGAGGCAAAACGGACATCACGTCGTTAACGGAGCTTCAACGGTATATCACGGATGGAGTACCTAAGGAGATTGGCTTTCCTTTCAACACGTATGTCAATAGCTATTCCATTCGCGGCTCGGAGGTTGTGCCAGAGGATCCGACTAAAGTGGATGCAGGCCGCAATCGACAGCTCACGATGATGACGATGTCAGGACTTGATAAAAACACGGAGCTTACTCAAGGCAGATGGTTCGTTAATGCCGAGGGCGACGGCGAGCTGATCGAAGCCGTTATGTTCGAGGAAGCGATGTATCGCAATGATATACATATCGGCGATGTGTTTGAATACCCGATATATGGCGGGCTTGATCTTACTTTAAGGGTCAAAATCGTCGGAGCAGTCAAGCCGCTTTCGGATACGAGCTCTTACTGGTATCAAGGCATGGAAAGCTTGCTAAGCTCGCTTCAGATTAGTGAGGCTGCATTCGATAAAATGCTGCTCGCTAAGAAGGGCATACCGCTTCATAATGCGAGCTGGTATTATGCCTTTGATTTATCGGAGATTCAGACGAGTCAACTAACGCCGCTTGGGAAGACGCTTGAGCGATTGAATATCGAATTGTATCAGCGTCTAAAGGATACTAGGGTCGAAATATCCTTTGCATCCACCCTTTCTGAGTTCAAAAAGCAAAGCTTGCAGCTGCAGACGCTTCTCTTTACGCTTGCTGCACCTATGCTGGCAATGGTCTTTTTCTTTATTGCAATGAATGCGCGTCAGTCGCTTGATAAGCAGCGCAGCGACATCGCGGTGCTTCGAAGCCGCGGCGCAGGTACACGGCAAATCATATGGATTTATTTGCTCGAAGGGCTGCTGCTCGGGGGCATTGCACTGGCGAGCGGACCCTTTATCGGCTGGTTTATGGCGAAGAGCATCGGATCGGCCAATGGCTTCTTATCCTTTGTCAATAGGAAGTCGATCCCCGTGGGGTTCTCTACGGAAGCAATCATAGCAGGTGGGGCAGCCGTGCTGCTTGCGCTTCTGGCTACGATTATCCCTGCTGTTATCTATGCAAGATCGTCCATCGTCAGCTATAAGCAGGATCTGGCTCGTTCAGACCGCAAGCCAAGCTGGCAGCGCTGGTTTTTGGATGTATTGCTAATTGGAGCAGCGGGCTACGGCTGGTATATGTTTAACGAGCGCCAAATGCTCACATTCCAGACGGGCATGACAACGGATCAATTAAATGTACAGCCGTTTCTATTTTTCGTACCGGCGCTGTCTATTTTTGCGCTTGGATTATTTTTCCTGCGTCTTTTCCCGTGGCTGCTCAAGTGCTTTACTTGGCTTGGACGCAAATTTTTACCTGTACCGCTGTATTTAACGCTTATGCAGCTGTCAAGGTCATCCAAAGGTTATTATCCATTGATGATACTGCTAGTTCTTACACTGGGACTTGGGGTCTACAACGCATCGGCGGCACGAACGATCGATTTGAACTCAACGGAGCGCACGCTGTATAAGTACGGCGCGGACGTAACGATTCAAACCGTTTGGGAAGGCTCGGCTGAGCTAACAACGACACCTGGCAATGGCGGTTCTGGCGGAAGCGGGGGCGGCTCGGGCAATGGAGGCGGTTCTGGCGGCGGAAGCGGCGGCGGTTCTGGAGGAGGCTCTGGTGGAGGCTCCGGCGGTGGCGGTCAAAGCGTACCGACCAAGATTATGTATACGGAGCCGCCATTTGAACTGTTCCGGTCTCTAGAAGGCGTAGAAGCAGCAGCTCGCGTCCTTCAAGCGAAAGGGAGCGTCGTCATATCTGGCAAGTCAATCGGTCAAGGTACCGTTATGGGAATCGATAACGTCGATTTCTCCAAGGTGGGCTGGTTCCGCAATGACTTGTATCCGGTGCATCCATTTCATTACTTGAATAACTTAGGCTTGTATGAGCAAGCAGCATTAATTCCTTCCAAGGTAGCCGAGAAATATCAGCTGAAGCTTGGCGATCCGGTTTCGGTTGGCTTTGCGGAAGGAAAGGTGGATTTTGTCGTAGTCGGCATTTTGCCATATTGGCCTAGCCAATATCCGGATAAATCGCCATTTATTATTACGAATTTGGATTATATTTATGACCAGCTTCCGCTTATACCATACGAAGTATGGCTCAAGATGAAGCCGGACGCCAAAGTAGCACCGATCGTTACCGAGCTCCAGAAGGCGGGAATCGAGCTTGCCTCAGTTAAAGATGTTAGAAGCGAGCTGATCGCGCAATCGAAGCTTCCTACGCGCGGAGGCGTGTTCGGGATATTAAGCCTAGGCTTTCTAGTATCAGTCGTAATCACGCTAGCTGGATATGTCCTATTCTGGTTCTTTAATCTATCGGGCCGCGTCGTTCAATTCGGCGTCCTGCGCGCGATGGGTTTATCCCGTAAGCAGCTTACCGGGATGCTTCTACTGGAGCAGCTGTTTACTGCAGGGCTAGCAATCGGACTCGGCGTGCTTATCGGGAAAACGGTCAGTCTGCTCTTCCTGCCATTTCTTCAGACCGCAGAGAATGTTGCAGAAACAGTTCCTCCGTTCCGGGTTATTTTCGATTCGAATGATACGAACCAATTGTTCATCGTAGTCGGAGTGATGATGTTTATTGGCGCGATGCTGCTCTTCCTTCATATTAGAAGGCTTAAAGTGCATCAAGCGGTCAAGATGGGAGAGGAACGATGACAACAGCGATGATCGATTGCGAAGGCTTGGTGAAGATTTACAAAACCGACGATCTGGAAGTCGTCGCTCTTCAAGGCCTCAACTTGAAAGTAAACGAAGGCGAGCTTATGGCAATCATCGGCAACAGCGGCAGCGGGAAATCAACGCTGCTGAATACGTTGGGCGGTCTTGACCGCCCCTCTGCTGGTCAGGTGCATGTAGGCCCATGGGATCTCCTTAAGATTACCGAAGAGGATCTTGTCAAGTACAAGCGAGAGACAGTAGGCTTTATATGGCAAAATAACGCCCGCAACCTGCTGCCTTATCTTTCGGCGCTTGAGAATGTAGAGATGCCGATGATGCTGTCGGGCAAGGTTGACCGTGCCTACGCGAAGCAGCTGCTCGAATGGGTGGGACTCAAGGAGCGTATGCACAACAAGCTCCATCAGCTTTCCGGAGGAGAGCAGCAACGAGTTGCCATTGCGATCTCGCTTTCGAACCGACCCAAGCTGTTGTTAGCCGATGAGCCAACAGGCTCCGTAGATACGGCTACTTCCGATTTGATTATGGATATTTTCCGCAGACTTAATCGCGAGATTGGCATCACCATTGTCATTGTTACCCATGATCTAACGCTTGCGGGTAAAGTCGATCGCGTGGTAGCGATCCGCGATGGTTTAACGAGCACAGAGTTTATCAAACGGAATCCGAACATCAATCCTGATGGGAGTGAGGTAGAGCTGCCTGCCGTTGCAACTGGGCTGCAAGCAGTCCATGAAGCGTATGTCGTGGTAGACCGCGTTGGTCGGTTACAGGTTCCGAAGGAATATTTAACAGCTTTAAATATTAAGGACAAAGCGACAATGGAATTTGACGGCGAGCGGATTGTCATTACTCCGCCGAAATCACTAGGGGGTTAATTGGAATGAACAAGAAACGTTTTAATGGAATGGGTATTCGAAAAATAACTTTAGTTAGCTTAACGCTTGCTTTGCTAATCGGTTTGCTAGCAGCATGCAGCAGCGGCTCAGAGGAATCAACCGAGAAGCGCGTGCTTCGAATTGGCGTCTTGTACGGCGGTTCGGACAACGAGCCTTATTTCCGCCAGCAGTACACCGATATGTTCGAAATGTCTCATCCAAACATTGAATTCGAGATCGTAGGCGCAATTAATTACGATGATCAACGTTTTGAGCAGTCAGATCCTGCGAAGCCGACGACACAGCCTGATCCGTACGAGAAAATGAAGGAGATGCTGAACGGCTCGAACCCGGTGGATGTTGTTGTGCTTGATTACAACATGCTTCGCCGTATGACGCAGGACAACTTGCTTCAACCACTTGATCCGTTAGTCGCACAGGATAAGTTCGACCTTACCGACTATGTTCCGACTGTAATCGAAGGAATCAAATCCGCAGGCGACGGAAATTTGTATGCATTGACGCCTACATTCAGCTCATCCGCTTTGTATTACAACAAGAAGCTGTTTGCAGATGCGGGTGTAACGCCTCCGACTGACAAAATGCAGTGGGCAGACGTGCTTAACCTTGCGCGCCAAGTGGCTAAAGGTGAAGGCGAAGACCGCAACTTCGGTTTCTCATTCAACCGCTGGCCGTCTGACGGCTTTAACGACACGCAAATATACAGCCAAGCGCTGCAATTAAAGATGTGGGATGACAAAGGCGAGAAAATGCTCGTGAACAGCGAGCAATGGGAAAGCGTATGGAATACCGTCTCTTCCCTTTATCAAGAAGAAATTATTCCTACTCAAGAATTTATTAACAAATTAAATGAAAAAGCAGTCGCTGACGGTGGAAACGGAAATGATCCGTTCTATGGCGATTTGTTTATCAAAGGCAGAGTAGCTATGACGATCGGTGAATACGGCTATATCAATGAACTGAAGAAAGCATCAGACAATGCTGCCAAAATTAAAGATTACGTACCAGTAGATTGGGATGTCGTTACCGTACCGGTTCACCCGAATGATCCTGAGGTAGGCGGCAGCATTATGCTGAGCCAATTGATGGGCATTAACAACAAAGCACAAAATGATAAAGATGCTTGGGAGTTCATTAAATTTTCCAACAGCAAGGAATGGGCGAAGCTGAAGTCGAGAAGCCTTTATGAAATGGTTGCACGCAAAGAGTTTTTGACGCCAATTGGCGGCTTGCAATACAACATGGACGCTTTTACATCACTTAAGCCGCTTCCACCAACAAGCACGGATTCCGAGAAAATTTTCCGTGAAAAACCAGGTATATGGGAAGCTCAATCACCAGGCTACGAGCTGTTCCAAGAGGTAATTAAAAAGACCAAAACGGCCAAAGAAGCACTTGCCGAATGGGAAACTCGCGGCAACGCAGTACTTGAGAAGCTGAAAACGAATCCTAACGGAGGAATGGACGGCGGCGGCGGTATCGGTGTTATGCCAGTGCCTAGATAATGAAAGATCGTAGATAACGGACCATTTAAAAAGCCCAAGAGCGGTTTCTAACCGCTTTCGGGCTTATTTTACGTCCTAAGTTATCCTCGAAGAAGAAATGATTGATACGCGGTCCAGGAGCCGTTATCGGTCTGATAGAGAAGGTGGATGCGGTCTATCGTCGTTGATAGATCAATCTCCTGCATGCGGAGGTTGCCGTACAAATCATGGAGCTCATCAGCAGACAGCTCTTGTCCGATCGTAAGATGCGGCGTGAATACGTAAGTAGGAGTCTCAACAGCGAGAGGTCCGCTGCATAGCTGCTCGTGAAGCTGTTGCATGGAGACCGTGTCTTGCAGGGCTAGGTATAGCACATGATTGACAGGATAGAAGGTTGATACCCTGTTCAGGTGAATTGAGAATGACGGCAGCATGGAGGTGATTTGTTCCAGATGGGCAACAGCCAGCTGCAGCTGTTCATTTGTCCATTCTTCAGCTTCTCTCACCGTTAGATGCGCAGGAATTGCCGAATAGTGCGGGTCATGCCTTCTTCGCAGGCTGTTTGCGTAATCCTGAACATGCTTTTCCGGAAACACAACGATACCGTATAACATGGATCTCAGCTCCTTCGCAATGATCTTACTTTGAGTATACCCGATTTGCATATAAATTAAGAAACCGAATAGGAGACTCCTCGTTCTATGAAGCCATCTGACATGCCGGTGATTGTGATGAGGAATATTGCATTGATTTATTGTATTATTCCAATTTTGGGGTATTCTAATGGCTACAACCTTTATTGAAGCGGCTAGCATACCGCTAGACATCTTAATCACAGTGGAGGGATTCGCATGAGGTGGGTGTACTGGGTTCGCCTATACGAGACAAAATTTCAGGCGGGGTGCTTGGTAAGAAGAATGGAAAACGACTGGTGGGTTTATGGCTATGAAAGCCCGCGTGAAGTCGAAGTTTTTCGCTCGCGGAAAGGTCGATTTGGCGTTAGATTTATACCGTAAAAAAGGCTCGAAAATAAATTAGAATATTTTGCTTGACTTAAAACATACAACTATAGTATATTATTTTATGTCGCCATTTCAAGAAGCTTTGCTCAAATGGATATACGTCGCGGGGTGGAGCAGCCCGGTAGCTCGTCGGGCTCATAACCCGAAGGCCGCAGGTTCAAATCCTGCCCCCGCAACCAACCTTTCGATGAATACGTTGAAATATACGTTTTTCGAGGGCCCTTAGCTCAGTTGGTTAGAGCGGTCGGCTCATAACCGATTGGTCGGGGGTTCGAGTCCCTCAGGGCCCACCATAGCAAACCTTCACAACATGCCGGGGTGGCGGAACTGGCAGACGCACAGGACTTAAAATCCTGCGGTGGGTGACCACCGTACGGGTTCGATTCCCGTCCTCGGCATACCTAGAAAACATTGATGATTCAATGGTTTTCACGAAGTACATAAGCTCTATAATGATGTAAGTCCTGTGTGTTTAAATGTATTACACAGGATTCACGTAAAGCTGAAAAACCTCTTTTGTAGTATCTGACTCGTTCAGGTACAACAAAGGAGGTTTTTTCATTGGACATAGGATTGAACAGCATAAAACCATACTTTTTTGAGCACGATAAACGTTGGTCGTTTTGACAAAATGAGTGCAAGGGAGGCTTTCGAGATGGTAAACAGAAATTTACAGCAAATCGCTGCCGATCTGCAAGAAAATCAAAAGCTGGAGCAAGCGCAGCAGGAAGTGCTGACGGCTCATCGACAGCTGCAGGAAGAAAATGAGGAGCTGCTCGAGGCAGAGTTGATGCTGCAAGCAGAGACGCAGCATGTGCTGCAAGCACAGCAGCTTGTTAAGAAGGAGCATCAGGACGTTCAGAAAGCACAAGAAAAGCTGCAACAAGCACAAGCTGCAGCGATGTCTTTGCAAAACAATCCGATTCAATAAGCAAATCGTACAAATCTCATCCGAAAGAGCCTGCGAATTCCATCGTGGGCTCTTTCTTCATGTCTGAATTTGCTCGGGCAGCCAGCCTTGCCGCATTATGGGCTAGCCTATGAAGCGCATTGTTCTTTTTATGTTTGCCTATATAACTAATTTTCACGTCTACATTTGGGAAGGAGGCTTGCAGCTGCTCAATTGCAGACCATATTTGATCCCGAGCCTGTCTGTATAACGAATTGGGGAAATAGCTGCTTGCAAGCAGCTGCTGGATTCGGCTGCAGTCGGTGTATATGACGGCGAGCTTCGGCTTATGCTTGGCCAATGCTAGAGCAAGCATATCGAGACTGTGCACGATTGCTAGCAGCTCTCCATAAATGGAGCCTTCATCTTGTTTGATAGGAAGCTGTGTAGAGGTGATCTCTAATTGCCTATTATGGATGATACAGCAGGCTGCACCGTGATTATTGCTAGCTGTGAATCCGGAGTAATCGCAGTAAAGGTAGATGATACCCTTGCTTAGAAATCGTTGCCTTGTACTAGGATAATCATAGGCTTTCTCTATTAACTTCTTCCATGCAGTGTTCATTTGCTATGAGCCTCCTACGAAAAATTTAATGGTTAATAGTCTCATCATAGATTTTAAACCATTGTAAGACATTCTATTCAAGCAAAGTAAGAGATGTTGTCTTAGAACGTCATTCATGCCCCTATACGATTCTTAACGCGCACACGTCTGGTCATGATCCTGCATTCTTGATCATATATCTAGATCCATGGGCGCTTCTTATACAATGAAGCAGGAGGGGGTGCGAGCATGAACGCTGGCTTCTGGGTTCGATTAGGTGCTTCGTTGTTAGATGGTTTGATAGTTGGTGTGCCGCTATTTATTATTTCATTGCTTATTACAGGAGGCCTTGAGGGTAGAGAGTATTTCACGGATATTTTATCATTCCTGTACACGCTGCTGCTTCCGGTCTTCTGGAATGGCTACACAATTGGCAAACGGATATGCGGCATCCGCATTCGCAAGCTGGACGGTTCAAGCCCAGGGATCGGTACGATGCTGCTTCGGAATGTCGTTAGCGGGCTTGTTTATTCATTAACGCTCGGAATAGCAGTCATTATCAGTGCATTTATGGTAGGGCTGCGCGAGGATAAGCGGGCAATTCATGATTTTATTGCAGGGACGGAAGTCGTTTCTGCAGATTAAGGCAATGAAAGAGCTTGCTGCAAGCAGTTGCGGTGAGCTTTTTTGTTTGCGATCATTTCTACTTTTGCTTTCTTGAATTTAAATGAAGTAAACTAGAGTAGACGGAACGTCGCCAAAGCAATGGAAGGCGGGGAATGATATGATCGATCGCAAAAACGGAGAAGCTTCGCTTAAACAAAGCTCGCGTCGTTTATATGCAGAGATTTTCTCCATAAAGGATACGCTTTACAATGACCTGCTTGAGCGTTTTCCAGAGGATGCTTCGCTCAAGGAGCATGCGGAGCAGTGGAAGGTCTGCATCATGACTGCAGCGGTCTCGACCGCGCTATTCAGCACAGCCTTGGCAGGGAGCAAGGAATTTCCTTACGTTTATTCGTATCTTCATTTAAAGCTTCAAGCACTCTATCCTGCAAGCGAAGCCGTATTTGAGGACTGTATGGCTGCAATCGCTAAGCTGCTGAATGGTACGGAATATCACTCAGGCGCTTTTGCTGAAGGACTAGCCTTGTGGCTGTATTTTACGATCCAAGGGAAAGAGTCATTTCAAGAAGAAGAAACACTGCCGTTCCTGCTTGCCGGTCAATATATGAATCAATATTTCTACAATTGGTTCGACACGCAGCAGAGCTAAAGATGAAACGTTTTTGAAACCGAATAGCCAGAGCAAGTCATCGATAACAGGTGCCTAGCTCTGGCTATTCGTTTGTTTAAATAGGAAGTCTAAATGATTGCTTTGCTAGAATGAATCTTTTAGAATGAATAGAGAAAGCGCTTACCCTATTATAATAACGATAATGGAATCATTATTTTATAGAACCTTGACCGATTGCCTGTAAGCCAATATGAGGAGCGATTGTTATGAAAAAAAGCTGGTACCGCCGAATGCTGCTTTCGTATTTCCCTATTTTTTTATTCACGATAACGATGCTGACCTTTTTATCGTTCTTGATGGTTAATGAGCTCTCGAATAATGAAACGGTCAAAGCTGACCGCATATCTACAGGCTATATTATGGATACTTTATCAAGATCCCTGAGAGGAATTGAAACGGACGTATTGGAGGAAATCGAAAAAAATGATTATTACCGTGATTTCATAAATGTTGATCGGGCGTCGGATAATCATGAGGTCACCTTTGGCGTTGTAGACAGTATGAGAGGCTTAGTTGCCAATGACAGCTTAATCGATTCCATGTATGTGTACCGAATTGAGGATAAACAGGTATTAACACGAATAGGGCTTGTATCATGGGATGATTTTGCAGACAAGGCATTTCTAGAGCAAGCTCTTGAACAGTCTGCATACCAAGGCTGGTCTGCCATACGTCCTTACCATGAGCTGAGCCTGGAAACCGACAAAAAAGTCATCTCCATGTACAAACGGGAGCCGCTGCCCTTTGGAACAGAAGGGCTTGTTGTCATTAACGTAAATTTCTATGCCGTCGAACGACTGATTCAATCAATGAAAAATGACTCCGTTACGTTTTTACATATCCGAGACAAGGATGGTCAATTACTATTCTCAACGATGCCTCCAGGCGAAGAAGGCGGCAAAGTTCTTAACCGTGTTGATATGGGAGTTCTAGGATGGACGTTCGAAAGCGGCATAAAGGCGGGACAGCTCTTTTTGTGGGTTTCGGTCATTTCTTACGTATGGGTCGTTATCGGTGTTCTGACGGTTCTGTTTGCCATTATCTATATTTTGTATATAACACGAAAAAACTATAAACCTATCCGTTTAATGATGAATCGGATTGAATCCATCCAGCTTCGAAGCGAGGGGATGGGCGCGGGGAAGATGGACGAGCTGTCGCTGATCGACCATACGCTCGAGAATTTGATTCAGCAAGCGTCCGATTTCGAAAAACAGCAGCAGGATCATATTTTGGCGGGGAGAAGGCAGCTCTTTTTTGACCTTATTCGGGGAGAAGGAGCAGCCAGCGCTGAAGAGAGAATTCTGAAGCTGAAGCTGCTGTCAGCAGGTACAAAGCTAGGGCAATTTTCATTTATCGTCGTTGAAATTGGTCAGTATGGGATTTTCAGCAGCGGTTTTTCTGTCATGGATCAGCATACACTTAAATTTGCTTTGTCTAATGTGCTGCAGGAGTTGGCTCAGGATGAGGGGATGTTTGCTTGGGCAGAATGGATCGGCGAGAGCCGGATGGGCATCATAGTCGGAGCAGACCATGAAAAGCTGGAATTAAAAGAGCGAATTCGTCGATTTGCAGAAAAAGGCGGCGTTTGGGTATCGGATAATCTAAGGATGGCATTAACCTTTGGGATAGGCCCGATTGTCGAGGATTGGGCACCGATCCATGTTTCTTACCAATCGGCAGTGGATGCGATGCTTCATAAACTATCGCTTAACAAGGATGCAGTTGTAATGAGTGATGATCTGCCGGGACAAGCTGGTAACATGTCGTATAAATATTTGCAGATGGCAGCTGATTTGGTACGGGAATTTAGATTGTCGACAGGCAACTGGCGCGAGCATTTGGAGAAGCTGTTCAAGTCATTGGAAGCGGATTGTTTGAAGGACGAAGACGTGAGGATGCTGCTTCAGACCTTGATGGATATGTTGGGTACGGAGCTAAGCAGTGTTGCAGAGGTTTTACATGAGCATTTTACAGCTGAAAACGCGGAGAGATGGAAACAGTCCGTTGATCATACTATGTCACTCACGGAGCTGAATGGCTTGGTTCTGGATCATCTAACAGAGCTGTACCATCATTATGTTGCTTTCTGCGAAACGAAAAACCATCATGCCATGATTACCGAAATGAAAACGTATATCGAACAAAATTTTGCGAATCCAGATCTCTCCTTGAAGCATCTGAGCGATCGTTTTCATATCTCGGGCAAATACGCAAGCTATCTCTTTAAAGAAGAATTCAATATGAAGTTTGTGGACTTCATCGTACAGCTCCGTATGGAACACGCGGAGGTGCTGCTCGCAGAAACGGAGGATTCTGTGCAGAGCATTGCTCTGCAAGTTGGATATGCCAACTCGATTACGTTCGGACGCGTATTTAAGAAAGTAAGCGGTGTAACGCCGGGGGACTTTAGAAGGTTGAAGTTAAAGCCCGGAAAACCCAGTAACCACGCGGGTTTATGAAAAATGTTTAGAATGCGAGCAAAGTTTAACAATCCATAATATGGGAATTTATGCTGAGGTTTATGATTAAGAAACTAGTTTATTGCAGACTATTCGAATGGCATGGCATACTTTGGTCATTCCGATACGGACTGCAATGAAGGGAATGAAAGCGCTGCCTAACGATCCCTGCAGCCCGGTTTGAATACTACTCGATATGATGAAGGGGTTGGAACGATGACTGGAAACACAAACACAACAAAAAAACGGTTCATTGCTTCGAAAACATCAATGCTTGCTTTATTAGTAGTTAGTACGATGGCATTCACGGCATGCTCATCTAAATCAGAACCGGCAGCAAACGGCAGTGATAATGGTAAAGCTGCAGAAGGCAAAAAGGTTACACTTAAAGTAGAAATTTTTGATCGGGGTAACGCTCCAGCAGGTTCTACGATTACAGACAACTACTTATCGAAATTGGTTCAAGAGAAATTCGGAGATGCCAACAATGTGAAAGTCGAATACGTACCTGTACCGCGTTCCGAGGAAGTAGCGAAGCTGAATGTACTGATGGCTAGCGGAAGTGATGTTCCGGATATTGTATTTACTTATGATCCGAATACATTCAACCGTTATGCCAAACAGGGTGGACTTACCGACTTAGGTCCGTTGCTTGAAGAGCACGGACAAACATTGAAAACATTTTTAGGTGATGAAGTACTCGAGTATGGCAAATTTGAAGGGACACAATATGCGATTCCGGCTAAACGTTCCAATACAGGCAAATATGCTTCCTTTATACGTGAGGATTGGCTGACCAAGCTAAACATGCCAGTTCCACAAACAACAGCCGAGCTTTATGAAACGTTGAAAGCATTTAAAGAAAAAGACCCTGGACAAACGGGCGGACAAGTTATTCCGCTTGGTATGACGATCGCATCTGCACAGTATGAGCCTTTGCTCTGGTCATTCATTCAGACGATGACAGAAGAGCAGCAATATACGCTTACCCAGCAGCTTGGATCGAATGATTATCCAATCCTGCTGCCAGGCTTCAAGGACGGACTTCAATTTATGAATAAGCTGTACAACGAAGGCCTGATCAGTAAAGATTTTGGACTAGATAAAGACAAAAAGAAAATGAGCGAAGATATTCAAACGGGTAAAGTAGGTTTCTTCAGCGAAGATGACATTAACATCTACTATAAAGACGGAACCTATGATTTGCTGCAAAAAACGGTAGAAGGTGCTGTGCTTTCAGCGGTTGATGTGTACACGAATGACCAAGGCAAGCATGCTAAACCGCAATACGCACCAAACGGTCTTTACATTATGGTTCCGAAGTCTAGCAAAAATGCGGTAGAAGCAGTTAAATATTTGAATTGGATGGCTTCAGATGACAATTTGTTCAATCTCCAAAATGGTGTATTGGATGAAAACTATTCGTTAGTGGACGGTATTCCCGTGGCGAATGAGAACCCGACGGAAGAGGCCAAAAACCGCTTATTCAATTCAGGTGATTTGGCGATCATTTCCAATGGTAAACAGCTCGGCAGCCTAGAGAAAAATCTCCAAGCAAGAGCCCTTTCCATGCCTAAGCAATTCCAAGAGCAGCTTGCGATTGCACAAGAGATTGCATACGCGGATACGATCCCGCTCGTGATGCTGGACAGACCAATTGAAGCACAAACCAAATATGCTACAACATTGCTCGATAAGTTCAATGAGATTATTGTAAAAACGACTATGGCGAAACCGGATCAGTTCGAAAGCACCTACACTACGATGCTTAAAGATTACATGGCAAACGGCGGTCAAGCGATTTTGGACGAGAGAATTGCAGCTTACAATGAAATGAAATCGAAATAAAGCGAACAAGTTGGAACATGTGCAGGAATCGGCTCTGGTTGAATTCCTGCACAGGCTCCTATTCAAAATTGGAGGCGACCGCTGTGAGCATGGGTGTTTATTTTCGCAGATATTGGCAGCTGTATGCGCTGCTTGTATTGCCGCTGTCATATTTTATTATTTTCAAATACGGACCAATATACGGCATACAAATTGCATTTAAGGATTTCAATTTATTTCAAGGCATCAATGGCAGTGAATGGATTGGTTTCGAGGCGTTTAAAGAAGTATTCGGCATGCGTGATTTCTATTTAACGCTGCGTAATACGCTAATGTTGAATTTCCTTGATTTGATCGTATCATTTCCGGCTCCGCTTATATTGGCAATCATGCTGTATGAATTGAAAACGGCTTGGTTCAAAAAGCTGTCTCAGACAATTCTTTATATTCCGCATTTTATTTCTTGGGTCATTATTGGCGGGATCGTCTATCAAGTATTCGGTACACAATCCGGCATGATCAATAATGTATTGTCTTCTTTCGGTGTAGAGGCGATTCCGTTTCTAACAGACAAAAATGATTGGCTCATCACCTATTTGCTTGTTGGCGTGTGGCAAAGCGCCGGCTGGGGAACGATTATTTATTTGGCCGCGCTCACAGGCATTAATAAGGAGCTATTCGAAGCGGCAGGAATTGATGGAGCGGGAAGGCTGAAACGAATTTGGCATATTACGCTTCCAGGTCTCAAGCCTACTATTATTGTCTTGCTCATTATCAACCTCGGCCATATGATTTCGATCGGCTTTGAACGTCCATATGTCATCGGGAACTTAGCGGTTCGGGAGTATTCGGATGTGTTAAGTACGTTTGTCTATCGGATTGGCATTCAGTCCGGGCAGTATACGCTGGCAACGGTAATTGGCTTATTCCAAGCTGTTGTAGGCCTCGTTTTCGTACTCGGCTCCAATTATGTTTCCAAGAAACTGACGGATGAGAGCATCCTGTAATTTTTTCGCAATATGCCATTAATTCTAGCATGCGACTATTTGAAAGGAGCGGACGTTATGAGAGAACAAACCGCTAACCGTGTATTTGATACGATTAATTTTGTAGTGTTATTGTTGTGCACACTGCTTTGTCTGGCTCCATTTCTTCATATATTGGCAATCTCGCTAAGCTCGGTTAAACCCATTCAAGCTGGCCTAGTAAGCTTAATTCCAATCGATCTGAATTTTGAAGCCTATGCGAAGGTTTTTACAGATCCTGCGATGATTCGCTCCCTTTTCTTCACGATGCTGCTAACCGTGATTTTCACCGTTATGTGCATGGTTTTGACAATCGCTATGGGATATCCTTTGGCGAAAAAGAAACTGAAGGGCCGTAAACTGTTTATGTTTGTCGTTGTCATTACGATGTTTTTCAGCGGCGGTATCATTCCTGAATACATCTTGATCAAAAATTTGGGATTGCTTGATTCCATATGGGCGCTCGTGCTGCCGGGACTTGTTAATCCTTTTTATCTGATTATTCTGATTTCTTTCTTCAATAATATCCCTGAAAGCTTGGAGGAATCGGCCGAAATCGATGGCAGCAGCCATTTCCGGACTTTGCTGAGCATTATGATCCCATTGTCGCTGCCTGTTATTACGACTCTCAGCTTATTCTATGCCGTTGGTCGTTGGAATGGGTTTACGGATACGCTCATGTATATCAACAGCCCGTCGCTTTATCCGCTTCAGCTCAAGCTGTACCAGCTTATTCAGAACAATATGGTCAGTGAGCTCATGCAGATGGAAGGGTCGCAAATGGCTACGGTCGTGCCTGAGAGCTTGAAAGCCGCAAGTGTTATATTCGCGACGGTGCCGATTCTTATCGTATACCCTTGGCTGCAGCGTTACTTTGTAAGCGGTGTAATGCTAGGCGCGGTTAAGGGATAGTCACCTGCAATCGGAATGATATGAGATGAAAGGAATGAAGCGGATGTATAGCAAGCTAGTAAAGATTAATGACGAATGGGTGCAAGAAGGCGCTGAACGCCAAATTATGGATTCAACCAGCCGCTATTATGGCGGAGTAGCAGATTCGGAGAATGGGATTGCCTGGCCGAGTCATGGCGGTACTCCAATGATTATGGCACTGTGGATTGCGGCTCTCGTGAATATGGATTCGAAATATTATCATAACGATGAGCTGGCTACAAGGCTTGTGCTAGGAAGTGAATTTATGCTTCGCTCGCAGCATGCTGACGGTACGATTTCTCCTGGCTGGACGAATATGCATTCACCGCCTGATACAGCATTTGTTGTTGTAGGGCTGGCACAAGCCTATGAGCTGCTGAGAAAGGATGATTGGGAGCCTCTGCAAAAAGCAGCATCGAACACGCTGCTTTTTCTAGAGCGGACGATTCCAGCGTTATTAACAGGCGGCTGCCATACGCCAAATCACCGCTGGGTACTGAGCGCTGCACTCGGATTCCTGTATAAGCTGTCTGGCAATGAGGAGCTGAAGGCGAGAGCGCTTGAATGGCTCGCTGAAGGAATGGATTGCACAGAAGATGGCGAATGGACCGAGCGCAGCAATGGGATTTACAATTCAGTCAGCGATGTGATGTTATTTCATGCGGCGGAGCTGTTGGATAAGAAGGAGCTGCTCGAGCCGGTTCGTCGAAATTTGAAAATGATGGCTTATATGATCCATCCAAATGGCGAAGTCGTTACCGATTATTCCGGACGCCAGGATTTCGGCAATAGCTTCACGATGGACAGCTATTTTCTCGTCAGCAGATTAATGGCCGTCCACGATCAGGATCCTCACTTTGAAGCGATTGCAGAACTTGCCGGTCAGACTTTGAAGCATCCGGGATGGCTGCCTAACAACGCGATGATAAGCTATTTGTTGCGTCCCGAGCTGCGCGAGCCATCCATTCCGCCCGCAGAGCTTCTAACGAACTACCGAGTCGTGGTAAATCGTGATTTTGAGCGTGAACGTTATTTAAGCGAGATGGAGGGTGCCGGGCATCACGGCATCATCTATCACAGCCGGTTGCATCCTGATTTCGGTGCACCGGTCGCTCGTGAACGAGATGGACAAACGAGCTTAACTGTCATGACAGAGTCCAGCTCCATGTTTGCGCTTCGGCATGGTCAAGCGAGGCTGCTAGCCGTACAAATCGGAACCTCCTTCGAGCCTGGGTTTGTCAAAATGAATGATCTAGAAGTGTTGGAGCATGGCTACCGATTGACAGCTGTTGAATCCAAGGGATACTACGGACCTATAAAGAAGAAAGATTTGCCGCAATCGGCTAGCTCGCCAGTAAGCCCTTGGTATTTGCTTCCGCATCATTTGAGAGAAACGACCCATTTGCAGCAGCATCATGTCGAGGCAAAGCTAATGAAAAGCGAGCTTGGCTGGCAGCTTACGATAAGCTGCGAGGAGCCGGAGAGTTTGATGACACAGGTTGTATTTGTATTCGGTGAAGAAGGTGAACTTACGGGAGATGGGGTCGTCCCTGCTGACGATGTCTGCTTCTGGAAGCAGGGAACAGCCCATTTTGCCGCTGGAGACGATTGGATTGAAATGGATTGCGGAGCGCATGAGCATCTTGTCAAAACGTTGAGAAATACAGGCGTTCCGTCAGGCTGTAAGGCGCTTATTGTCAATTTGATGACGCCTTACCACAAAACCTTTGATATTAGACTATCATCTAAAAGAGTGAAGGAAGACGAAGCGGTTGATAGGGAGCTGTTGATATGAGCCCATACTTTGAACCGCGCGAGAGCAGCCGATATTGGTATGGCGAGGATGACAATCGGATACTGGAGGTGCTAGCAGGACGTTATGTCGGAGCGAATCCTGCAGTTCCGTTTGCACTGCGTACGTTTTCCCATGCGGGCATCCTGCAAACGGAAACAGGTTTATATGCAATGAACATGGCTGAGAAGCTGCCGAATGCTGGGATTGGGGAATATGCCTATGTCTATGGGCTAGTCTGGAGCGATGATGAGCGTTCCATTGATAGCATCGTTGAGCCATTCGGGCCAGTGAAGCTGTTTATGAACGAGGAAATGATCTATCGATCATCAGTTGTGGAAGAGCTGAAACCAAAAGCGCAAGCGGTCATTCCTTTGTTGTTTCGTAAAGGATGGAATCGTCTGTTGATTGAAGTACGCAGCACGGTTGCCGGATTCGGCTGCTGCTTCGGTGCTGATGAAGCGAAGGTTCGCATTATGCAGGTTTTGGCGCCATTCGCTGAACGAATGGGTCATGCAGGATGGGTATACTCCGAGCCCGTGCGGAAATCACTTATTAGTGAGGATGGCTGCATATTGTCTTTTGGCGATTCGGAGGCAGAACACCAGCTTAGCTGGCTACCACGTACGACATGGGATGCAGCGGAGTCAAATGTGCCTAATTGCGAGCGTATATTCGGTGCTCCTTCCTGTCGATCAGCCGCATACGGTTGGACGGCGTTATGCCTGCCTGCTGGGGATACTGAGGTGCTTCTCGAAGGCAGCACATGTGGTCCTACTCAAATTTGGCTGAATGGACATCGCGTGGCATCATTTGCTGAAGCGGGAGCTTTCTCTATCAACGCAAGGGTATTCGCCGGAAGAAACGAATTACTTGTGCATACAATCAGCAGCGATTCTGGCTGGGGCTTTGAGTTAAGCGCGCAGTTAGAAGAAAGGGGCCAGCTCAATTTCCAAGCTCCGGTTCATATTCACGGTTATGAGGGTGCGTGGCTGTACGCAGGTCCGCTGAATCCCGATCAGAACCTATTGCCATCTGAGGTATGTTCGACTTCTCAATTATTTAAGGTGATTAACGGAGAAGGAGCGCTTGCTGGAAGCACCTATTGGTCGGTTGATGCCCCACATACGCGCCTACGGCCTTATTATGAGAATGCGATGCTGAGCAACAAATGGACGACGGGCAGTGCGACAAACTATGGTCGTTGGGATTATCCGCTCGGGGTTACGATGTATGGGCTGCTGAGAGCTGCGCGGGAGCTGGATAGAAAAGATTTAATGGATTACACGCTTAGCCATATTCGCGCCTGCACGGATCTGTATGATTATTCCATGTGGGACAAGGAAGCTTACGGATTTCCATCGCTGAATCACCAGCTTGTTTTGATGCATATGCTCGATAATTGCGGTTCATTTGGTTCTGCGATGCTGGAAGCGTACGGGCAGTCTGAAGACGAAACGTTCCTGAGAATTGCAGACCGAATAGCCGATTTTATGCTGCAAAAGCTGGAGCGCAAGGAGGATGGAGCATTCTACAGGGTATGTGACGGCGATTATTCGGCTAATACGATGTGGGCGGATGACTTGTATATGAGTGCGCCATTTTTAATTCGATATGCGGCTGCAACAGGCAATAGCGCCCCATTAAATGAAGCTGCAAGACAGTTTCTTTTGTACAAAAGCTATTTGTTCATGTCGGATGAAGCATTAATGTCTCATGTATTCGATTTCAAATACGGGAAAGCAACTCTTGTTCCATGGGGACGGGGCAATGGCTGGTGCTTATTTTCTTTATCGGAACTGCTTGAGAAGCTTCCGCTTGATCATGACGATCGGCCAGCGCTAGAGACATTTTTCGAGGAGATGTGCGCTGGCGTTGCAGACGTGCAGAGCGAATCAGGTCTTTGGCGGCAGGTATTGAACCGCTCGGATGCATATGAGGAAGCATCTTGTACCGCGATGTTTGCTTATGCAATGGCTCGCGGAGTAAGATTCGGGTGGTTAAAGCAGCGAGATTATTATAGGGATACAGCTTTGCGGGCATGGCAGGGATTAACGGGCTGTGCGATTGATAAGCAAGGCAACGTATACGGAGTTTGCAGCGGCTCACGATATTCTTATTCCCCAGATTACTATATGTACGATCTAAGAACTGTCCTTAATGATAATCACGGCATAGGAATCATGATGCTTGCGGGTGTCGAGATTGGTCGTCTGAAGGCGTATTTGAATAACAATAGACAAATGCCAATTGCGTAATGATAACGGACAAAGAAATGATTGCCAATTTCCAGAAGCTCTGAGCATAATAGAGGTATAGCGACTTTTGCGAGCGAGGAATGTGAATGAAAGCAACCATTTATGATATTGCTAGAGAAGCGGGTGTTTCTATTGCAACCGTTTCCAAAGTGATGAATGACAAAGGGAAAATCAGCGCGGCGCGTCGTAACCAAATACTTTCTATCATGCAGAGGCTTCAATATCAGCCAAGCGCGATTGCTTCAGCTCTGACGGGCAAGCATACCTTCACATTAGGTCTGCTTATCCCGGACATTGCGAATCCTTTCTTTGCCGAGGTTGCCCGTGCTGTGGAGGATCGGGGTCATCAATTCGGCTATAGTGTGATCATCTGCAGTACGGACAATAAGGATGAGCGTATCGAGAGATACATGACCGTTCTGAAGCAAAAACAAGTCGATGGCATAATTATCGGAACGGGTCTTGAAAATCATGCGATGCTGGAGGAGCTGCGCTCTATCATACCAATCGTCGTTATTGGGCGTGAGGTTGCTCCACTGGATGTTCCTACAGTAGTTGCAGATGATTATAGGGGCGGACGGCTCGCTGCTGAGCATTTGCTTGCCCTTGGGCATGTGCGAATGGCAGTCTTGGCTGAAAGCCTGCTCATTAGCAGCAGCAGGGACAGGCTCCGAGGCTTTCGAGATACTATTGAAGATGCGGGGTATGCGCTTCCAGATGACAGCATCATCGCTTGCGGACATGGACTAGAGGATAGCAAGGCGCGAGTCATGAAGCTGCTTAGAGGGGGAAATCGGCCTTCTGGTTTATTTTGCTTCAATGATCTTCTCGCGGTTGGAGCGCTGCAGGCAGCCAAGGAGTCCAATGCTCACGTGCCGTCGGAGTTATCCGTTGTCAGCTTTGACAATACCATCTTGGCTTCCGTAACTAATCCGTCGTTGACCTCGATAGCGCAGCCTATGAATCAATTGGGGGAAGCTGCTGTTGATTTGCTTCTCAGGCAGTTTGATCATGGGGATCTGGTCCATCAACGCGTTTCGCTTCGAACAGAGCTTATCGTACGCCAATCCACTGCTGCTGCGCATCCGCTTAAGCTGTTGTAGTTAGCTGCCCCACTATGCTAGAATATGGCTTAAATAATAGAAATCATTGGCTTGAAGAAGGCTCCTTCGTTTGGATCTGAGTGATCAGGTTTACACGAAGGAGATTTTTGTTTGAGGCATACGGGAAGGGATGCATAGAAATGTCGTTACAGTTAAGCAACGGCTGGCCACAGCGGTTAAATGGCGAGCTTGAGGCGCCTTATATGCGCGAGCTGTTTGACAAGCTTGATGCTTTATATGAGAGCACAACGGTATATCCAGAAAAGTCCGCAATATTCAATGCCCTACATTATACATCCTATGAACAAACGAAAGCGGTGATTTTGGGACAAGACCCTTATCATGGACCCCATCAGGCACACGGACTAAGCTTCTCTGTTCAACCAGGAATTAAGGTGCCGCCTTCGCTTAAGAACATTTATAAAGAGCTGGAATCAGATTTAGGCGTACAGGCGCCTGATCATGGAAGTCTTGAAGCCTGGGCTGGGCAAGGCGTGCTGCTTCTGAATACGGTGCTCACTGTGGAAGCAGGGAAGCCGAATACACATCAGGGATTGGGATGGGAGAAATTTACCGATGCCGTTATTGACGCCTTGAACGAGAGAGAAGAGCCGGTCGTGTTCATTCTCTGGGGAAAAAATGCGGAGGCTAAAGCGGCTGCCATAAATACGGAAAAGCATTTGATTATTTCTTCTCCTCATCCAAGCCCCTTTGCGGCGCGCAAAGGATTTTTCGGGAGCAAGCCGTTCTCGAGGACTAATGCATTTCTTGAGAGTGTCGGGCGAGAACCGATAGATTGGTCAATCCCAAAGTTGTCTGAGCTAATTCACACATAAAAAAAGGATTCCCCGCTTCTTCGAACCAAGGTTCGGAAGAGCAGAGAAGCCTTTTTAAATTGGTTATTGCGCGATGATACCCGAACTAGCTGAACCAGATGATCCTGGAGACGATTGACTTCCGCCTGCGAGTACTGGCTTTAGCTTGCTGTCGATGTAAGTGGATATCGATACGTCGGTTATCACTTGCGGATACATGGTATCTGGATTCGGAAGCAAAGTCTCTAGGTGAATAATCGCTTGCTCACCTTCGAAAGCGATTGAGGAGATCCGAAGTCCATATCCAGGATGAGGCATTTGAGCCGTAATGGTTACTTTGTTGATGTCAGCATTTACGGGCGTAACGTATAGCTTAGGATCGATTGCTGGCTGCTGGGGCTGCTCAGGCTGTTCTGGGATAGGCGTATTCTCCTTTGTGAATTGGATGGCACCATATAGCCAGCCTGCAGCTTCGCTGCGCGTAACGGCTTTCTTGGGATAGAACTTATTGGATTTGTCCAATGTAACCACTTTGCTGATGATTAGCTTCTGAATGCTGTCCATGTAATCCTTATTTACGTCGGCTTCGTCTTCAAGCAGCATGAAGATTTCAATGAAAGCATAGTCGCCTTTCGTAAGCATCGCTTTGAACAAATGGTGAGCGAACTGCTCACGGGTCATCACATCATTGGCTTTTACCGTTTTTGGTATTTCAAGGCCATTTAGACTCGCAATGATAAATGCGTCTGCGTACCAAGCATCATTTTTGAGATTCGTAAAGTAATCCTTTACTTCTGGCGCTTTGATAAAGCGGATATGGTCGATATTCAAATCCAAACCTTTGACAATCAATGATACGCCCTGGGCGTAAGTAAGCTTATCCTTCGGATTGAACTTATCCTGCTTATCGCCGCTTAGTATGCCCAGCTTTTTAAGCTCCGCGATCTTTTGCTCATTCGGATCCTTTTGCACATCCTTGAATGCCCATACGGTTTGTCCCAGAGTGAAAAGCATCATCGCAACTAGGGTTACGATCAATAGGGATCTTTTTTTCATGCGGTCACCTCATTTTTTTATTTGCTATAGCTAATTATTTGACGTTATGAATTGAAGAATGGTTGCAATGATTGTTAAAAAGATGAACCAGGGCCTCAGATTTGTTGAAACTCGCTCGTTTTCATTCGAAGTCACCATGGAGAATTAAACTCTTATATGTATATCATTTCGGTATTTCAAAGCATTTATCCGATATAGGGCGTTTTTTCTGAACGAAGGTTTGAGGAGCTAGACCGCAGTGTGGTAGTAGAGTTATTTTAGGCACGTTACTGGTTCAAGGTCTTGTTACAATTGTTGGAGGGAAATCCGGTTGAGGCAGGCTGGGAATGTAAACTAATCAAAGATCCATCTGCATAGCCGGAAAATTAGTCGAGGGAAGTATACCAATAGTTCTAAAATTATTTCAACAATGTATGAACCGCTCTCTATCTTATTACGTGTTTTGCGCTTCATTAAGCTTCATTCTCCTTTGTTGGTGAGACTTGATTGGGAACCGATTTTTAAAGATGAAGATCATAAAGAGTAGCTAGAGAGTCATTTAAAAACGAAGCTAGCAGTCGTTCTAGATGAGATGGGGCTTACTGCTGTCCGAAACGGAAAATTTGTCTAAAGTCGCTGTGCTGCTCCTATTTGTTTAAGGGGACGAGTGGGGGTGTTTAATCAAATGCTTTAGTTGAGCAAAGGGCACCAAATTCGCACCATTGCGGTTAGAATGCCATAGTTGTTTTAATCTCGAATACAACGAAAAAACCCCGCAATCCCTTATAGTAAAGAGAATTGCGGGGTTTTAATTCGATGATCTGAACAGGGTTCGAACCTGTGACCCCTACCCTGTCAAGATAGTGCTCTCCCAGCTGAGCTACCAGATCATATTAGCGACAATTAATAATATATCAGGGCGAAGAAGAGAAGTCAACATTTATTATTTGCCAATGCCCAGGAATATTCATTGAGGAGACGATCCAGCTCCTGGCTGATCTTGACGACGGCTTGATCGGTGAAATTGTTACAGGCTTCAAATAATCTGATCATTTCTGCTCTTAGTTCTTCAATTTTTTGCTGATAAAATCCTTGTTCCATGACAATCCCTCCAACTTTTCATCTGTTAAGACAAGAATAAACGAAGGTTGTTAGAATTTTTCCAAAATGCAATTAGATTAATGTTAGTTTTTCGAACATTGCGCTAGTTTGCAGCCTTCGTATGAAATTAACTACACGGTTTAGACTATTCTGAAACAACTTCAGAATGACTTATCTGTAACTTTAAGGAAATAAGAGCAATACCCAATGGGGATTTGCTTCGAACAGATGAAATTTAGACGCGAATATCAATTGTTTGTCCTAGGTTTGGCTGTGCGCTTTTTAGCATGTTCACGATATCTTGTCCTTGCTGCTTAGCTTGTTCTTTCGCTAGAGATAACACTTGAATGCTGGCTGCCAGTGCTAGACTGTTTTGATTCATGACGATAGATGCTGCTGCGATATCCATTTCACACCTCCTATTTAAGTTATCGGCATAAAGCAGGAACTTTTTTACATGTAAGGTACAATTAAAGGCGTTTTAACGATCTTGAGCTTGTTTTCGTATACTAAAGACGAAATTCTCGGCATACCTTTAAAGAAAGCGCGCAGGAGGCGGTTTCTGTTGGCTGCAGAGTATGCCTATTTAGCCCTCTGGCTATTAGGGATGTTTGGCATTATCGGAATAGTTATCGGTGCTGTGGCGAAGTTTGCCATGGAGGATTCATTATCGCATGACGAGCAATTCGTATGGAGAAGGCGGCTTCCGGCAGATGCAATGAAAAGGAAATAAAATAAAGGAACCGGCTTTCGCCTCTTAATAGGCTAGCCGGTTTTTATTCATTTCGCGCATAATAATCCTATACGAATGGGAACGATATAGATTGGCTTAAACAACTTGAATAGAAAAGAGGTATTCACGATGAACGATTTGAATGGCGGACAGAATGCGAGAGAGCATATTGTAGCTGTGCAAAAGGATGGAGACGGAGATCTTACAGCCTTTAAGACAAGCAGCGGGAGAGTTCTTGATTATGGAACAGCTCTTCAAGAAGTACAAGCCGGCAATATTGCAGGGGTGAATACGTTTAAAGGCAGGGATGGAGAGTTCTATATCCGAGGCGACGCAGATGGAGATCCAACTAATAATCTGGACCAGCTACCTCTTTTCTAAGCGAAGTAGTTAATGCTATTAAATATAGGGACACAACTCCACAAAAAAAGGCGCCTGCATGCATCGTTGCGGCGCCTTTTTTCGTTTAAGCAAGCTCGTAAGTGACATGTTGCTCGACGATACGCATGAAGCCGGTACGACCTGCGTGCTGATCAATCGCGTCTCCATAATGCATCAGCCAAGTTTTCTGCTGGATTGCGACAGGAAGACTAAGTAGTTCATCCAGAGTGGCATGAACGACACCAGGGGCTTCTAGCTGACAGTCGTGGTAAATCGTTGACACGCCCTCATCAACCAATTGTTGGAGGAGCTCTGGGTCAAATCGCATATCTGCCGTATAAAAGAAGCTTCCGTTAAATAGGATGGAGTAGCTCGGCTTGTTAGGTATATGCTTGGTTTGGATGAGCTTAACCTTAAGTCCAGGACTTAGCTCGGTTTCAATATCTGGTTTTATCGGACGGACCTCAAAGAAATCCTCGAGACGCTCAAGAGGCCCTTGCGTTAATCCGCCGCGCAAGGTCTGCTCCCAAAGGGGATCGACCAGTGATTCAGCAATATAGAGAACAGGTTTGCGATTATATTTGAACATCATCTGGAAGGCATATTCCTCCAACCCGCCGACATGGTCGCCATGAATATGACTGATCAACACCCCGTCAAGCTCCTGAAAAGAAATGCCTTGCTGGTGTAAAGCCTTCGGCAGCGTAATGCCGCAATCTACAAGCAGTCGAAAGCCGTTCACTTCAATAAGCGCATTGTTATTATCGTATTTTTTGGCAAAAGCACTGCCTGTTCCAATCATCGTTATGTTCATGCCAGTACCTCCTTCATCATTCCACATGTTTAATGTAGCAAATTTTTCATGCTCCTGACAATTGCTGATGCACATTCGCCCTTCGTTACATACAATGCTAAAGCGATACGCATAGTGGAGGCGAATGAAGGATGAGCAAAGGAAAAGGTAAAGTAGCTAAGAAAAAACAGCCTGCAAGCGACCGGAAACAGTACAATTACAAGCTTGTTCTCTCGGATACGTGTGCGGTTTGCAAAACACCCTGTGCAAGAGGCATGAATTATTTGGCCAGAATGAGAACGGCTGGTTCACTCGGGAAAGGCATTCCATGCGTACTGACGAGAACCTATGGGTAATGATGAGAAATAATCATGTGTATTTCCCAGGCAAGCGCAGGTTTCAACAACTTTTGACAGCGTTGGTCCTCTAGTACTACGGTAAAATAGTTTGTTCTCCTGCGCAACTTTGCCTGAGTTTCTGAGTATAACCTTTCATCCAGGCTATCGGATGGAGGGCTTACAACTATGAAACTCAGAAAAGTTGGAATTCTGCTGCTGCTGTTGTCAGTGTGGGGCGGTACAATGATGTTTGCGGATTCCGCATCTCAGAAGGTACGCGTCATTATTAACGGATCAGAGCAGGATGACGGCGGATTAATTGCAGAGAACAAAACCTACTTGCCGCTTCGTCAACTAGCTAATTCGATGCAAGCAATCGTCGAATGGGATAATCAAAGCAAACGGGCTACGGTTTATAAGCCAAATGTCCATATGTTCTTATTCCAGAATAATGCGGTATTCGGCAACGTAGCCAAAGGCTATCAAGGAAAGTTTAAAGTTTTTGCACAAATTGATAATTTAAAAACAGATGTTACAGCCGTTAAGGTATCGATATTCGATCCGAACGGGAAAGAAAAAGTGATTCAAACGGAGAGCGTGAATACTTCCAAAGACAATTTCTGGTATGCGACGGATGAGATCGATTATAAATTCGAAGCCAGCGGCAAGTACCCCATTCGGTTCTTTCTAAAGCTGAAAGGTTCGGATGAATGGACTGTCGTTTCCGAGAAATTAATTTCTTCCCTTTAAATGCAGCAGACACACATCCGGACGCTCCGTTTCCATAAGGAGCGTTTTCGTTTGACCATTGATAGAATGTCATGTTACTATACGATAGTCTGTAAACATTATTGAAATGGGGTAATAACATGAGCGAGCATCAGCATGGCGATGATTGCGGATGTGGTGAAGATCACGAGCATGAAGAGCATGTCTTTATCGTGACTGACGACGAGGGCCAGGAACGTGAAATGGTCATGGTTTATACGTTTGAATCGGAAAACAATGTATATGCTGTATTGTTGGATCGCAATGATCCAGAAGCAGACGGCGTAATTTTCCGTATTGAAGAAGAAAACGACGAGTCCTTCCTAGTCGGTATTGAAGATGATGCAGAGTGGGACCGCGTTACTGCGATTTATGAGGAAATTGCTCGTACGGAGAGCGAAGAGAAGTAATCCTGCTTCGAATCCAAGTAAGCACCGAATGACAAAAGATCGGCAAGCGATGCTTGCCGATCTTTTTTTGTGTTCCATGCCTCAGCTATGATGTTATTTCCTCGGATTAAAATAAATCGTTCGGCCATTGAACATGGTCAGCTCCGCTTTCAGTCGGCCGGCAATGTATTTACATAGCTCGTTGGCCTTCGACTTATCACCGTGTGTAGCTTCGTCGGGTAGAACGACCTGAATGCAGGGGACGATGCTGCCTGAAACGCTAGCCGCCATGCCTGGACCGAATATGATATGTTTATATAGCGGATTAAGGCCCTTTAAGTAAAACCAACGGTCATCTTGCTTTTCTTCTATCGTGTACGGAAAGGCGGCCTCAGCATAATTCCAATCAAGCTGAGAGCCCGTAAGGGCGGTTTGCTCACGGTAATGAACGAGCTGGTTCTTGATTTCCGCTACATCAAGTTTATCAACGACAGAACCTTGCACGAATTTTATGTATGCGCTTTGACTCATCGCGACTCACCTCTCACAACATCATAGCACGCCAATTTTAGGTTGACAATAAGTGGAATGGTGGCAGAGAGTATGCAGAAAGGAACTGCCCTAAGTCATCCTGGTGACTTTAAGAGCAGTTCCTATTTCCGCATCTATGAAATCGCAGTTTCTTCAACAATGACTTTGACAAATTCAATGCTTCGATCTTCAGGACCTTTAACCGGAAGTCCGACCTGCACATGATCGACGATATAATCGATATTTTTTTGCGTAATAACCTCGCCGGGCAGCAGAATCGGAATACCTGGCGGATACACATAAATAAATTCGGCAATGATTCTTCCGGCAGATTCTTTGAATGGAAGCACTTCAGTCTCTCCGTAGAAAGCGTCGCGCGGCGTTAGCGACAGCTGAGGGATATCTGGGATTTTGACGACAAGTTCTCGTGCTTCAGCGCCCTCATGGAACCTCTCAGACAGTCCGCGAAGCGATACCAGCAATTTTGAAATGGAATCAGAGGTATCACCAGGCGTAACTAGGCAAAGAATGTTATACATATCGCTCATTTCAATCTCAACATTATAATTGTCGCGAAGCCAGTTTTCCGTTTCATATCCGGTAATGCCAAGGTGGCGAACGTGAATGGAAACCTTGGTCGGATCGTAATCATAGGTCGCTTCGTCGCCAAGGATCTCCTCGCCGAAGCAGTAGAGACCAGGAATTTCATTGATTTGCTTGCGTGCGTATTGTGCATGTTCAATGGCGCGTTCTGCGATAGCATGTCCATTCAGAGCGAGATTGCGTCTTGACGTATCGAGCGAACCTAGCAAAATGTATGAAGTAGACGTCGTTGTCAGCATACTGATGACCGTTTGAATTCTGTGCGGATTAACTCTGCCTTTGCGAACGTTGAGAACAGAGCTCTGCGTCATGGAACCGCCAAGCTTGTGGACGCTTGTTGCGGCCATATCCGCGCCAGCCTGCATCGCTGACATCGGAAGCTTCTCATGGAAATGGATAAGCACGCCATGCGCCTCGTCGACGAGTACGGGAATATCGAAGCTATGAACAAGATCGACGATTTCCTTAAGGTTCGCGCATATGCCGAAATAGGTTGGATTAATGACAAGAACAGCCTTGGCATCCGGGTGGCGCTCCAGCGCTTTGCGAACGGAACGTGTTGTTATCCCGTGATCGATTCCAAGATTATTGTCCCTTGCTGGAGAAATGAATACAGGTCTGGCGCCCGCGAATATAATGGCAGCCATGATCGATTTATGAACATTGCGCGGAACAATAATTTTGTCTCCAGGTGCGCATACGGTTAGAATCATGGTCATGATGGCTCCGCTTGTCCCTTGCACGGAGAAATAAGTATAATCCGATCCGAAGGCATCGGCGGCTAGCTTCTGCGCTTCTTCAATAACGCCTGTTGGCTGATGCAGGTCATCGAGCGGTGCTATATTGATTAAATCGATCGACAACGCGTTATCGCCGATAAATTCGCGGAATTCCGAATCGCTGCCCAATCCTTTTTTATGTCCAGGAATATGGAATTGTACGGGATCCTGCTCCGCATGACGGCGAAGCGCGGTGAATAGCGGGGTTTTATTATGATCCATCGCTCTCATCCCTGCCTTTCATTAGAGGTTACAAACAAAGTTGAGTATAGCAAATACAGGGGGGAATGCAAGCTTCAATTTTATGAAGAGCATGTGGCAAGCCGATTTGTTCTTCAATTGTTCATACATCGTTGATAAATGGTTATGGTAACATAGGTTGGTGGAGGGGGTGCAGCATGAAGGATAAACGAATACTAATCGTAATGGCAATACTAATGACGACATTTATAGGTTTTGGGATTATCATCCCGGTAATGCCGGAAATTATTCAAGCGGCAGATCCGAATAAAGCGGAACTGCATACTGGACGAATGCTGGCTATTTATTCAGCCGTTTCCTTTTTCTTATCCCCATTCTGGGGTGGCTTATCCGACCGCATCGGCAGGAGACCGATCATTCTAATCGGCGTACTGGGCTTTGCGGCAAGCTTTCTGTTGTTCGGCTTGTCATCAGGAAACTTGACGCTAATGTACCTTTCAAGAGTGCTTGGCGGGTTGTTCTCCGGGGCAGTCGCATCCGTCATTGTGGCCTATGTCGCAGACATTACGCCGCCGGAAGAGAGAACCAAGGGCATGGGGCTTGTTGGAATGTCGATTGGACTCGGATTTACGATTGGGCCAGGCGTTGGCGGATTGCTGAGCGTATTCTCGCTGGAAATGCCATTTTACACGGCGTCTGCTCTAGCTTTAATTACCTTTGTGCTTGCTGTTTGGAAGCTCAAGGAGTCACTCCCGCAGGAGCAGAGGAGAAGGGGCACGGAGAAAAAGGTATCAAGATGGGCGGCATTTACCGGACCGCTTAAGTACTTGTATATCCTTGCCTTTTTCGTAACCTTCACACTGGCGGGCATGGAAGCTACACTTCAGTTTTTCGGCATGAGGCGCTTCGATGTAACACCACTGCAGGTCGGCATATTGTTTTTTGTTTGCGGTTTTGTGGGAGCACTCGTGCAGGGCGGAATTGTGCGTCGCCGAATTAAGAAAGGCGAGGAGCCGAAGTATATTGCAATCGGCTTGGTCATTTCAGCGATCGGATTCTTCCTACTGCTCGGTGCGCATTCGCTATGGTGGGCTACGATGTCCTTGGCTGTGTTCGGTATCGGCAATTCCTTGATCAGACCTTGTGTCACTTCTCTTATTACGCAAAAGACAACAGTAGGCCAAGGCGTTGCATCTGGGCTCAGCTCTTCAATGGACAGCTTAGGCCGCATTGCTGGACCGCTGCTAGGTTCCTTGTTTTTTACGATTCAAATGGGTTTGCCTTATTTGCTAGGCGGGATATTATGCCTAGCCGCATTGCTGCTGCTGCTTCGCTTCCGCCAGTTGGACAAGCCCAGGCTCGTTGAACGGGAAGCACAGGCTGCCAAATAAGTAAAAGCCGATTGTCCGTATTCTGCGGATGATCGGCTTTTTTTCAATTATAAGACCTTATATATTTCACGCGATAAAGTATTCTTCTATTTCTGCGAGAAACGGATAACCTCGCCTTGCAGAGGACGGCGTAGCCGTTTCTTCTTGATGAGGATTATGGAGTCAGTCCCTTAAGTATAAAAGTGATTGTGGCTTCTCTTTCCGTATCGTCTTGCCATGTCGAGTCCGGAGCATGGATGGAGAGGGAACGGCAAAGCACATAGCCAATCAATGCAGATGCCGTTAATCGGATAACGGTAACGGGAGACCAGTCAATAATGCTGCCCTGCTGTTGAAACTTTCGGACGTTGATACTGAGTTTATCGAGCACCTTGGAGAGGATAAGCTTCTGGAACTGCTCCTGAAGGTCCGGATGGAACGGGATCTCTTGAATGAAAATTTTAAACACCTGCATATGCTTCTCAAGGAAGGCGATGCGGTTCTCGATGATTGCACGCAGCAGCGCATCGTAGCTGTCAAAGCTGCCGTCGAGCACTTTGTAAAAATCTCGCAGCACAAACGGGGCTACAAGCTTGGCCATCACAGGCGCAACGATGGAAAGCAGCAGCTCTTTTTTTGTTTTGTAATGGCGAAATATCGTTCCCTCCGCAACACCTGCCCGCTGAGCGATCTCACTCGTCGACGAAGCGGCAAAACCTTTCTCCGCGAATATTTCGGAAGCCGCCTGTACGATTTTTATTTGTTTTTCAGTCATTTTGGTTTCGTCGTTGTCTAGCTTCAATAACTCTTCGAGCCATTGATCAACGGGTTCCTGCATGAAAGCCACTCCTTCGTACAACACCTTTCTGTCCATTATAGCAAATGCTCGGCTTACCTACATACGGCGATGCTTTTTGAGCGCTACGACATTCATGAGCGCAAACAAGACGGAGAAGCCAATCAGCACATAAACATCGAGCTGCAGGTCAGACCAGCCTTCTCCACGCAGCATAATGCCCTGCATAGCATCTGCGCCGTAAGTGAGCGGCATGATCAAGCTTAGCTTTTGAAGCCAAGGATTCATCGCATCCATATTGAATAAGCCGGAGAAAAAGGCTTGCGGCACGATGACGATCGGGATGAATTGAATGATCTGAAATTCACTGCTCGCAAAGGAAGACAGCAGCGTTCCGAGCGTTAATGCTGTTAAAGACAACAAAACATTGATGAGCAGCATAGATCCGATGCTTCCAGCCATATACAATCCCAGTACATGGACCGAATACCAAGCGATTAATGTAGCTTGCAGTAAAGTGAATATGCCGAACCCTGCTAAATAGCCGGCCACAATCTCGCTTCTTCTAATCGGAGTAGCAAGCAAGCGCTCCAAGGTCCCGCTTGTTCGTTCCCGCAGGAAGGAAACGCCTGCAAGCAGGAAAACGAAGAAGAAAGAGAAGAAACCGATGAGGACGGGACCAAATGAATCAAAAGGAGCCAGATCAGGTCCGCCATGCAAATAGTTTACGACAGCTGCAGTATGGCCTCCTTCTATTTGTGTGGCGTTCTGTACCAGCAATAAAACCGCCCGGTTAACCGAAGGGTCGCTTCCCTCAAGCAAGAGCTCGGGTATTCCGCTGCCAGCTTGGAGAATGGCGTCAAGCTCGCCTGCTTGCAGAGCTGCCTTCGCGATTTCGTAGTTGTCATACGGTACAATTTCAGCATCTGCCTTTAATTGCTCGAATTTATCCGTAAACGCAGCTGGAGCATCCATAATTCCGATTACAGGAGATATGGCTTGGCCTCCAAAAACAAGCTTCATTAAGCTAAGAATGAGCAGGGGAGCAAGAAATAGTAAAGCGAGTGTCCGTTTGTCTCTTAGAAACTGATTGACAATACGGACGGCAAGTGCGCGTACTCTCATTCCCGTTCACCAAGAGTGATAAAAGCATCCTCAAGCGTGCTGCTTCCCGTATGCAGCTTAATGGCGTCCGGGGTATCTAGGGCAATCAGCTTGCCGTTCTGGATCAGTCCGAGCCGATCACATTTCTCAGCCTCGTCCATGACATGCGTGGTTAGTATTATTGTGATTCCTTGCTTGGTTAAATGAACGAGTTCTCTCCAAATCGATTTTCGCAGCAAAGGGTCGATGCCTACCGTCGGCTCGTCGAGCACGAGCAGCGACGGCTCATGCAGCAAAGCTATGGCGAGCGAGAGTCGACGCTTCATACCCCCGGAGTAGGCAGAGATTTGCACATTCAGATGTTCGTGTAAAGAGACGAGCTCTATTGCGTACTGAATCCTGGATTCAAGCGCGCTGCCCTTCAGACCAAACATCGCTCCAAAGAATGCTAAGTTTTGTTTGCCAGTCAATTCATTATATAGCGCATCAGATTGTGCCATATAGCCGAATGTCTGCAGCATTTTAAGTTGAGGCATGGTTTCGCCGTGCATGTGAACCGTCCCGGAATCTGCCCGATCAATTCCAGTCATTATCTTTATGAGCGTTGTTTTTCCTGAGCCTGATGGCCCAAGCAAGCCAAAAAGCTCGCCTTTAGGTATGGAGAGGGTAATACCGGAAAGTACTTTACGCCTGCCAAAAGCACGTGAAATGTCATGGATTTCAATGGCAGGACAGATTTGCGATATATCGGATGACGTAGACCTCATATCTTCACACTCCTTTTTAAAAAATGAGTAAGTACTCACTCTATTATAAGTCGAAATGTATGCGCGTCAAAGGGAGGTTATGCTCTTTTTCTAAAAAAACAATATCGGTCTTCAGGCGTAGGCGTCTTACGACCATGGGCGAGAGTGAAAGCCGTTCTCTGGACGTTTTTGCATGCCTTTTCTTCCCATTATGATTAGAAAAGACAAAACAAATAGAAAACCGTAGAGGGAAAAGGAGTCGGAATTAAATGAGTAAATTAACAGAATGGTCTTTCCGAAATAAAGCGGCCATTATCCTGATCGTCATTATGGCTTTAGTTATGGGGGTAATCAGTTATCTAAGGCTGCCAATGGAGTTTCTGCCTGCAGCTGACAATCCGCAAGTCATGATTACGGCAATCGGGCCAGGAAATGACGCAAAGTCAATGGAGCAGAAAGTGACCAATCCGTTAGAAGCGGCTGTTACATTCGTGAAAGGAAAGACGAGTATGCTCTCGACCTCTGGAGACGGATACGCGCAAATCAATCTGAACTTCGACTCTAAAACAAACATGAAAGAAACGAAGGCTGAAATTGAGCGCATAGTCGACCAAGTTCAGCTGCCATCGAATGTAATGAAGCCGTTTGTCGTTCAATTCAACACATCGATGATTCCCATTGCATGGGTAACTCTCACTTTTGATGAAGGAATGAGTGAGCAAGAGAAGGAAGCGAAGCTAAAGGAAGTCACGACCGAGCTGCAGAAATCGGAAGGTGCTGGCTCTGTCAGTATAAGCGGCAAATCAACGCCAGCCGTACATGTCATTCCGGATACAGCTAAGCTGGCCCAGAAGGGGATCACCTTGCAAGCTTTGATGGGCGTACTGCAGGGAAGAGGCGCTTCCGTTTCGATCGGTGAGAGAACGATCGATGGGGCTGCGGGCAATATTAATGTGTTTGACCAGGTAACGGGATTGGAGACGCTTCGCAAGCTTCCGGTAGCTGCTAGCGTTACGCTAGCAGATGTCGCGACTGTTGAGCTTTCGAAAGACCAAGAGAGCATCAGCAGAATGAACGGTAAAGATGCCATTATGTACACCATTTCGAAATCGGCGGACGCCAACGCCGTCACCGTTGGCAATGGCATCGAAAAAACGGTTGAACGCTTGAATACGGACATGAAAGGCATCGAGGCTTCTATCATTTTGAGTACTTCGGACTCCGTAGTTTCTTCAGTCAACAGCATGCTTCGTGAAGTTTTGCTGGGAGCCTTATTCGCAACTATCGTTATCTTATTGTTTATGCGTAATTTCAGAGCAACGATCGTAACGATCGTATCCATTCCATTATCACTTGGCATTACTTTATATCTCCTGCAGCTGTCAGGCGTTTCTCTAAATATTATTACGCTTGGGGGCGTTGCAGTCGCGGTAGGCCGCCTTGTCGATGACAGTATCGTCGTGATTGAGAACATCTACAGAAGACTTCAGAAAGAGTCGTTCTCCGTCAAGCTGATTACGGAAGCGACGAAAGAGGTTGCATCCGCCATTACTTCGTCAACGCTTGTAACGGTTGCGGTATTTCTACCGATGGGTCTCTTGCGGGGCTCCCTGCAAGCATTCCTGTTGCCGTTCGCTCTTACGGTTGCGTATTCGCTGCTTGCTTCCTTGCTAGTCGCACTAACTGTCGTACCGCTCCTGAGCGCCGTATTACTGAAAGGGACGAAGGAGAAGGAGCATGCGGGTTCACCCAAGTTCGCCGCATTTATTCGCTGGAATCTCGCACATAAATGGGTGCCGCTTCTGATCGCCGTCGTGTTATTCGCAGGTTCAATCAGCGCTTACGTGTTCATGCCTAAAGGAGCGCTTGATTCTTCTAGCGCGGAGAACATAAATGTAACGCTGCAATATCCGAGTGAAACACCAGCCGAGCTAGTACAAGAGGAAGGGAAGAAATTTGAAAGCATTCTGACTGCCGATCAAGATATTGAATGGGTCATGATGATGCTCGGCAACAGCTCCGATGCTGCCCAATATGGTTCTGTATCCTCACCTACGCTAATCACCTATATGATCGATCTGAAGGATGGCGTAGATGCTGAAGTGTTTATGGACAAAGTAAAATCGCATAAAGAAAGCTTTAAAGACGCTGAGCTGACAGCAGACGCTTCAGATCTCATTATGGGAGGCGGCTCCTCGCAAATTTTTATTGACGTAACAGGCGACAATGTGGAAGAACTCACGCAGACGGCAGAGAAGTTGATTGCGGCTATTAAGCCGATTGACGGTGTTCAAAAAGTGGAAAGCAATCAAGAAGAAAAGAAATCGGTTTATTCCTTTAAAGTTGAGCCTACTTTGGCAAAAGGCCAAGAGGTTGCCGTACAGCTGCAAAGCATGTTGAATCCTCTACCTATCGGTTCCATTCAGATAGAATCCACCGATACCCAGGTTCTGCTGCAGCCCGTTGTCAATCCGAATTCCAAAGCAGCGCTTGAGAAGCTGACTGTTATGACAGAATCGGGCCCAACCCCAATCTCTGAGGTGGCAGAGCTGATTCGAACGGAGGAACCGGCGCTATTCTACCATAAAGATGGAAAAACCTATCTTCGCGTGACAGCGAGCGCTGATCCGAAAGAGCTTTCTGTCGTTGGCTCAAAGATTAATGAAGCAGCCGCAGCGGTTCAATTGCCGGAGGGTGTTGCGATCGCAGTCGGAGGCGCATCGGCTGAACAATCCAGTGATTTTGCGGATTTAGGATTAACGGCATTAATTTCAATCGGTCTCGTGTATTTGATTATGGTGCTGACATTCAAGACGCTTCGCGCGCCGCTTGCGATCATGATCTCGCTGCCGCTAGCTGCTATCGGAGCTGTGACCGGCCTGCTCATATCAGGTGTTACCCCTGATTTCACGGCTATGTTCGGCGCGTTGATGCTAATCGGCATTGTTGTGACCAATGCAATCGTGCTCATTGATCGCGTGAAGCAGAATGAGCAATCTATGTCGATACGTGAGTCGCTAATTGAAGCTGCCACTACGCGTATGCGTCCGATCATCATGACGGCTGTAGCTACCGTGTCGGCTATGCTGCCTTTGGTATTCGGCTCGCATGAATCAGGCAGCATTGTATCGCAAAGCTTGGCTATCGTCGTCATTGGAGGCTTGATCGCGGCTACGCTGTTGACCTTGATTATCGTCCCGTGTGTCTATGAATTGTTGTTTTTCAAAGTCTCGCGGAATCAAAGAAGGGCAAATGCGGCTATCGCGCAAGCAGAAGCAGCTGCGACGCTGCAGGCATAAATGTATGGAACGGAGAACTGCTGATTGCCAAGCGATGCTTGTCATCGTATGGCTTGAATAATAGAGAAATGGCTGAACAGGCAAAGCGCCTGTTCAGCCATTTTTTGTAATACGAAGCCTGTTAGCCATTGCGAGGACAAGCTTGTTTATGCTCAAATCATGATTTTCATTTAGAGGTTAGCCATGCGATAAAGAGGCATGAGCTTCTCATATGTGGAAGAAGCAAAGGCGAGCAGCGCATCTCCGTCGCGTAGGATAGGGTCGCCAGCCATGACATGTCTTCCAATTAGCAGCTCGGCTTTCTGTACGTCACGGAAACGGATAAGCGCATCTTTCCAGTCTTGCTTGGTCATCGTGGCGATAGGGGTCGATTCCTTTTTCATATGGTCGAGCGAGAGGACATAGTCCTGCGGCACAACAGCGATAACGTCATCGATTTGATTCAGGAAAGCGGTAGCGATATTCGATTTGTTCGGAACCTCGTAAATAAGCGCCATCCATAGGAATAAATGATCGTCAAACAAGCCGAGCTGGAAATGGGGATGTGCTTTATAGCCGCGTTTGTTCGCGGCGATCGCAAGCCAAGTATCCTTAGGCGGGTTGACCTTGCGGCGCGCATGCCTAGCAACGTGCAGATACATTTCATTGCCTGCATGAACGGCCGCATCTACTGTAAGCTGTCCGCCAATTGCGTGAAATTTCGGCTGAATCTGATTCTGGATTGCTGCCATTCGCTCTTCAAGTCCAACTAGGTTGAACACGTCGAAATCGGCTTGTGTGAACCCGTCTAGCTTGGAAGTTGTAGTCTGTGCTGTCATCGTTGTGGTCTCCTTCATGAATAAACTATTATTGGTGGATTAATTTCAAATAAAAAATGGCGATTTGCGTTCGATCTCGAAGCGCGAGCTTGTTTAATATTTCGGTAATATAATTTTTGACCGTTCCTTCACTCAAAAATAAGGAAGCTGCCATCTCTTTGTTGGATTGACCGTCTGCAATTAATTGGACGATCTGAACCTCGGCGGGCGTTAGACCGTTTATCGTTAATGGTTTTCCCGGCTCGGCGCGCGGCGTCTCCAGCATGCCTGCCAGCTTGCGGGCAATGTCCGGATGAATGAGAACGTTGCCCTCATACACGGTTTTAATGCCGCTGATAATGCGGCTTGGCGGCACGTTTTTGAGCAAATAGCCGTTCGCACCATTCCGTATCGCCTGAGCGATATACTCATCGTCATCAAATGTCGTCAGTATTAGCACGGCAGGCGGGGTTTCAAGCGCTCGCAGCAGCTTAGTTCCTTCTACGCCGTCACAGACAGGCATTCGAATATCCATCAACACGACATCAACAGCCGTTTGACGGACAAACGCTACAGCATCATGACCGTTACCACATATCCCAGCCACATGTAAATCATTATCGAGATCTAAGATGACCTTCATGCTCTCGCGAATAAAAGGATCATCGTCTACCACAAGCACTTTAATCATAAGGCAACTCCATTTCTGCATGCTCTCAAAATTTGCTAGCCGCCTAGAAGGGGGAGGGTTGTCGTAATGGAGAAACGAGCGCCGCGATCCCACTCGATCTGTCCCCCGACCAGTGCTATTCGCTCTTTCATGCCTTTCATGCCTAGTCCTGCTTCAATTGGCTCGTTCGGGATGATCCCGTCATTTGCAATCGTCAGTGCGACATGCGCGGCATTAAAAGCCAGATCAACCGTAACGGATGTCGCTCTCCCATGCCGAACGGCATTCGTAATCGCCTCCTGCGCATTTTTGAAGAGTATGAGCTCCATGCTCGGATAAATCGGGCGTGCATGGCCGGTAATTCGGAAGCTTACCGCTATCCCCATAGCGATTGCTGACTCTTCCACCAGGCGATCCAGTGCATACCGTCTAACATCCTGTTCTTGGTCAGAAGCGATTCTTCTGACGGTTCGACGCATGAGCTCCATGCTGTCCTGCAGCTGATCGCGTATCTGCTCGACGGTCAACCTTGCTCGGTCTGCATCGGCATAAAATAAATGCAGCGCTGCTTCCGACATCATCTTGACGCGAATAAGCCGGTGACCCAAATCATCGTGGATGTCTTTGGCAATGCGGTTTCGTTCCTCAATCTGAGCCTGCTGCTCGACTTGCCGCGCATAATCCTGCATCCTGCGCCTTGCGGCGTCAAGCTCAGCGTGGCTTGCAGATAAAGCCTCATACAAATCCTCGATTTGATGCTGCTTATTCTCATATTCATTTGCGGCATAAAGTATGGCAGATGTGGTGATCCAAAGCAGCGATGCAGATAACAATAATACTTGTTGACTGTCCTGCAGTGCAGAGAGCAAGGCAACCAATCCAGCTAGCGACCAGATGATGCTGGCCGCACGCTCAGGTTTGTATCGGCAGGAAGCGATGAGAGTGGAGAAAAGCAATAGAAACAGCACTCCGCCGAACGAATGAGCAAGCCATGAAAAGCAGATAAGCTCAGCCAGCAGCAATAGAATACGATATTTAAGGTGAATCGAGCCTGATCTTATGAGCAGCAGCGCAAATAGCACACAGGCTGTGTATATGGCATAATGGCTGGGCGCAACGTTTGCAATGCTCAGGACCGACGGGACTGCAACAAGCAGTGTCCGAATTCGGTTTAGCAATATATTCATTTGATAGAGGCTCCCGCTGCTGAATTTGCTTCATTATAGCATAATCACCTTGGCTCTAACGAGCAGGTTGTTTTCTTTTCATACAACCTTCATGCTGCAGTATGGCTGTTGCAGAGGATATGACTTTTGTCACTTTGAGGTTATGACTTTATAGACCTGTTTCCAGCGTGCGAATAACATACAATGGGTTTATCAGATACGAAACAGGGAGTTGAAGAAACGATGAGTCTAGTTGTATTCCGCGAGGTTGTTAAAAAATACGATACGGCAATAACAGTTAATCATCTTAACTTTTCAATAGGTGAAGGAGAGATTTTCGGCTTGCTTGGACCTAACGGTGCAGGAAAGAGTACGAGCATCCATATGCTGTCCGGTTTGCTTGCGCCAAGCGGAGGAGATATTCTGGTGGACGGCTATTCCATTCGCAAGCAGCCCATCGAGGTAAAAAAGAAAATTGGGCTCGTACCGCAGGAGCTCGCGATTTACGAAATGCTGACTGCCCGAGAGAACGTTACTTTTTTTGCGAAGCTTTATGGACTTCGAGGCTCGCTGCTTCGAGACCGTGTCGATGAGGCCTTGCAATTCGTTGGTTTGCTTGAAAAGGCGAAGGATAAGCCCTCTACTTTCTCGGGCGGAATGAAGCGGAGACTTAATATAGCATGCGCAATCATGCATCGGCCAAAGCTGATCATTATGGATGAGCCGACTGTCGGCATTGATCCGCAGTCTAGGAATCACATTTTGGAATCCGTAAGATCATTGAACAAACTCGGATCTACGGTGATATACACGAGCCATTATATGGAGGAGGTCGAGGCGATATGTACGAGAATTGGCATCCTCGACCAAGGCAAATTGATTGCTTGCGGCACGAAGGATGAATTAAAGCGTCAAGTCGGTCAAGGTGAGAAGCTGATCTTCGAAATCGATCGCAATTCGGTTGAAATGCAGAGAGAAATCTCAGAGCATCCTGGCGTGCAGCATTTGGATGAAAGTGATCTGGGATTAAAGCTTACAGCCACGGTGAAAGAATCACCGTCGATCCTACAGGATTTATTGTTCATCATTCAGAAGCACGGCATTAATCTCCGAAAGTTGACCAGGGTCGATCCGAATCTGGAGTCGTTATTTCTACAAATGACCGGACGCACTTTGCGAGACGAATAGGAGGAGTTAAGCGATGAGAGCTTGGTGGACGACCGTTTATTATGAATGTGTGAAATACAGCCGGATGCGTTCGTTGCTTGTTATCCTTATTGGGCTGCCACTGTTATTGATCCTGCTGCTAGGCAGTGCGTTTAATACGGATATCAAGCCCGCAAAGGTTGCAGTATTCAATGCTGACCACGGGAATATGAGGGAAGGCGTTTCATTATTCTGGGAAGAGGCAGCCGCAGGTCCATATATTAAGGTATTGCAAGCGAAATCCGCGAGCGAGGTGCAGGATTGGGTGCGCGAGGGAACTGTAGATTATGGGGTGAGTATTCCCAGCGATTTCTCCTTGCAAGTAGAGGCAGGAAAAGCTTCAGAATGGCTGACCTATGCCGGCCGATACGAAGAGAAAAATATAGCAGCGGATGCTGTGGTCAATCGCTATTTGTCCACTGTTAACTTGCAGCTTGCAGCTGCCTTGACTCTAGGTGTGACGAATGCGGGGGACATCCAAAAGGATTCATCGGCTGAAAATTCCATCCTTGTCCATAACTTAGGCATGGGAGATAGCGAGATTTTCGGAGAGACGTCCGCTATCCAATACTATTCGGCAGCGTATTTGATCATGTTTTTAATGTATGGCGGAATGGCTGCTGCAATTGCATTAATCAATCAACGCGAGAGCGGTACACTACAGCGCATGTATACGAATCCCTCTTCCTTTCGCATGATGATGTTAGGCATTATCTGCGGAGCGGGTATGCTTGCTGCTCTGCAAGCGATTGTCATCCTTGCATTTACGAGCTTTGTGTATGATGTGGATTGGGGCGGTCAGTACGGAATCATTGCGTTAATTTGTTTATTAACAGCCGCAGCGGGAGTCGGTTTGGGGATTACGATTGCCTCTTTTGCCCAGAACAAAAAAACGACTCAGACGTTTTTTTCAATCATCGTCTTCAGTATGACTTTTTTGAGCGGCGGCATGATGACCGGCATTGAGAAAATGGTAGGAGGAGCTAATAAGTTAACGATCAATCATTGGGCAAGCACGAGTCTTAGAGCTGTCATGACGGGGACTGGACAAACGGAAGTCTGGCAGGAAATTGGCGTACTGGCATTGTTTGCACTCAGTCTTCTTATTATTGCAATCATTAGATTGCCAAAGGTGGTGAAAAAGTATGCTTAGCTTGCACATTGCCGCCCATCTCATTCGCAGAACGATGGGTTCGCGGCGCGGACTGATCATGAATGTCCTGCTTCCTGCCATTATTTTATCCATTATGGCAGGCTTGCTTTCTGGGTTGATGGGCAGTAAACCGGTTATCGTCGTAAATAATGCGGATACAGGCAGCTTGGGAGCTTACCTGGCTGCGGCATTGGAGAAGGAACCGCTTTTTGTGATTCAAAAAGACGCAAACCTGAAGGATGGAGATCTAAAGGCGCTTGTCAGCGACGGGAGAGCGGATGCTGCAGTGTATGTTCCGGCTGATTTCTCTTCACAGATGCTAAACGGGACTCACTCCAAAGCTATCGTATACCAGATGAACGAACAATTATGGAATGCCTCGCTATCGGCTATGCTGGCTGTTGAGTCAGATAGGCTCTATGCGACTGCAGAACTTATGAGGGGAAATGAGGCATATGCAGCCGATCCATCACTGCTTACAGCGCTGCTTGAAGCGCAAGCAGCACCAACAATTACTGCCATTCAATCAGAAATGAAGCTAGGGCAAGTTGTATCTAATCCGATGATGATTGGCCTTATCCTCATGTTTCTCTTGCTTCTTGTCAGCCAATCGATCGGATTTGTTATGGAGGATCGTGAGACGCGAACGATGGCTAGAATGTACACAGCACCATTGAGAGCTTTTGATATTGCCTTCGGCAATTTTATGGGAAGCATGCTTGTAGGCACGATTCAACTCATCATTGTGCTGAGCTTGCTATACTACGCATTCGGCTATTCTCTGGGCATTCCGTTTGGCTCGCTGCTTCTCGTTCTGGAATGCTATCTGCTTGCAGCAGTGGGACTCACCTCTGCCATAGCAGGTCTTGTTCGCAACAGCACGCAGCTGTCGCAAATCAACAATCTCCTTATCATTCCGTCCTGCCTCGTCAGCGGCTGTTTTTTCCCACTTTCGATCATGCCCGATTTCATGCAGAAGCTGGCTAATTTCACTCCCCAAAAGTGGGCGATCCAAGCGATTGACCGGTTAGGCGGAGGTTACAGTTTTTCTGAAATTGGCTTGCAGCTGTTGATTCTGCTTCTATTCGCGGCAGTGCTGATCACGTTCGGGTCCGTTGTGCTGCGGCCTAACCGTACCAGCTAACATGAACAGGCAACGGTTGGAATTTGCGCTTGACTTCATCACATTTGTATTGTAAGTTTGTCAAAAGTTAATGACAAAACAACAGCTTTGACCAAGACTATGTTGATCAGACCACGTTTATGCAGAGAGGAAGCTCGCAGGCTGCAAGGCTTCCATAAACGATTGATCAATTCCTATCTTGCGAGCTGCGGAAGCAAGCTGAGGAGCCTGCTGCTGCCGGAACATTCATTCCGTTATCGAATAAGAGCTGTTTTTGCTTGACTGCAGCTATATTAGGGTGGTACCACGAACGCATTCGTCCCTTTCGAATGCGTTCTTTTTGTATCTGGAAAAGGGGAACTCGAATGAATGGGAGTGTTGTTTGAGATGAGACAAAGTCAACTATTAATGCCAACCCTGCGTGAGTCGCCTTCTGAGGCAGAAGCAGCAAGCCATCAATGGATGCTGAGAGCCGGATTGATCAGACAGCTCGCGGCAGGCATATATACGTATTTGCCTTTGGGCAGGCGAGTGCTAAGAAAATTGGAGCAAATCGTACGGGAGGAAATGGATCTGGCAGGTGCTCAAGAGGTATTGATGCCGGCTATGCAGCCTGCAGAGCTATGGAAGGAATCCGGGCGTTATAAGGTATACGGCCCTGAGCTGATGCGCCTGCGCGACCGTCATGATCGGGAATTCACCCTCGGCCCGACACATGAGGAAGTGATTACGAGTCTCGTACGCGGCGAGGTGAGCTCTTACAGGCAGCTTCCTCTTACGTTGTATCAGATCCAGACGAAGTTTCGCGATGAGAAACGGCCGCGTTACGGTTTGCTGCGCGGCAGGGAGTTTCTGATGAAGGATGCCTACTCCTTCGATGCAGACTGGGATGGCTTGCACCGCAGCTATACCAGCATGTATGAAGCTTATCACCGGATATTTACGCGCTGCGGACTTTATTTCCGCTCGGTCGAGGCGGATGCAGGTTCGATTGGCGGAGAAGGCGGCACGCATGAGTTCATGGCTCTTGCCGATATTGGCGAGGACACGATAGCGGTATGCGATTCATGCAGCTATGCGGCGAATTTGGAAAAAGCGGAATACGGAAATAAGGAGCAGGGGCAGGAGCAGGCTGCAGGCGCAGAATCGTCTGTAAGGGATGAGCACGAGGCGGAGCTTGTTCGGCATCATACGCCGAATATTAAAACGATCGAGCAGCTTTCACAGGCGTTCGAGCTCGGAGCGTCGGCTTTTATCAAAACATTGATTTATGTGGTAGATGGCAAGCCTGTGGCCGTTGTCGTACGGGGGGATCATGAGGTCAACGAAATAAAAGTGAAAAACAAGCTGTCTGCAGCGCATGTTGAGCTTGCGGATCAAGCCACTGCAGAACGTGTCACGGGAGCACAGACGGGCTTCGCCGGTCCAATAGGGCTTCAGATTCCGATTCTTGTAGATCATGCGGTGCTTGCTATGGAAAGCGGAATTGCGGGAGCGAATGAGACAGACTTTCATCTTGGCAACGTCAAGCCGTTCATTCATCTCTCGCAGGCGGCAGCGGGTGATTTCCGGAACGCAGAAGCGGGAGATTGCTGCCCTCGCTGCGAGGAAGGCCGATTAGCCTTTCACCGCGGCATTGAGGTCGGCCATGTATTCAAGCTGGGTACGAAATATAGCGATGCTTTGCAGGCGACTTATTTGAATGCGTCAGGGAGGGAACAGCCTTTTATCATGGGATGTTATGGAATCGGCGTTTCTAGGCTGCTGTCAGCTGTGCTGGAACAGCATTCTGATCATAATGGCATTATATGGCCGCGTGCGATTGCTCCGTATCAGGTTCATGTCGTTCCTGTATCTGTTAAGGATACGGTGCAGATGGACTTGGCCGCACATATTACGGCTAGGCTTAGTGAGGCTGGAGTCGAGGTGCTTATGGATGATCGAGATGAGCGGCCAGGCGTTAAATTCAAGGATTCAGACCTCATTGGCATTCCACTGCGAATCGTGATCGGCAAACAGGCTGCAGAAGGAATCGTGGAGCTGAAAACAAGAAAAACTGGCGAGGTGAAGCAATTGGGCCTTGAGGAAGCGTTGGCTTTTGCGACCGGAGCAGAATATTAATGCAAGGCCGGCCTCTGCACAAAAGCAATTCTGAATCAAAAATATCCGCGAGCGCCTATAGCATATAAGCACATAAAGGGTGCGAGCTGTCTTCATTTGGAGGCAGCCGCGCCCTTTTTTAAGGAAAGTAGCCTTTCGGCGTAAAATTAGTCAATAATCCAAGTTGCCAGAACATAAGATGGAGTATAAGATAAAAGTAAGAACAAATTATCAGAACATTTCGTCAACTATACTGAGGTAAGGGAGGGATTGCCGTGAACAAAAGCCATGAAGTCGAATATTGCAATTTGGAACTGCGATTTGACCGCCGGCAAATCCAAAATCTCATCCGCGATCTTATTCAGGAGGGTTATTCCTTGTATTGGAGTGAGACGGAGGGACAATTTCTAGTTTCGATCCGGACCGGCCGCAAGCTGGTGAAGCTCCAATTCCAACGCATGAAGAACCGCTACAAAATCGTCGGAGACTACATTATTAAAGACGAGAAGCTGTCAGAGTTGATTGAAAAGCTGATTAATGACACACGTGGACATGCGGTTGTGAAGCGTATCAAAGATCGTCAAATCGTCATTGAGAGTATCATGTTCGGTGAGATTATACGACTTGTGGAGGTGTCCGGTATGGAACATCGGATTATTTATCAGAAGAAGCCTTTCGTTACAATAGAAGAAATGATTAGAGCCTTCCAATCGAAGCGGGCAGAAGAAAGAGCCATCGTGCTCCGCTATGAGCTTGATTACGAGTTGTCGATGCTGTTTGACGCGCTGCAGGGCACGGATGAGGAAGCGGTTTCGGAGTCAAAAGAGCGATTGATGGCACTTCGCTCGGAAATGCTGCAACTGGAACTCTGATGATAGATGTTGATTCCCCCATGAAAACCTAAAAACGATCAATCGCTGTGGATCCCTCCAGCAATTGGTCGTTTTTAGGTTGTGCGAGAGATTAGAATTTACGTTTGTTCCATAGGGCAAAAAGGAGCGATTATGACAAATATAAGATAATCTTTTTGAATCGGTCAATAATTCTAATGCCGCATATTCGACATTTTTCCGCTTAGACAGTTTTCTTCTTGGGATAAAAAGAGTAAAATAAAACTATTGTGACCCAAAATAGATGATGAAGGATGGAAGAAACCAGATGTCAAAACAGCAAATTGGCGTAATCGGATTGGCCGTAATGGGCAAAAACCTTGCTCTTAACATTGAAAGCAGAGGCTTCACGGTATCGGTGTTCAACCGTTCCCGCGAGAAGACAGATGACCTCGTACAAGAAGCAGCAGGCAAAAACCTTGTTCCAACATACAGCATCGAAGAATTCGTACAATCTCTTGAAGTTCCGCGCAAAATTCTAATCATGGTGCAAGCAGGCGCTGGTACAGATGCAACAATCGATTCACTCGTTCCTCATTTGGCTGAAGGCGATATCATCATTGATGGCGGCAATGCTTATTTCCCTGATACGGTTCGCCGCAGTAAAGATTTGGAAGCTAAAGGCTTCCGTTTCATCGGTACCGGCGTTTCCGGCGGCGAAGAAGGCGCATTGAAAGGCCCTTCCATTATGCCAGGCGGTCAGAAATCCGCATATGAGCTTGTTGAACCTATCCTTAAAGCGATTTCCGCTAAAGTTGGCGATGATGCTTGCTGTACATATATCGGTCCAGACGGTGCAGGCCACTATGTGAAAATGGTGCATAACGGTATTGAGTACGGTGACATGCAGCTTATTTGCGAAGCTTATGACCTGCTCAAAAACGTGCTGGACGTTAGCGCGGAAGAGCTTCACGAAATTTTCTCAGAGTGGAACAAAGGCGAGCTAGACAGCTACCTTATTGAAATTACAAGAGATATCTTCTCCAAATATGATCCAGAGACTGGCAAGCCGATGGTAGATGTAATCTTGGATTCCGCTGGCCAAAAAGGGACAGGCAAATGGACAAGCCAAAGCTCGCTTGATCTTGGCGTACCGCTTTCTATTATTACGGAATCGGTATTCACTCGCTTCTTGTCCGCAATGAAGGAAGAACGCGTTGCAGCAAGCAAAGTGCTTAACGGTCCCGCAAAAGTGCCTTTCACAGGCGACAGAGCCGCATTCATCGAGTCCGTTCGCAAAGCACTGTTTGCAAGTAAAATTTGTTCGTACGCGCAAGGATTTGCTCAAATGCGTGCTGCTTCCGAAGAATTCAACTGGGATCTGAGCTACGGCGAGATCGCTATGATTTTCCGCGGCGGCTGCATTATCCGTGCACGCTTCCTGCAGAATATCAAAGATGCTTACGACCGTGATCCTAACCTGCGCAACCTGTTGCTCGATTCCTACTTCCAAAACATCGTTGAGTCTTATCAAGGCGCATGGCGTGAAGTGATTGCAGCAGCTGTTACAAACGGTGTACCGGTACCAGCTTTCTCAAGCGCGATCGCTTATTATGACAGCTACCGTACAGAGCGTTTGCCAGCTAACCTTCTTCAAGCACAACGCGACTACTTCGGTGCGCATACGTTCAAACGCTTGGACAAAGAAGGAAGCTTCCACTTCAACTGGATGCAGTCATAATACCAATCAGCTATTACGGCTTTGGCTCGCGAGGATTGACGTTATGCAAGCCGTAAGTTGCTTGACGCAGCCACTCGCGCAGCCGGTCCGCTTCTTGATCAGAGCAATGCCTCCGATGAATAAGGGACATGGCCGCTTCCGCAAAAAAACGAAAGTTCTGTAATAAACGTGGCTGCGAAAGATCCAGTAAAGCTGGATCCTCGTCAGCCACCTTTTTTTTAATATATTCAAGCATCCAGACGACATCCTCTCGGCAGAGGGGATGATCAGGATCAAGAATACGATGAATACGCTTTTGCGTCGGATGGAGATCTTGCAGTGGTTGATCACTGGTCATCGCTAGCGTCACTCCTGTTCTTGAAATAACATCATTATCATCCATACGACATATGCAACTTTTTTATACCCTAGAATAATAAAAAAATGATATGATGTTGTAGAAAAAATGGTTTAGGATGAATGAAAAGGGTGAATCGTTCACGATGGAAGAGCAACGTGGTAGTAAATTAGTGCTGATCGGGTTTATGGGAACCGGCAAATCTACCGTAAGCAGGCTGCTTGCAGAGAAGCTAGGCTGGAAGCGGGTCGATGGCGACGAGGAAATCGAGAAGCATGAAAATCGGCAAATTTCCGAAATATTTGCATCTGATGGAGAAGCAGGCTTTCGGGATATTGAATCGAAGGTGCTTCATCATATTTTGGCGGATGAGGATTGCTGCGTTGTTGCAACCGGAGGAGGCGCCGTTCTTCGCGAAACGAATCGCCAGCTCATGCTCGGGAATGGATTCGTCGTTGCGCTTAAAGCAAGCCCCGAACAAATCTTGGCCCGTGTGAAGACGGATACAGCTCGTCCACTGCTGCACGGTGATGCAGAAGAACGCGTGAACCTTCTGCTTGAGCAGCGCAAGGAAGCTTATGATTTCGCGCATCTGACGATTGACACGACGAGCTTGTCTGCGGAAGAGGTCGTTGCTGCAATATTGGAGCAATCGCGATTTAAGCAATCATAGATGGATCATCATTTTATTTGGCTTCGACACCATCTAAAGTGTATATATGAATAAAAAGGGAGATCATACGAACTATGGACGTTTTAGTGACACCAACGCCTAAGCTTGAGGGRGAACTTCAAGCCCTTTCTTCAAAAAATTACACAACTCGTTATTTGTTGGTTGCAGCGCTTGCAGAAGGGACAAGTACGATTTATTTCCCTGCGCATAGCGAGGATAGCGATGCAATGCGCCGTTGTATCCGTGATCTTGGCGCGACCGTTGAAGAGGATGAAGAAAAAATCGTTATTACAGGCTTTGGCAGAAACCCAAAGCCGGTAGAGCAGCTTGATGTAGGAAATGCAGGCGCAGTATTGCGTTTCTTGATGGCGATTGCCGCTTTGTGCCCTGATGTAACCTTCATTAACCGATATCCGGACTCGCTTGGCAAAAGACCGCATAGCGACCTTATTGAATCTCTAAGCGCTATGGGTGTTACCATCACGCATAATGATGGTAAATTACCTATTCGCATTCAAGGTGGGGCTCCAAAAGGCGATAAAATTCAAGTTTCAGGAAATATTAGCTCGCAATTTCTAAGCGCGCTTCTGTTTCTTACACCTTTATTGCCGGAAGACAGCGAGATTGAAGTGCTTCATGATCTGAAATCGAAGGTTGTCGTCGGTCAGACGCTGGAAGTATTGGAACAAGCCGGCATTGTCATTCATGCCGATGAGGATTATATGCGCTTTCGTGTACCTGGTGGCCAAAGCTATGCAGCGAAGACGTATTCGGTTCAAGGAGATTACCCAGGTTCCGCGGCGATTCTTGCAGCTGCTGCGGTAACGCAGTCAGATGTTATTGTTCATCGATTGGAAGAGCGCAGCAAGCAAGGAGAACGTGCTGTAGTCGATGTGCTTCAGATGATGGAGGTTCCTCTCACTCACGAGAACGGTATCGTTCATGTTAAAGGCAATGGAAAGCTAAAAGCAGTCGAGTTCGATGGAGACCATGCAACGGATGCGGTGCTTGCTATGGTAGCTGCAGCCGTATTTGCAGAAGGAACATCACGTTTCTATAATGTAGAGAACTTAAGGTACAAAGAATGCGACCGTATTACGGATTACCTGAATGAGCTGCGGAAAGCTGGCGCCAATGTGGAAGAACGGCAGGCGGAAATTATCGTCCACGGACGCCCAGAAGGTGTTGAGGGCGGAGTTGAGATAAACGCGCATTATGACCACCGTGTTATTATGGCATTGACGGTTGTCGGCTTGCGTGCGAAGCAGCCTATTCGTATTCGAGACGCACATCACGTCGCCAAATCTTATCCTATTTACTTCGACCATTTGAAAGCATTGGGAGCAAACGTGGAGTGGATTGAAGGTTAGTGCGAGAGTGAAGCAATAGCAGTCTTTTTCAAAATAAGAAAAGAGGTGTTTAGGATGGCTTTCGAAAATCCTTCGCGTGAGCAGATAAAGGTTATTCTTGAGAGAAGCATGACGGTTGCGGTAGTCGGATTGTCCGACAAGCCTGATCGTGTATCGTACATGGTATCCGAAGCTATGCAAGCTAAAGGCTATACGATTATCCCCGTTAATCCAAACGCCGATTCGATATTGGGTCAAAAAAGCTATGCTTCGCTAAAGGACATTCCAGTGCCTGTTGATATTGTCAATGTGTTTCGCAGAAGCGAGCATACGCCTCCTGTCGCGCAAGAGGCAGTTGCGATAGGCGCTAAAACCTTGTGGCTGCAGCTTGGCATATCCAATGATGAAGCGGCTGAAATTGCGATTTCTGGCGGTCTTGAGGTTATTATGGATCGTTGCATCAAGGTGGAGGATTCAATCCTGCTTCCTGGAGGGAAATCCAAAATATAACGGTTATAAAATAGTGGTCACTTCTACAGAATAAGAAGGCTTCATAAGCGAGTGCTTTACTTGCTTGAAGACTTTATGTTTGTAATCCAAGGAGGACACGACGTGAATCAATATTCGCAACAACCGGGTAATTACCAAGGGCAACAAAGCTACCTTAACCAAGGCACGCACTTTGAGCCAACGGGCAATGTGCAATCACACTATCAAGGACAGCTTAGCCAACCGACTTTTGGCAGACAAACGAACTCCATTGTGTCGAATACGCCAGGAGGTTATCAAGCGTCTAATTCTTATAGCCAAGGTATGCAGCATTTCACACCTAACAGCTATTCGAATTCGACTCATCCGGTAGGAACGAATCATTCATTCATCTCGCATCAGCCGGTTCAAAGCCACGCGCAATCGCCGGCAACGGCATTTGGCAATGTTGGCCCGGTTATCGCACATGTCGGCTATCAAGCTGGATATGACAATCAGCAATCGTTTTACCAGCCAACGTCTAACATCGGATCGAATTTTGCACAGCAGAACTCCAATTCCCATTTCGGAGGTTACGCACAGGCAAACCAACAGAATGGATACGGAATGACACCGACTCATTCGAATACTTCGCTCCATCCTGTTTATGAAGCGACCAATGCCTATCAACAATCGGGTCCGGTAATTTCACATGTCGGCTGGCAATCCCAAAGCGCTGCTAATTCCCCTTACTCGGGCGGCATGCGATAACATCGTTTTAAAATCATAGGAAAAGAATCATCAACACCGGCGGGCCCTTACAGGCTCGCCGTTTTACTTTGACAAAAACGCAGCAAACGCTTAACATCGATATAGAAATGTTGGGAGCTCACGTACGAAGTCAGTTTTGCTATGCAAAACTAAGTTAATGCTTACGAGGTCAGTTTTGCTACGCAAAACTAAGCTAATGCTTACGAAGTCAGTTTTGCTACGCAAAACTTTAAGGAGGTGCAAAATGGTTTTCATTGGGAGCCTGCAGCAACTCGGTAGAGCATTTATGCTGCCGATGATTGTATTGCCAGGCGCGGCCATATTTTTAAGCTTAAGCAAGCTGCCATGGGCATATATTGGCTTGCCGGGAATGGAAGGTTATTTAGTCGCTGCCAGCGAGGCGATATTTACGTTTCTACCTTATATTTTCGCGGTAGGCATATCGCTCGGATTGACGGGAAATGCGCTCGCTGCGGGCATGGCTGCTCTTATAGGAATGATTATATATAGCGGCATAACCAGCACTGCTGAGGTGCAGATTGAGCCGACTGTCCTGATTGGTACCTTAATCGGCATTATTGCAGGTGTAAGCCATGAACGATTCAAAAGCTTGCGCTTGCCGGAATACATACAGTTTTTTGGCGGTCCGAGGTTCGTTCCGCTGTTTGTCAGTTTTGTGTGCTTGCTTTTTTCCATCGGCATGATTAATATAGCGCCGTATTTGCAAAAAATGCTTGTGGAGCTGGGTGAAATTGTTGCTTCTGGCGGAGGCTTCGGTGTTTTCTTGTATGGCTTTGTACATCGCATTCTAGTCGTATTCGGCTTGCACCATCTTGTGAGTCATGTGTTCTGGTTCCAGATTGGAGGCTACGAGACGGAAGCCGGTCAAATGGTATATGGCGATCTGCCTCGATTCTTTGCAGGCGATCCAACGGCAGGGGTGTTCATGGCTGGATTGTATCCGACGATGATGTTCGCACTGCCAGCTATAGCCTTGGCTATTATTCACGAAGCTCGCGAGGACTTGAAGCCCAAAATTAGAAAAACGTTTCTATACGCTGCGTTAGCCTCCTTTTTGACGGGCGTTACCGAACCGGTTGAGTTTGCTTTTTTATTCGTAGCTCCTTACTTATACGTCGTTCATGCCATCCTTTCAGGCATTATTATGTGGGTGACCTATGAGCTTGGCATCAAGCATGGCTTTTCCTTTTCGGCAGGAGCCATTGATTTTGTAATCAACGAGCATTTGGCAACGAGAGGCTGGCTTATTATTCCAATTGGAATTGTTGTCGGATTCGTTTATTATTTCTTATTTCGCTGGGCAATCCGCAGATTCCGTATTCCGACACCTGGTCGAGAGGAAGGCTCGCAGCTCGATGAGTGGGCGGGAGATATTCCTTACCGTGCACCGCTTATTCTACAAGCAATTGGCGGGAAGCAGAATATTGTCAAAATGGAATCCTGTATCACTAGGCTGCGGCTTAAAGTGTCGAATGACAAGCTGCTGGATGTAAATGCGCTTCGAAATCTAGGTGCAGCCGGCGTCATCAAGCTTGGCGGAGGGCAGGTACAGGTCGTATTCGGCACATACTCCGAACTCATTCGCGAAGAGATGATAAAGACGATTCATCGGGATCAAGCACAGGTGCTGTTCCACTCGCCGATGCAGGGAAGAATGATTCCGCTTGATGAGGTACCCGACCCGATATTCGCAGGAAAGCTGGTAGGACAAGGTGTTGCTTTTATACCGGATAGAGGAGAATTGGTATCTCCCGTGAAAGGGAAGGTTATTCATATTTATCCGACAATGCACGCGATAGGCTTGCTTACTCCGGAGGGACTGGAGGTTCTGCTGCATATCGGCATCGACACCTCTGGATTAGCAGGAAAAGGCTATTTTAATGCGCTTGTTAAAGAAGGGGATGAAGTGACGCCTGGCATGATGCTGATCAAGTTTGATTTGCAGCGGGTACGTAAGGAAAGCAAGTCGCTTGCTACGCCTATGGTAATCACCAACTCTGATCTCGTCCATTCCTGGCGGTTTGCACCGTTTAAAGCGGTGAAAAAAGGGCAGTCCTCAGTTTTGTCTGTTGTTCTTAAAGAGAGAAATGGTGGAGGGGAAACACAATGATTCAAGGAATTGGGGCTTCAGCTGGCATAGCGATTGGGAGATCGTTTGTGCTTCCGAATTGGGAATGGGAATTGCCTGAGCAGAAGATCGATGTAGCTGACTTTGCACGGGAGTTCGAACGCGTATATGAAGGCATCCGCACCTCCAAATCGGAAATCGAACAAATCAAAGATGAGCTGCGTGATGTTGTTGGTTCTGAAGAGACGCATATATTCGATGCTCATATCGCGATTCTGGATGATCCTGTTTTTATGAACGAAATCCAGGGCATCATCCAGCGCCAGTACAAAGCTGCTGAGGTTGCCGTAAAGGAAGCCATTGATCATTTCGTCACCATGTTCGATCTGCTGGACGATGAGTACATGAAGGAGCGGGCTCTTGATATCAAGGACGTAGGAAACCGACTGCTGAAGCATTTGCTTGGAGCACCGGAGATTACCCTGCCATCTGACACACAGCCCTTTATCCTGATTGCAAAGGAGCTGTCTCCCTCACAGCTGGCGCATATTAACCCGCAGCATGTTCTTGGTATTGTTACCCTTGCTGGCAGTACAACCTCGCATTCAGCCATTATGGCAAGAGCGCTTGGCGTACCGCTAGTAGTTGGTGTGGAAACTAAGCTGGCAGAACCGATTCAAACGGGCCAGACGCTTGTCATCGACGGTACGGACGGCAGCGTATTTATAGAACCTGAGCAAGAAGTCATTCAAACCTATACAGATCTTCATAATCGCCAAACAGAAGCGAAGCAACAATTGCACGGCATTGCTAATCATCGGCCTGTTACGCCTGATGGCAAGAGACTTGACCTTGCTGCGAATATCAGTTCATTCAAAGAGCTGGAAATCGCATTGTCAAGCGGTGCGCATGGCGTAGGTTTGTTCCGAACAGAGTTTTTGTATATGGATCGAAATCGTTTTCCGAAGGAAGAAGAGCAGTTCGAGGTTTATCGAAGTGTTGCCGAAAGACTTGGAGGCGAGCCGCTCGTTATTCGAACGCTCGATGTCGGCGGAGATAAACAACTGGATTACTTTGAGCTGCCAGAGGAAGATAATCCATTTCTTGGCTATAGAGCAATCCGCATTTCTCTGGATCGCAAAGATTTGTTCAAGACGCAGCTCCGCGCCATACTACGAGCAAGCCATTATGGGGCAGTTAAGCTGATGTATCCGCTTATTTCATCCGTCGATGAGGTCAGAGCTGCCAACGCTGTGCTTAACGAAGCAAAGCTAGAGCTGGAAGAAGCCGGCATTCCGTATGACAATGGCATGAAAATAGGTATCATGATCGAGGTGCCGGCAGCCGTTATGATTGCAGATCTTCTGGCTGAAGAAGTCGATTTCTTCAGTATTGGTACGAATGATCTTGTCCAATTTACGCTTGCGGTCGATCGGATGAATGAAGAGATTTCCCATTTATATGAGCCATACCATCCGGCATTAATCCGGATGCTGAAAATGACTGTAGAAGCGGCGAAAAAAGCAGGTATTACGGTAGGCGTATGCGGTGAGCTTGCGGGTGATTTAAGAGCTTTGCCGATCTGGCTGAGCCTAGATGTCGATGAGCTGAGCATGTCCTCCCATTCGATCTTGCAAGTGAAGCAGCGTCTTCTTAGCACGTCTCAGGAAGAGAGTGGAGAGGTGTTTAAGAAGCTGCACAGCTGTCGCACGAGTACGGAGGTACTTGCACTGCTTAACGCCTTCATGGAGCGGGTAGACAAAAAAACAGCGAATGGTTAGCCCATTCGCTGTACAAGAGCGTCTACAAATGCTTTGGCATAAGGCGGGAGATCAGGCGGACGACGTGCCGAGATGAGATTTCCGTCTACAACAACCGCTTCATCAAACCACGTTGCTCCAGCATTCTCCATATCGTCGCGAATGCCTGGCGTCGAAGTGACCTTGCGGCCCTCGAGTATTTTGGCTGAAATCAACACCCACCCGGCATGGCAAATTTGGCCGATCGGTTTATCCTGCGCATTAAGCTCTTGAACGAGCTGAAGCACTTTCGGATATCTGCGAAGCTTGTCAGGTGCCCAGCCGCCTGGAACGAGCAGCCCGATGATATCTTCACTGTTTACTTCGTCGAAAGACAAGTCGGCAACAGCAGGTACGCCATACTTGCCAATATGCTTTTTGCCTTTTTCAGGTCCGGCATATAGAACCGTTGCGCCAGCCTCTCGAGCGCGATAGACCGGATACCATAATTCCAAATCCTCGAATTCGTCGTCTAGCAAGCAGATGACGGTTTTGTTTTGTAAGGACATCTTTTCCCCTCCATCTATGAATGATCTCTATTATTGTAACGAAGGAGCAACAATGAAGCAAATGAATCAGGTATCCAAACGTTTCTCATATACAAGACTCTTACGTTTCCTGCCGGCAGTTATTTGGATGATAGTGATCTTTGTCTTGTCTTCGAGAACGAGTGACGAGATCAATACCTTTCTTCCTTTCTTTCAAACTTTTTTTCCGTTCATGGAGGGCTTTGATTGGGGGCATTTTGTCTCTTACTTCATACTTGCATTAACCATGGATTACGGCATAGGCAAAACAGCTGACCGTCTATGGATGAAGGTCATTATCGTTTTGCTATGCGGACTTTACGGCGTGACCGATGAATACCATCAATCATTTGTCGGAGGCAGGATGCCGGACGCAATGGACGTACGCAATGATTTGATTGGAGCAGCGATATGGACAGCCATAGCAGCGGTTCCATGGATTCGGAAAAGATGGAGAAAAGCAGCCCCATGACCGCTTGCATATGTGCTGCAAAGCACCGTATTAGTAGTAAAAATTACAAGACTGTGAAAGCAGGAATTTTCGCGAACTTGGTCGAATCCATTATATATTGTAACTCTGAAAGCTATGCCTATTGAGAATAGCTGTTACTAAGAAGGAGTGGACCGCTTTGCATAAGAGGTGTCATTGTGGTGACATCATGAAGATGAAACTGCGCACAGTCATTTATTCAGGGAAAGTAGAGATTGATAACGTTCCTATTTTCTCATGCACAACCTGCAATCGCAGTGAAGTATTTCCCGATGTGAAGCCGGATTTGACTGGATTAATCGCTCAATTGGGGGCTCAGCCAGATAAACAAACCTTTTTATTCAATGAATGCAACGAATGGGCTAATTTGCTCGTTGAAGCAAAAGCGGAGAAGCTGCAAACAGACCAAATTGCATTTGAGAGAATGATTGAGCACAGAATTAACCAATTGCTTGATTTGTATCTGCTTGCCCAGACGCTGAATGATGAGGCGTGGATCAGCGATTTAAAGAAAAGGCTTGAGCAAATTAGTCGCCGTTCGCTGCTTACATAGCTGCTTGGATTTGTCATGCTTGTGCATTATCTAATTCCTTAAAGTGGATGGACAAGAGAAGAGTGCGGGTTATCTGACAATAGCGTTTATTTTCAAGCGGGCTGAGATTTATCTCAGCTCTTTTTGTTTTATGCAGGCTCATCTCGATCCTATGCGTATCAGATTGGAAGCATGAATTTACTAGGAAAAGGAAGAAAATAGATAGATTTTATTTGCATTCAACAAGGCGGATGCCGCGTGTGCGCAAGCGTTATGGAACAGAACTTTAAGCGACTTTTTATTTTGAAAACGCAATGAAAGCACGAAACAGCAAGGTTTTTGCCGTCTTTTGTTTTGCGTTGCTCATTTCTTTGTGCTATGATTACGTTAATATTGGTCGTACGAAAATTAAAATTTGAGCTAATGGAGAGGACCACTGTGACGGTAACCATTTATGATGTAGCAAGAGAAGCAGGAGTGTCGATGGCTACGGTTTCCCGGGTTGTGAATAACAATCCTAACGTAAAGCCTGCAACGCGGAAGAAAGTATTTGAAGCAATTGAACGCCTTGGGTATCGTCCAAACGCTGTGGCAAGAGGCCTTGCGAGCAAGAAAACAACGACTGTCGGCGTCGTCATTCCCGATATTTCAAACGCTATTTTTGCGGAAGTAGCTCGAGGAATCGAAGATATTGCTAATATGTATCATTATAATATTATTTTGTGCAATGCGGACAAGAAGAAAGATAAAGAAATCCGCGTTATCAATACCTTGTTGGAGAAACAAGTTGACGGTTTGCTATTTATGGGCGGAGCCGTAACCGAAKAGCATCTGCAAGCTTTCAAAACTGCAAATGTTCCCATTGTATTATGCGCAACATCAGATGAGAGCGGACAAATTCCATCTGTCGATATTAATCATGAAGATGCTGCTTATGATGCCGTTCAGAAGCTGCTAGAGCAAGGCCATAAGCGCATTGCGATGATTAGCGGGACGCTGCAAGATCCTTCGATCGGATATGCAAGGTTCCAAGGGTACAAGCGTGCGCTTGAGACTGCGGGCATCGCGTATGATGATACACTGGTACGAATCGGCAATTACCGCTATGAGTCCGGTGCGGAAGCGATGAAGTATTTCATTGAATTGGACGAGCGTCCAACAGCCGTATTCTCCGCAACGGATGAAATGGCGATTGGCGCCATCCATAGCATTCAGGATTCTGGATTACGAGTGCCAGACGATATTTCCATCATCAGCGTAGACAACAGCCGGATGGCATCAATGGTTCGTCCGCAGCTTACAGCTGTCGCACAGCCCATGTATGATATCGGTGCAGTATCCATGCGCTTGTTGACGAAGCTTATGAAGAAAGAAAACGTAGATCAATCCAAAGTTGTACTGCCGCATGAAATTGTCGTGCGTCAATCGGTTGGAGGAATATAATCCATATGTCGTTTAACAAAATAGGAATTATCGGCGCAATGGCAGAAGAAATTGAATTGCTGCATGAGCACGTAAGCATTGCGTCACAGATCACGAAGGCCGGAATTACGTATTTCGAAGGAACGTTTCATGGTAAGACGGTTATTTATTGCAAATCAGGCGTTGGTAAAGTTAACGCCGCAGTCTGCACGCAAATTTTGTTGGATCTTGGTGCGGATTGCGTACTGTTCACAGGTGTCGCTGGTGCGGTTGACCCACAATTGAACATCGGCGATATTGTGGTTTCTACGAGCTGTATTCAACATGATATGGATTGCTCGCCGCTAGGTTTTGCCCGTGGAACGATTCCATTCCATCCGAGGTCGGAATTTGTGGCGGATGAGCGCTTGGTTGAGCTAGCTTCCTCTGCAAGCAATCGCTTATTTTCGGGTCGAAGTCTTAAAGGTGTTGTGCTCTCCGGCGACCAGTTCATAGCTAGCCGCGAGACGGTCAAGCTGCTCCATGAGACACTTCATGGCGCTTGTGCCGAGATGGAAGGCGCTTCTGTCGCACAGGTTTGTGATATGAATGAAAAGCCGTTTGTCATCATTCGTTCGATGTCAGACAAAGCAGATGGTTCAGCTCATGTGAATTTCTCGGAGTTTACTGTAACGGCATCGAATCATTCTTATCAGATCATCGACGATATCGTAAAAAATATGTAATCATTGTCGTTTACTAAAGAAAAGCCGCGATGGCCAGCATCGCGGCTTTTCTTTTTTAATGTACGTAATTGAATGCTAGAGATCCTGGATTGCGATGCTTTGAACCATCCTATTCTTCTCAGCTATTTCCTGGCGTCTAGGCATTGCTTCAATATCGGACAAATCATCCATCCAGTAGGGGGGAAGCTTATGCGGACTCAATAACGACCACCGTTCAAGCCAGCTGTCCGGAAGTTTAACGGTTTCTCCAGCGGCAATTCGCTGCGCGATCGGATGCTCAATCATCGTGAGCCATACGAGCGCCCAAGCTCTCGGAACGACCCGGAAAATATCATAGCCGCCGCCGCCCAGCGCGATCCAACGGCCGTTTGTATACGCATGAGCCAATTCATGAATGATTGCGGGAATTTCACTGTAGATACGCATGCTGCAATGAATGTGAGAGAGCGGGTCATACGCATGAGCATCGCAGCCATGTTGGCTTATAATCACATCCGGCTTGAATGCTTCGATAACCTTTCTTAAAGTGACGTTAAAGCTCTCGAGCCATGATTCATCCTCGGTATACGGCTCCAGCGGCACATTAAAGCATGCTCCGAATCCATGATCTGTGCCTTTCTCATGCACAAAGCCCGTTCCAGGGAAAAGAAACTTTCCCGTTTCATGAATGGAGTATGTACAAACATCTGGGTCATCATAAAAAACCCATTGCACGCCATCGCCATGATGAACATCCGTATCGATATATAATACGCGTGCGCCAAATGATTGCCGAATATATTTGATCGCAACAGCGGCATCGTTATATACGCAGAAGCCTGATGCGCGGTCTGGGAACGCGTGATGCAGCCCGCCGGCAAGATGGAAGGCGTGCTTCACCTGGCCTGTCATGACAGCCTCTGCCGCTGCTAAAGAGCCTCTAACAATGGTCATAGCCGCTTTATGCATACCTGGAAATACAGGAGTGTCCTCGGTGTGCAGACCGAATTGTTGAGCGAGGATGCCGCTGTCATCTGTTAGCGCTTCTTCGCTCAGCTTTTTGACGGCAGCCAAATAATCTGTTCGATGTACGAGTGACAAGAGCTCGTCTTCGGAATAGGGTGGAGGAGTATTCAATTGATCCTCCGTCAAGGCTTTTACATCCTTGAGCAGGTCTATCGTGAGCGTTAACCGCAGCGGATCAAAAGGATGTTCTTCATCAAATTTATATCCGCTGGAATCCGAATGATGTATGAAAACAGCATCAGCAGCCATTCTAATCCTCCTAAAAGGTTTGCGAAGCAAACCTACTTCGTAAGCATGGGCTAAGGTTTGCGAAGCAAACCTACTTCGTAAGCATGGGCTAAGGTTTGCGAAGCAAACCTACTTCGTAAGCATGGGCTAAGGTTTGCGAAGCAAACCTACTTCGTAAGCAATAGGTTAATACATGAAGCGCTGCCGGAAACGGACTCTGTCAAAATGCTCGACGGAGCTCAGCGGCACTTCCTTTCCGATACGAACCATTAGGCAGTTCGCGGGATGCGAGCAAATTTCCGGATCATCGGTAGCAAACCAGACCATGCCGACGGACTGCATGAGCTTTTCCATCATTTTCCGATAATCCCATACGTTAAGTTTGGTCCCTTCAAGGTCCCAATGCCAATAATATTCCGTCGTAAAAACGATCATATTTTCCAACTGGTCCTCTGCAAAAGCAAGCTCGATCATTCTTTTGCCTAAGCCGCAGCCGCGATAGTCATCCGCTACTTCTATCGCTCCAAGCTCGATTAGATCCGTCATGCCGCCCTCTGACCATCGTTCAAGCTCATCGGCATAGTGGAAGGTCACATAACCGACAATTTTGCCGCCTTCGCGTGCTAATAGGATTCTTCCTTCATCCAGACCAGCGATTTCAATTAATGCCTTATGCTGCTCATTTGGTCTTCGGAATGCATCCAATGCTTCATGCATCGTCATTTCAACAAGTCGGTTCGGGGGTACGGGTCCTTCCAATATAAGCTCACGGCCTTCGTCTAGAGCGACAGTTTCTCGCTGCAACCGCTTTCGATGCTCCAAGGCATATCCTCCTTTGCTGTGAAAAACGTGCCTATCCGACATTCTCTATTACTCTTTATAACAAAGATTTAAGGAAATGAAAAGCGTAGTCGAATAGAAAAAAGATATGCTATAATAAGTTTGGCGGTTCATTTCATAGGAAGCTATAGCAGAGGTCTGCTTGTTTGCCTCAAGCATTGACTCAATCTTGTAAGCGTATTCTTATGTTACAGACTCATAGATTTGATGGGAGAGTGATAGAATGATCAACTTACATCAAGAACGAATTCCAGCAACGGCAACAAATCCGAATCTACAAAACTATGAAGAAGCAGTGAGTTCATTTGATTGGAACCAAATTGAAAGTCAGTTCAGCTGGTATGAGACTGGGAAGGTCAATATGGCTTATGAAGCCATTGACCGTCATGTTGAACAAGGAAAAGGGGATAAAGTTGCCCTTTTCTATAGTGATAGTGAACGTGACGAATCGTATACCTTTGAACAGCTGAGCAAGCAATCGAACCGCTTCGCGAATGTTTTGAGAAAGCTCGGCATTTCAAAGGGAGAGCGCGTCTTTATCTTCATGCCTAGAACGCCTGAGCTTTATTTCAGTGCGTTAGGAGCATTGAAAGTAGGAGCCGTGGTAGGGCCGCTATTTGAAGCTTTCATGGAGACGGCAGTTAAAGATAGGCTACTGGATAGCGAAGCCATTGCGATTGTAACGACTCCGGCGCTATTGAAGAGGATCAAGAGAGAGGAGCTTCCTGGCCTTAAGCATATTATCGTATTCGGTAAGGATGTGCCAAAGGAAGAGGGCATCATTGATTTCTCAGAAGAAATGGCTGGGGTATCCGATGAAGCAGAGATAGAGTGGCTAGACCGCGAGGATGGCCTTATTCTGCATTATACGTCAGGATCGACTGGAAAGCCTAAGGGCGTCTACCATGTCCAAAACGCGATGATTCAGCATTTATATACGGGTCAAATCGTGCTGGATTTGAAAGAAGATGATATTTATTGGTGCACGGCAGACCCGGGGTGGGTCACTGGCACCTCGTACGGTATTTTTGCGCCATGGCTTAATGGGGCTACAAACGTTATCCGAGGCGGCCGTTTTAGTCCAAGCGATTGGTATGGCGTTATCCAGAAATATGGCGTGACGGTATGGTACAGTGCTCCTACGGCGTTCCGTATGCTAATGGGTGCTGGCGATGATATATCCAATAACTTTGATCTGACCAGCCTCAGGCATGTGCTAAGTGTAGGAGAACCCTTAAACCCTGAGGTTGTCCGCTGGGGACTCAAGGTATATGGTCAAAGAATTCATGACACCTGGTGGATGACAGAAACCGGCGGCCAGCTTATCTGCAATTATCCAAGCATGGATATTAAACCGGGCTCAATGGGAAAACCTTTGCCAGGCGTCAAAGCAGCGATTATCGATGATAGCGGCAATGAAGTGCCTCCTTACCGAATGGGTAATTTGGCCATTCAGACCGCGTGGCCGTCAATGATGCGCAAGGTTTGGAATAATCCATCCAAATACGAGGAGTATTTCTATTTAAAGGGCTGGTATATTTCAGGAGATTCTGCTTATCGCGATGAGGATGGTTATTTTTGGTTTCAAGGGCGTATTGATGATGTAATTAATACAGCGGGAGAGCGCGTAGGTCCGTTCGAGGTTGAGAGCAAGCTCGTAGAGCATCCGGCGGTAGCAGAGGCGGGTGTTATTGGCAAGCCTGATCCTATGCGCGGAGAAATCATTAAAGCCTTTATCGCGCTGCGCGAAGGATTTGAAGCATCTGATGAGCTGAAACAAGAGATTTCGCAATTTGTGAAAATCGGTTTGTCAGCCCATGCAGCACCAAGGGAGATTGAATTCAAAGATAAGCTCCCCAAAACAAGAAGCGGCAAAATTATGCGCCGAGTGTTAAAGGCTTGGGAGCTAAACCTTCCTACAGGCGATTTATCAACCATCGAAGATTAACAACAGCGACATGAATAAACAGAAAAGCGGATGCCTGCTCATTGAGCGAGCATCCGCTTTTTTTGACGTTTTTTCGAATTTGCTATGTATTATCGCTGAAAGAGCTCAATCCATTCACCCTCTGGACCGCTAATAAAAAAGTATTGATACCCATTAGGCAAGGTTGTTATTTCATCGTCAATGAACTCCACTTCTAGCTGCTTCAATCGGCTGAATTCCGCATGGACATCTTCAACTGCAACGGCAAAATGATGAACTTTGCCTTCTGTAGGAAGCTTGTCGTTATAGCCTGCAATCAGTTCCAATTCGGTTTCTTCGGCATGTCCAAATCCTAAAAATGCAAGTTCAATGACACCATTCGAATGCGGAACTCGTCCTTTGAGCTCGAATCCGATGATTTCAGTATAAAATCGTATCGCAGTCTCCATATCACTCACCATAACGCCAATATGGTCGATTCTTTTTGTCATCATTAGCATTGGTCCCCCCTCAATTGAGTTTAGTTAGGAATTTGTTTCAATAATCAAAGTCTATCTTAAGGAGCAAGCCAACCATTGTCAAGTAGATTGAAAAGGATAAGTGAAACCATTCAGGTATGAATTTGTAAAAAATGGGTTGACTTTCGGGAGTAGGGAATTATAATTATGTTAGTTCCGAGTAAACAGGTAGGAATTATTGTATAAAGGAGGGTGCTTGGTGCAAACGAGAAAATTAGGCAACAGTGATCTAAATCCATCCATCGTGGGTTTTGGTGCTTGGGCAGCGGGGAGAACAGGCTGGGGTGATGTTGATGACAATGAGACGGAGGCTGCGATCCGACAAGCGTTTGATTTGGGCATAACCTTTTATGATACAGCACCTATATACGGTCACGGATACTCTGAAGAGCTGCTTGGTAGAGTGCTTAAGCCCATACGAGAGCATATCATTCTAGCAACCAAAACAGGGCTCGTATGGAATGAGCAGGGACAATGGAGCATTAATGTAACAAAAGCGAGTATCATTCGTGAAGCCGAGGAAAGTCTGAAACGGCTGAACACGGATTACATTGATCTTTATCAGGTGAATTGGCCTGACCCAACGGGAAAAACACCGATTGAGGAAACCTTTGAAGCTTTGAATCAATTGGTTGCAGATGGGAAAATTAGATATATCGGAGTATCGAATTTCAGTGTACAGCAGCTTGTAGCTGCACAAGCCGTAAGTACGATTGTGTCGCTGCAGCAGCCTTATAATTTGTTTCAAAGGGATGTAGAGCATGCATCGCTGCCATACGCGAAGCAGCAAAACATTGGCTTTATACCTTACAGCCCGCTCGCGCAAGGACTGTTGGCAGGCAAGTTTAATTATTTAACGAGATTGCCAAAAACGGATGTACGCGCACAGCTGAATCCGCTATACTCGGAAAAACAATTTATTAAAAATCTCGTTATTATTGAGACCTTTACGGGTATTGCTCGTTCGCTAGGAAAGCCAATAAATGAAGTTGCGATCAACTGGCTATTGTACCGTAAAGAAGTATCCACTGTAATTACAGGTGTTAGAACTCCTAAACAAATAAAGGAGAATGCCGGAGCAACGAAATGGTCCTTATCCCGAGAAGATTATGAGCAAATCAGCAGATTATTCGAAACAGATTCATCCTATGTGATCTAACCGTTCAAAGTGCCAAATAGATAGAAAAACAGCAGCCAACAAGTGGCTGCTGTTTTTCTATTTCACATTTTGATAGCTCGATGGTCCAGACTCGCCTTTTGCATTCTCGGCAGTGACGAAAAATGAGCCGGTAACTAGCGGTGCAACGTATTCAAAGCTTGTTTCTGAAGTAGAGCCGATTCTTGTATACTTACTGTCGCTATTTGGACTGTAATACACATGATATTGCGTGATTTGATCCGAAACACTGTTAGCTTCCCAGGTTAAGCTGACGCTTAAGTCGGATTTCACAGCCTGGAGTCCCGTCGGAACGGATGGAGCTGCAATGGCATCCGGATCGTTCACAGGAGTATCTACGCCAGTGTCTCCACCAGAAGGAGGCGGTGTAACGACAGTGGTGCCAAAATTAACAAGCGGACTAGGTGCAGATTCCTTGCCTGCTACGTCAACGGAAGCGACATAGAAAGTATAGCTTTGCGAGCTTGAAGCGTATAGCTTCATTCGCTTCTCGGAGCCGGCAATAATAGAGCTTCCTTCCTTCTGGTAAGCACCTTGGTTAACCGATTTGTAAACACGGTAACCAACGACATCCTTCGCACTACTTTCGCTGAATGTCAGGATAAGTGCTCCATCTGACGATTGCAGCTTGACACTGGAAGGCGGCGGTGGAGCTGCACCGTCATCGACCCGTGGATCTGGCTTAGAAGGCGCGTTATTCTCTGCATCAGCAGGTAAATAAACGCTCATCGGCCTTCGGCTCTTTGCAGGCAATTTGGCTTGTGCGGCTTTGATTTCATCCATTAGAGCATCAAGCGGTTTTTTACGTTTAATAACGATTTGTTCTTTCACAAACTCACTTGGCGTGGCTGGATTAGGTACATAATTGACGCCTTCGTACGTAATATATGCCATTTTCACTAATGCATCATCTGTTTTCTTCGGTATATCCTTTTTATTGAACCAATCGGTTACCATCATGCCGGCTTCCTTGGTCAATTGGCTAGGAAGCAAGCCGCTTGCACTCGATACCGTTGCCTTGACGATACCTGTTGGACGCTCGAACTTGTCGGTTACGAAAACCTCTGGTTTTTTCTCTGCCATTTCATTCATGATTAACGCCCAAATGGAGCGGGCACGAGCCTTTCCATTCTCAGTCAGAGAGTTGACTTGCTCCTCGTAACCGGCCCACACTCCTAAAGTGATGTCAGGAGAGAAGCCCATGAACCATACGTCTCCGTAGCTCTGCGTGGATCCAGTTTTACCCGCGATTGGAATTTCGCCATACTTCTTGAACTGCGATTTCAACTTGTTAGCGGAACCGCTTTTGCTTGAAATAACGGTCGAGAGCATGTCGGTCATCAAAAATGCGCTTTGCTCAGAGAATACACGTTTCGGTTCTTGTTTATGTTCGTATACGATTTTACCGTTGGCATCCGTAATTCGAGAAATCATATAAGAATCGTTGAAAACGCCTTTGTTAGGAATAGAACCGTAAGCGTTCGTAAGTTCCTCGACGGATACACCGATGCTTAGTCCTCCAATAACACCAGTCTGTGCGTAGGAATCCTCTGGCTGCAGTGTGGTGATTCCTAGTTTTTTGACAAATGCCCATGCATTTTCGATTTTAACTTCCTCATTAAAAATCTTCAGTGCCGGCAAATTCAATGAACGATTCAGCGCGTCACGCGCAGTGACGAGACCGGCGAATTTGCGGTTAACGTTCATTGGGATATGAAAGCCTTTCTGACCATCCTTAAGGACCAATGGCGCATCATCAATGATGCTTGCTGGCTGTATGATTCCCATCTCAATGGCAGGCAAATAAGCAGCCAACGTTTTCATTGTTGATCCAGGCTGTCTGGTCATTTGAGTCGCATAGTTCAACTGCTCCTCGTAGAAGTCACGGCCTTCTAGCATGCCAACTATAGCGCCGGTCTTATGGTCAAGCATGATCGCAGCGATCTGCTCCAGCCCTTTCTCTTCGCTATAAGGCGTGAAATTCTCGTCATTTGTACCTATTTCGCGCATGAGCTGGTAAACTTCTTTGTCAATGGTTGTATAGACATGGTACCCTCCGCGCAGCAGATGATCGCGCGCTTCCTCGATGAGCGGTGCGTTTTCTTTTTTGCGCAAGTCCGCTTTCGTTAATGTAGGGTCTTGCTGCATGAGCATTGTTTCGGCGGCTTGCCGCTCAGCTTCGAGCATAAGGTAAGGGTAAGTCGTATAAGCCTTCTCTGACGGCTTGGCTAGTGTTTTCTTAATGTCGAACTTAAGCGCTTCGTCGTATTCCTGCTGGGTGATGCGACCAGTTTCAAACATACGCATCAAAACCGTTTTCTGTCGTCCCAAGGCAAGCTCGAAGCCAGCTTGATTAAATTGGCCTTTCCCTGTAAAAGCAGTATAGGCAGAAGGCCTTTGCGGAAGGCCGGCCAGGTAAGCGGATTGCGCGATATTCAACTTGTTTAGATCCGAAATATTGAATATGCCTTTCGCTGCTGCTTTTATTCCGAATAGATTGTAACCGGTCGAACCGTTGCCGAACGGCACCTTGTTAAGGTAAGCCGCTAAAATTTCTTCCTTGGTCAAATAACGCTCCATGCGCAAAGCCAGAAATATTTCTTTGATCTTACGGCTGTCCGTTTTGTCCAAGCTTAGAAATACGCGACGTGCAAGCTGCTGGGTTAGCGTGCTCCCGCCTGTCTGGGTATCCTCGTTGAGCAGCTTCTGTTTCACTGCGCGTCCAAGTCCGTTGATATCTACGCCTTTGTGCTTCTCGAAATTATTGTCTTCAATTCCGAGTACGGCATTAATTACCTGGGGCGGCAAATCATCGTATGTAATAATCATCCGGTCCTCAGACGTTCTTAATTGTCCGACAAGTGATTCATCATTGAAGTAGACGAATCCGGTAATTGCGTTTTCGCTCACCTTTTCTTCAATAACAGTACGAGGGCGTACTTCTTCATTTTTCACGAGCGCTGCTACATACCCGGTCAATGCGCCTCCAGCGAGCAAACCAATGAATATTCCGAAATATACGATCCATTTGACTGTTATAAAAGTTACGATTCCGAAAGTACGCCATCCGCTTCTTTTGGTTGGCGTTTGTTGACGATCCTCTTGCATTCTTTTGACTCCTCCTCCAAATAGCACACCTATTATAACATAAATCGCCAAAGTAACGCATTTTTTAACAACATTGACTTCCCGTTGTTGCTGTGGTATAAATTCTAATAAAGTTTGATACAAACAATGCTTTGAAGGGCATGAGTAGACAGCGAATCGTATTTGCAGAGAGCCGGTGGGTGGTGTAAACCGGTATGCGCCGCATGTTGAATTACCGCCTGGAGCAAAGCGAAGGAACCGGAACGGATAACAAGCAGCGTTAAGATCTCTTTGAGATAGAACGCAATTGCCCGGCCGCAGTAGTTCGCTTCGGAGACCGTCTCCGTTATCAACAACGAAGTGAGAGTATATCGTTATGAATATTTTGTACTCTAACGAGGGTGGTACCGCGAGCTAATCCTTCTCGTCCCTTGGGGCTGGAAGGATTTTTTATGTCTATATAGACGCATACGAGGGAGGAAAAGTTGTATGGTGAAGTGGGAAAATTTATCGCAGGACCAGCAAGCAGAGGTGGAACGCCAGCTTGCCGTTATTAGTCGCGGAGTCGTTGAGATCGTTCCGGTAGATGAATTGAGGAATAAAATAGCGAATGCAGTCGCTACTGGCACTCCTTTGAAAGTGAAGCTGGGGCTTGATCCTTCCGCACCGGATATTCATATCGGTCATACGGTTGTCCTTCACAAGCTGCGGCAGTTTCAGGAATTCGGACATCAAATTCAGCTATTAATCGGTGATTTCACTGGACGAATCGGAGACCCTACTGGAAAGTCTGAAACACGGAAGCAGCTTAGCGAGGAGGATGTTAAGCGCAACGCGGAAACGTACCAAAAACAAATCTACAAAATATTGGACCCGGAAAAAACGAAGCTTTATTACAATTCGGAATGGCTCTCGCCTTTAAACTTTGCAGATGTGGTGAACTTGGCTGCGAAAGTAACAGTTGCACGTGTGATGGAGCGCGATGATTTCACGAAACGCTACACGACCGGGCAACCGATCAGTATCCACGAATTTTTTTACCCGCTTATGCAGGGCTACGATTCGGTTGCGCTTGAGTCCGATGTTGAGCTGGGAGGAACGGATCAGACCTTCAATCTGTTGATGGGCAGAACATTGCAGAAGGAATACAACAAACCGACGCAGGTTGTTATTACAACCCCATTGATTGAGGGACTTGACGGCGTTAACAAAATGAGCAAAAGCTTAGGCAATTACATCGGTATCGACGAGGAGCCTAATCAAATCTACKGGAAATCGATGTCTATTCCCGATGAGCTCATGTTTAAATACTATGAGCTTGCTACTGATTTATCGAATGGCGATATAGAGTCATTAAAGAAAGGCTTGGCTGAAGGCACTTTGCATCCGCGTGACGTGAAAATGCAGCTTGCTGCAACCTTTGTAAGCATGTATCACGGTGAGGCAGCAGCAAAATCGGCAGAAAACCACTTTATTACTGTATTTCAGCAGCGTGCTCTGCCAGACGTGATTGAAGAAGCAGTGCTTTCGAACGATGAGCTGACTAACGGCCAAATTCGTATCATAAAGCTGTTAACTGTACTTGGGCTGCAGCCTACAAGCAGTGAGGCCAGGCGGAGCGTACAACAAGGAGCCGTTCGGATAAACGAAGAAAAAGTAGCGGATATCCAATTGGATGTAACACCGAAAGATGGAGATGTGCTCCAAGTAGGGAAGCGCAAATTCGTAAAAATTAAAGTCGTTTAATTGTTCTAATAAAGCTTGTTGAATCGATAACATTCAACAAGCTTTATTTTTTAGGAAACATTTTGGTGTTTTTCGCGTAATAAATAACGGAAGCGTTAACAGGTTTTGGATAATAGGAAAGGGGGAGTAAGTTGGAGACGCTATTTTTGTCCTGTCTAATCGGAGGAATTCTTTATGCACTCGTAAGCGTTGTATTTGGGGATTGGCTCGGTCAGGCTTTTGACGGTGCGCTTGATTTCTTATCGCTGGACGGTCATTCATGGCTGTCGCCAACTGCGCTTGTTGGGAGCATTACGGTTTTCGGCGGTGCTGGATTTATGCTACAGAAGTATACCGCTTTCGGCTCGGGAGCAATCGTAACGGTTGCCATACTTATTGCCATTGTCGTAGGAATGGGAATGTTTTTTCTATACATTAAGCCGATGGAACAAAGCGAAAATTCAATTGCCTTTTCACGAGATGGGATGTCGGGCATGCTTGGGGAAGTGTTGGTTCCGATTCCGGCACATGGTTACGGAGAGGTTCTCGTCAAGGTAGGTGCAGGCTTCACGAATCAAACCGCTGCAAGTTTTGATGGTGTAGAGATTGCGGGCGGTTCCAGAATTGTTGTTGTGGAAGTAAAGGACAGCACACTTTTTGTATCCGAAATTCATTTGCCATAATTCAGAAGCTAAAGGGGAGATTCTATGCCGGAAGTTTTCATTATACCTGCTATTGTTGTTGGAGTACTTGTTGTCTTAGGTCTTGCGTTCTGGGCTCGCTACAAGACGGTAAGCCCGGATGAGGCTATGCTCGTTACCGGTTCGTTTCTTGGGACGCGCAATGCGAGCACGGACGAGTCAGGCCGGAAAGTGAAAATCATACGAGGCGGCGGCGCCTTTATACTGCCCATATTCCAAAAGGCAGAATTTTTGTCTCTTTTGTCTCATAAGCTTGACGTATCAACTCCAGAGGTTTATACGGAGCAAGGCGTACCGGTCATGGCTGACGGGGTAGCTATTATAAAAATCGGCGGCGCGGTCGAAGATGTCGCAACAGCCGCGGAGCAGTTTCTTGGAAAACCGACCGAAGCTCTCAAAGGTGAGGCGCAAGAGGTTCTAGAAGGACATTTGCGTGCCATACTAGGTTCCATGACCGTTGAAGAGGTTTATCGCAACCGCGATAAGTTCGCCCAAGAAGTACAAGGCGTTGCGGCTAAGGATTTAAAGAAAATGGGACTGCAAATCGTCTCCTTCACAATCAAAGATTTGCGGGATAAGCATGGCTACTTAGACGCTTTAGGTAAACCGAGAATTGCTGCAGTCAAGCGTGATGCTGAGATTGCGGAAGCCGAAGCGGTCAGGGATGCACGAATACAGAAAGCACTCGCTGCCGAAGCCGGACAGAAGGCTGAACTCGTGCGCGATACCAATATTGCGGAAGCAGAAAAAGAGAAAGAAATGAAGGTCGCTTCCTTTAAAAGGGATCAGGATACTGCGAAGGCAGAGGCGGATCAGGCGTATTCGATCCAAGAAGCCCGCGCAAAACAAAGCGTCGTAGAGGAGCAAATGAAGGTAGAGCTCGTTCGCAAAGAGCGGGAGATTGATTTGGAAGGCAAAGAGATTTTACGCCGCGAGAAACAGTACGATGCTGAAGTTAAGAAAAAAGCGGATGCTGACAGATATGCAGTAGAGCAAGCAGCAGAGGCTAATAAAGCAAAGCTGTTGCGAGAAGCCGATGCGGTTCAATACCGGATTGAAGCCGAAGCCAAGGCGCATGCAGCTCAGAAACGATTGGACGGCTTGGCGGTTGCGGAAGCAGAGAGAGCCAAAGGAACTGCAGAAGCCGACGTTATACGTCTACGCGGTTTAGCGGAGGCGGAGGCGAAGGAGAAGCTGGCAGAAGCCTTCGAGAAATTCGGAGAGGCTGCCGTGCTTGATATTATCGTAAAAATGCTGCCTGAGCTTGCAGGCAAGGTCGCTGAGCCTATTAGCAATATCGATAAGCTGACTGTAGTCGACACCGGAAACGGTGAAGGTGCGGCAAGGCTTAGCAATTACGTAACTTCATTAATGTCCACGGCGCCAGAAATGCTGAAAAGCGTATCCGGCATTGATGTGAATGCTTTAATAAAAGGTTTGACCTCGAAAGCCGTTCGATCATCTGCAAGCCTAAGTCGGCCTGCAGCTATCACGCCGGCCCAGATCGCTCCGAAGCTGCCAGATCAATCGGTATAGAAAAAAAACCTTGAACCGGTGGGTTCAAGGTTTTTTTGTTTATTAACGGCTGTAGAATTCGACGATTTGTTTCTCATCGATATCTTGGGAAAGCTCACCGCGGTCAGGCAGACGAAGGAATTTACCTTCCAATGCTTGATCGTTGAACTCCAAGTAGTTCGGAAGGTGATGACGGCCTTCCATAGCTTCTTTAATTGTTCTAAGGCTGCGGCTGCGCTCACGCAAGCCAATTACATCGCCGATCGAAACGCTATAAGAAGCGATATCCACTTTCTTGCCGTTTACTGTTACGTGACCGTGGGAAACCAACTGACGAGCTCCAGCGCGGGAGTTGGAAAGGCCAAGACGGTAAACGAGGTTGTCAAGACGGCTTTCAAGGAGGCCCATGAAGTTTTCACCGGCTTTACCTTTCATTTTTGCCGCTTTGTCAAACAAGTTGCGGAATTGTTTTTCGTTCAAGCCGTACATGTGACGAAGCTTTTGTTTCTCTTGCAATTGAACGCCATAACCGCTCATTTTTTTGCGTTGGTTAGGGCCGTGTTGACCTGGTGGAAATGCGCGTTTTGCAAGTTCTTTACCTGTGCCGCTCAAAGAGATTCCAAGGCGACGGCTTAGTTTAAATTTAGGTCCTGTATAACGTGACATACGTAATATTAACTCCTTCATCAAATAAATTTGTGAATGGGGTTGTGTTTCGCCGAATACGTTCATCGTCCGAGCATGCTCGTCCCTGTGAGGCTAGTCAGCCGCTGGCCTACAGTGAACGTATTTCATGAGGGTGACACAAAACCGTACGCCCATCTATTCATCAATAAATAATATATGAAATATATAGGCGTTGTCAAGGTTCGTACATGAATTTTTATGTTGTAAAAAGCACATCGAAAGTCCTAATTTTCAAACACTTTGTAGTGCAAATTTCTCAAGGATGGAGTATGATGGTTGTATTATGAAGCGTAAATGGGAAGCTCATCACCTTGATTGACTGATGGAAGGGTTGGGGCTGCATGGTTGATCAAATAAATAGCAATTTTGCATATCGCAATATATCAGCAATTGAAGATACGTCTGCGGAAATACACCCAGTCTGGTTTGTGCATGAAGATATAAGCGATGCGGATGAGCCTTTATTGGCCCCCTTGTTCAGAGAAAGCTTTGCGCAGTGGCTGATTGAAGCTGCTGGACAAGCATTGTTCGGGGCGGGACAATTTCTTCTCTTTAATAAAGAGGCAGCAATCGTTGCAGGCGCTGGCAAGCAATTGACCGAGCTGACTGAGACAGCGGAGAGCACTCTCGCTTCCATTATACGAGACGTAATCGGCACTGGAAATGTTACAACGAATGAATCCGAGTTTGGATATGTGGCGGCAATGCCTTTAACTAGGCGTAAGGATGGCGCTGTCTTTTGTGTTCTTGCTTACCTTTCTTCTTACGAAATAAAGGAGAAGCTTGAGCTGCTGCACCAGTGCGGCTTGCACTTCCGCAGTTGTTTTTACCATAAGTTCGAGCAAATTTACGTGAAAGATTTGCTTCTTCAGCAGCAGCGCTCGGAGCAGGATGCCAAAAGACGAGATGCTTTGTTTCAGGCAGCGAAGCGCCTTTATGATCAAATAGATGTGGCATCCGTGCTTTCGGAGCTGCTGCGTAGCTTGGAGCAGCTGTATCCGAGCTCCGAGGTGCACTTGTACTTGTCACAGGATCACTTGAATGGCGATGCTCGTGTTAAACCGCTCGTTTTCAAAAACGCAGAACATGATCTGGTTGCAAAAGCATTTCTGAATGGTAAATCAGTTACGGAGCATGATCGTGACGGTACGTTGCGGCTTGCCGTACCAATGACCGGCAAGCAGGCAGCATATGGCGTATTGTGCATGTCGATCGGTCCTGGCTTGTGGGATGAGGCGGATCTTCCTGCATTTTTGCTGCTGGCGGATACTTCCGGATCTGCCTTCGAGAACGCCAAGTTGTACGAGCAGTCAAATTTGCTCATTAATGAGCTTCGGCTTATTAACGAGCTAACGAAGCGTTTAAATCAGTCGTTAAGACTTAAAGAAATATTTCAATTTGCGACCAGCGAGCTTTTGACCATATTCGATGCGGATTATTGCTGCGTATTGCAGCTGAACAAAGATAAAAATCAGTTTATTGTTATGTCGAGCAATTTCCCGGCACTTACAAGCGAGCAGTTTTCGCCTGATTACGGTTTTTGCGGCATGGTATACCGAACGAAGGAGCCATTGATCATATCCGATTATTGGCATACGCGCGTCGTAACCTCCAAGCTCATGGACAACACGGGCTCAAGGTCGCTAATCGCATCGCCGATTATGGTGGATGGAGAGGTCGTCGGCGTCATCCTTGTGACGCATAAGGCACCGAACTTTTTCTCTTACGACAACTATAAGCTACTTCAAGTAATGAGCACACACATCGGACTTGCTGTCACAAACGCTTCGTTGCATGCCGAAGTACGCAGAATGGTGATTACCGACAATTTGACGGGTCTTCATGCTCGGCATTACCTCAATGAACAAATTCAGAATAAGCAGAGGAAGGACCCCTTTGGGTCGTTGATTCTGGTGGACATCGATTTGTTCAAACGCGTCAATGATACGTACGGGCATCAGGTTGGCGATCGAATTCTAATTCAGGTAAGCGATATAATAAGAAGCTCGATAAGGCAAGGCGATATCGCAGCGCGTTGGGGCGGCGAGGAGCTTGCGGTATATTTGCCGGGCATAAGATCGGAGCAGGCGTATCGTATCGCCGAGCGGATCAGGCAGCATGTCGAGCAAGAAACTGATCCCGTCGTAACCGTATCCTGCGGCGTGTCGGAATGGACGTTCGAGGACGAGAAAATTAGCGTCGAATCATTGTTTTATCGTGCTGATATGGCGCTTTACGAAGCGAAGCATAATGGCCGCAACTGTATTTTCGTAGGACAAAGCTAACGAAGCACGCTATAAAGTTAAAACGAGTGGAGGATGCCGAAGCAGGCATCCTCTTTCTTTTTGCCCAATTAGGAATAAGGAGCTTGACGAAAAGGGAGGATATTACCGAATAGCTGGTGTGGGAGGTGCTAATAGATGCACAAGCAGGCTGTAGGAGCGGCTTTACTATTTATGTTAAGTGTGAGCTTCATGACGGGCTGCAGCAGCACAGGCAAGCAGAGAACGCCTGAAGAGTGGCTCTCTTTATCCTACTCTGGACTGGCAGCAACCGACCAATACGCATTTACAGGCTCGATGAGCATCAAGACGGACGAGGGCGTATCGTTCAAACCCGAAATATTCGATGGAAAGGTAGTGGATCACCAACAATTAACGCTGCAGACGAGCAGTACAGATCCGCTCCATTGGAATCCGGTACAAGTGCTGGAAGCATTGAATCAAAGCAATGAGGAGGTGCGAATAGCGGAAGACAATACTGATCCAGATAGGGTGAAGCTCATCATTAAGGAATCTGCGCATCTGTCCAAAGAAAGATGGAAGCAGCGGCTGCTTCAGCAGGTTGATCAGCTTGGCGCGAATAGGCCAGCCAAGGAGCTGCCATATTTTCAGAAATGGTCGAAGGCGCTGAGCAGCTCTCGCGATGAGCTGGAAGCTATGCTTGCCACGCTGGAGGCGTCCACGGAATATGAGCTGGTCATTGACCGGGACCGGCTGCTGCCGCTTAAGATGGAGGAAGAGACGCTCTTCCGTTACAAGCATAAAGGCAATCCTTTCTCTGAATCCCGTCATACGACCGTTCGTTTTCAATCATTTAACGGGGATTCGAGCGATACTGTTCAGCATAAACGAAAACATGTTACGATAGATTAACTCTGAACAAAGGATTCAGTGGATAGTATGAAGGAGAGGTAATGCCAGATGCGCGATCCAAGATTGCAAAAGCTTGCTCGGAATCTAGTCGAATATTCCATCGATGTTCAACCAGGTGAGAATGTCCTGCTGGATATGATCGGCACGGACCGGGAGCTTACTAAATGTTTAATTGAAGAAGTTGCGGCGCGGGGCGGCAGACCGTTTGTTGAGACGAGTGATCGTTCCGTTCTCCGCACTTTGCTAAAGCATGCCACAAAGGAGCAAATGGAGCTTTGGTCCAAGCTGGACGTTGAACGGATGAAAAATATGCAGGGCTATATCGCGGTACGCGCTGGAGATAATGCAAATGAGCTCGCCGGTATTCCCGATGCCAATATGCGTCTATATGATCAAATTTATCGCAACCCTGTGCATTCGGAGCAGCGAGTTAAAAAAACGAAATGGGTCGTATTGCGTTATCCCAATCCGTCGATGGCTCAGCTTGCCAATATGAGCACGGAAGCGTTTGAAGATTTTTATTTTGACGTTTGTAATTTAGACTATGCCAAAATGGATAAGGCAATGGATCCGCTTAAAGCATTAATGGATAAAACGGATCGAGTTAGAATCGTATCGCCAGGCACGGAATTAAGCTTCTCTATCAAAGGAATCGGCGCCAAAAAGTGCTCTGGCCACCGTAATATTCCCGATGGAGAGGTCTTCTCAGCACCGGTACGCGATTCGGTTCAGGGCCGGATTACATATAACGCGCCAAGCGTGTATTCCGGCGTAACGTTTCAAAATGTTTCCTTCACGTTTGAAAACGGGAAAATCGTAAAAGCAGAAAGCAATGATTCGGTACGTCTGAACGAGATTCTAGACATGGATGAGGGCGCTAGATACATTGGAGAATTTGCGATTGGTTTTAATCCGCACATCCTGCATCCGATGAATGACATTTTGTTCGACGAGAAAATTGCAGGCAGTTTTCATTTTACACCGGGACAAGCTTATGAAGAGACGGACAACGGTAATCGCTCTGCTGTCCACTGGGATCTCGTTCTTATTCAACGCCCAGAATATGGGGGTGGGGAAATTTATTTCGATGATGTTCTTATTCGGAAGGACGGAATATTCGTAGTTCCCGAACTTTTGGGATTAAATGCGGAAAATTTAAAATAAACAGCGGTTCTGTCATCGGTTTCCTATGTAATAAATGGAAAATAAAGCGTTTTTCATTTTACCTCTTGCTGGATACTTCTTTTCGGGTTATCATGGTGACAAAGGTAAGCTTTACTAAATTAACTGGAGGGATCTCCCATGTCTAACAATGCAGCTATCGTAGAAATTTCCCAAACGGCTAGCCAATTCACTTCATCCATCGTTCTGCAAGCCGAGAGCAAATATATCGATGTAAAAAGCATCCTCGGATTATTCACAACATTAGTAGGCGGCCATGCATACGAATTGCATGTACACGGTCCGGATGCTGAAGAAGCAAAGACAGYAATGGCTAACGTATTTGCCAAGCATAACCTAAACGTTAACGTAATTACGGATTAGTAGGATTATTAAGTTATTGAATAAGCGCCCCTTCACTATAGAAGGGGCGCTTTTCTGTTTTGACCTTGTATAATCCCTCTATTTCGTCTAATATAAAGGTATAGAAGACGGCGGATACGCGCATAGGGGGGAAAACGATGTCTTCACCGGAAATTACGGTACAATTGCATGAGAAAGCGCTTCGTCTCCTTCAGGAAGATGCGAGTAAAATAGAAAAGCTAATCGAAGTCCAGATGGAAAATTTGACCACACGTCAATGCCCGTTGTACGAAGAAGTGCTAGATACGCAAATGTATGGATTCTCGCGAGAGGTCGACTTTGCTGTTCGTGCCGGGCTTATTGCAGAGATGGCCGGCAAAGAAATCGTAAACAGGCTGGAGCGGAATTTGGCTATGTTGTACGAAGCTTTGGAAAAAAAAGAGTAGCATCCTAGCGGAGGCTACTCTTTTTTTATTCTAATCTTTCGAACGATTGGTTAAACGAGGTAAAAGGCGATACCGAGTATAATGTAAACCATTATGAGCAGCACACCTTCATACCAGTTTGTTTGTCCGTCACGCGAGACGGATTTGGCAATGAATACCGAAACGCCGATAGCGGTTAATTCAATAGGCGTAAAGACGATATCCATGGTATTGCCGAACAAAGCACTTATAAGGATGAGCACCGGAGCAACAAACAACGCGATCTGCAAGCTGCTTCCAATGGCGATTTCCACCGCTGCGCCGATTTTGTTTTTCATGGCTAAAATAACAGCCGCGCTATGCTCAGCAGCATTACCGACGATAGCAATGACAAATGCCCCTATAAACAGTTCAGACAGCCCAAATTGCGCGCTGAATGCATCGAGAGTATGAACGAGCCATTCGCTCACGAAAGCGACCATAACCGTTGCTAGGAGGAGGAAGAAAATAGACTTCCCTTTGGACCAAGCCGGCTGCTCGCCATGATCCGCGTTCATAACCTCGTCTGCAAGCATATCCTTGTGCGTAACCATAGAGAATACGAGCCACAGAATATAAGATATGATGAGTATGCCGGCTACAGCCAGGCTTAGGAACTGATCCTTATCGAAGGTGAACTTTTCAGATACGACGAATACGGCAGGTACAAAAAGACCGATGACCGCCATAATCATAAGCGTGGAATTGTGATCCGCAAGTCTGCTGTTGAAGCGCTGCTCCTTGTATTTCAACCCGCCAAGCAAGATGCTAAGTCCAAGAACAAGCAAGAGGTTTCCGATAATCGCGCCGGTCAAGCTGGCTTTTACCATAGCGAATTGCTGTTCCTTGATTAGAAATATGGCGATAATGAGCTCGGCGGCGTTGCCGAAGGTGGCATTCAAAAAACCGCCAAGTCTCTGACCCGCATAATGAGCGACGCTCTCCGTAGCTTTCCCCAGAAAGCCTGCCACGAAGATAATGGCAATTGCAGAAATGATGAACTGTGCCGTGTTGTTGAAGTGGGCAAAATGACCAATCGCGCTCAGCAGGAACATCGTAATAAGCCCAGAAAAAAACAATTTTTGATTCAATCCAATCACCTCATTTTGATATGCTAAAAACCTGATAATACTATAGCGGAAATGATCGTTCATGTAAACTTTACCATTCTGCTCATTTTTTGAAACCATAATCAGATGAAGCATCGTTTCACAAAAGCTTTTTATGTCTCCGCTTTGCTGTGATATTGTCCGTCTGCTATAATAAGCCTATATGGCAAAATGAGGAGTGAGTCACATGACCGAAGAACTTCAAACAGGTCTTATCCGAATTTCTGATGATGTAGTAGCAACGATAGCTGGACTCGCAGCACTTGAAACACCGGGCATAGCGGCTATGTCAGGCGGCATTTCCGAAGGACTCGCTAAACGCTTGAGCGGCAAGAACGTGCAGAAGGGCGTATCTGTCGAGGTAGGGACGACAGAGGCGGCTATCGATCTTCGTATTATTGTCCATTATGGAATTCCCATTCAAGAGGTTTGTCGCCAGCTCCAGCTGAACGTACGCGAATCGGTTGAGAATATGACAGGTTTGCATGTAGTAGAAGTGAATGTAAAAGTGGAAGGCGTGGCCTTCAAAGAGGAAGAAATCGATGAAGTTCAGCAGCAGCGCCTGAAATAGCTAATTGAAATTGCCATCCATAACAAAAAGGACCTCTCTATAACGAAGAGGTCCTTTTTGTTGTGGATGGTGTTCGGCGGTTATTTTCTGAGTTCGTGTTTTTAGACTCTGCTTTGTTCGATTCCCTCGATACGCTTAACAGCACGCCCATGCACATGAGACAGACAAGCAGGGATGAGCCGCCATAGCTAATGAATGGGAGCGTGACGCCCGTCATTGGAATGGCTTTCGTGACACCGCCAATATTAATAAAGGCTTGGATAGCGAACAGGCCGACAATTCCGACGCCGACGATCGTGCCATACTGATCGGGGCAGCGCAGCGCAACGATAAGACCGCGCCACAAAAACAATAGGTAGAAAAGCAGAAACAGCGTGCTCCCAATAAAGCCGAATTCTTCACCGATTATTGAAAAGATGAAATCGTTGTAGGCATACTTCAAGTAATGCAGCTTCTGCACACTTTCACCGAAGCCAGCCCCAGTGAGTCCGCCATGTCCAAGCGCTTGCAGCGACGCAAGCATTTGCCATCCCGAGCCTAACGGATCGGCAAGCGGATCGGTATAGGCTGTGAATCGATCGATTCTGTACTGCCAGCTATCTGGCTTTATAGCCATCCAAAGGCTGACGACAACGGCGCCTAGTACGGCAATGACCGTGCCGACTAAGAAAATATGCTTTAAGTTCGCGCCGCCCGCCAATATCATAATGCCGGCACATGATGCGATAACTAGGCAAGAGCCTAAGTCCGGCTGCAGCATAATCAGCATGCATATGAAACCGACAATGACGATGACTGGCAAAAGTCCTTTTTTGAAATCACGAAACTTTTCATCCTTCTTGGAGATCAATGCGCCTAGATACAAAATGAGCGCGAGCTTAGCAGCCTCAGTCGGTTGAATACCAACTGTACCGATGTTGAACCAGCTGCGCGCGCCATTAACGGATTGACTAAAAGGAACGATCATCAGCAATATGATAACCGGAATAAACAAAAGCATAAATGATTTCTTATAAACCTGATAACGCAGATTCATCATGAAAAGCATCATGAATGTACCGAGGCCAGCCCATATGAACTGGCGCTTAATAAAGTACAGCGAATTATCGTAAGTGACCTTTGCAACGCCGGAGCTTGCGCTGAATACCATGACAAGCCCGAAGCCAACGAGCAGTAAGGTTAAAATGAGAAGCAGAAAGTCCGGTCTTCCACGGCTACCGTTCTGCGTGGCTTTCATGTGCCCGCCGTTACGCTAGCAGTTGCTTCAATTGCTGAAGTCTTTGTGTTGCCGTGTTCATGATCGGCTGAGGCACCGGAGACTCATATTCAAGACCATGTGGAAACGTAGAGCGGCCGATGTAGACGGATTCAATAATCAACACGGCATGAGGCGATTCAAGCTTTCCTTCGATCGCGCGAGTTGTAATTCTCAAGTAATAATCGGAACCGCTGGCGCGATCCTCTAGTTTCAAGTCGTATGTAGCGCGATAATATTCCCACTGCCAACGGACAAAGCCCACCTTTTCAGCGGAATCGTCTAAGTGGTCAAGTTCGCTTTTAACACCGTTTAAGCCGGTATTTTCAATTATCATGGTAGTTCCTCCTAAAGGTTTTGTGAAGCAAAACTGACTTTGTAAGCATATGCTTCCAATTCAAAAGACAGAGTTGTACATTCTTTTCTCATGATAGTATGTTTCCCCAGCAAGCGCAACCCTTACTCCCACCGCTTCGGCTTGCCAAAAGTGACATTTTGAAGAAAAGTAACATTACCAGTGATTCGAAAGTGCTCATGCTTCCTAATAATGCCGTTCTTCTGTTAAACTAGCTGTATGGATATCTTACACTTGGAAGCATAGTCTTGCGAGGATGGTGGCTGAACAGGGTAGGAGCAAGGCAGCAATGTCGTTTCAAAAATGGTAAGGGGGTTTGCGATTTGCAGACAGAGGATATCGTAGATCTAGAGTTAGAGAAGCTGTTGCCTAATATGATTAAATGGCGCAGGCATTTGCATCAATATCCCGAGCTTTCTTTTCATGAGCGAGTAACTTCAAGCTGGATAGCCAGCCAAATGAAAGAGCTTGGCATTGAGGTTCAGACAGGTGTTGGCGGTCATGGCCTTATTGCAGTTATTAAGGGCGAAAAGCCAGGACCGGTTATCGCGTTGAGGGCTGATATTGATGCGCTGCCGATTCAAGACGAGAAAAAGTGCGAATATGCTTCAAAGGTACCGAACGTGATGCACGCGTGCGGACATGATGCACATACAGCAACGATGCTGGCCATCGCAACGTATTTCGCATCTAATCGTTCCAATATAATCGGGGAGCGCAGGCTGCTGTTCCAGCCAGCCGAAGAGGTAACGCCAGGCGGAGCAAAACCAATGATTGAGGATGGCGCGCTGGACGGCGCAGATGTTATTTATGGCGTTCATCTGTGGACGCCGCTTGCACATGGCTTAATAGCGTCCAAGCCGGGTCCTTTTATGGCAGCCGCCGATGAGTTCGTTATCGATATTATCGGACAAGGCGGTCATGGCGGCTTGCCTCATCAAGCTGTAGACGCCATTTTGATTGGGTCAAGCCTTGTACAAGCGGTACAATCGATCGTCAGTCGTAACGTTAATCCGCTTCATCCGGCCGTCGTGACTATCGGTTCCTTTCAAGCGGGCTCGACCAACAATGTCATTGCGGAGCGCTGCAGGCTCAAAGGGACGGTTCGGTCCTTCGATGAGAAGACAAGATGGATGATTCACGACCGGCTTGAATCGCTCGTCACGCATGTTTGCCAAATGCATGGCGCGGAGTACGAGTATCATATGCGAATAGGGTACCCGCCTGTTGTCAATGACGACAGGGAGGCTGAGCGCTTCTTCAAGGTCGGTGAGCGGTTGTTTGGCGAAGCGTCAGTCGTTCGTTCCGAGGCGATAACGGTTGCGGAGGATTTCTCCTATTACCTTGAAAAGGTGCCAGGATGCTTTATGTTCGTAGGAGCGGGCAACGAGAGCTGCGGCGCTACTTATGCCCATCACCATCCAAAGTTCGATATCGACGAGAGGGCAATGAAGCGTGCAGCTAGACTGCTGATCGGATTGTCCGAGGATTACGCGAACAGTAAGGAAATGAATGTTTAAATGTTTAACCAAAAAAAAGGCTGCTGGAGGCGTGATTACACACCATTCGGCAGTCTTTTTGTATATATAAGAATATATATGTTTTCACATATAAATGTGCTTATATATCTAAGCGAAACGACTGCTTTTGCCACATAGGATGGCGACAGCCGTTTCACCTTGTTGGTTATGCAATGAAGCTAATTATCCTCCCATACGGACACGAGCTCATTATATTGATTGTACAGCTCCGCAGGATCGGATTGCTTATTATTCCAAATGTTTGTGGCTCCCCACTGAAGCAGGTCGAATTCGGATGGGCTTAAAACGTCTGCAGAGGTAATGACAACGGTTTGCTTCGCCTCTAGCAAATAAGCACCGAAGGGATACGTTTGGTTGCCGCGCACACTGACGAGCTTCCACCCATTCATTTGGATGTTATCGCTGGTTGTATTGGTTATGGTAACAAGTTCGGCTTGTTTGTCCACCTCGACAACGACTCCGCTTCTTGCTGCCTTTTTGACAGGGAATTCTGTATGTGCGATCTCGGATGAACTGCTCCAAATCCCTTTTTTGTTTTGCTTGGCTTGCTGTTCCAGCTGCTTGTATGCGTTTTCCATCTTGACATTAGGTTCAACGATGAGGACCTTTGCGAGTCCGCTTTCCAGCAACAATTCATTTAAAATGCGGCCATCCTTAAGCTCGACAACTGCAAGTGTACGTTCGAATCGGTCCTTCTGCTCTTTGTCGAAGGTTAGCTTAACCTCCTGCGATTCGGATAGGAGATCCTTTGTAAATGCTGAAGCCTCAAGGCCAAATGCCTCAGGCTCGTTGTTCGGCGTGTGTGTTTCCGGTGTATCCACATACAGCAATCGAATTGTCGTTTCTTCGGAGCCTGTTTGAATCTTGAAGGTATCACCATCTATAAAGTCAGTTACTTGATACCAATGATTCACTTGAACTGCATTCGAGGAAATGCCGGAAATGGCCGAACAGCCGGCTAGCGGCATGCAAATGAGCATGAGGAGAATGATTATAATTCTTTTCATAGATGTTACCTCCAGCCCGATTTGCGGTGAATATTAGATCTTCTTAATTACTATAACACATTTCGCCGTATAATATAGCGCTTACGGGGCAGTGAATCGAGCATAAAAAAGTGTTAATTTTTGCATACTAGGATGAGGAGAGCTATGTTAAGAGGAGGAAGGCTAGAATGCAGGAATCTAACGACAAGCCGTTAATTGTCCAATCGGATCTCATGGTGCTGCTCGATGAGCGGAAGCCTGATGCCCAAAAAGCCAGAGAGAAGCTCGTCCTCTTTATGGATGCTGTTCGCAGGTCTGGTGATATTCATACTTATCAAATGACTCCATTAACGCTTTGGAATGCAGCGTCTACCGGGATGGAAGCCGAGGGCATCGTAAATTTCCTTATGACTTACAGCAGATATGGACTGCCCTATCAAGCTGAACTATTGATTCGGCGCCTGATGGGCAGGTACGGCAAGCTTTGGCTGTCTAACGATTCGGGCAAGCTCGTGCTGCAAGGCGACATGGTGATTATGGATGAGCTGTCCCAGCAAACCTCTATAGTGCCGCTTGTGAAGGAGCATTTGACTGATGGACGATGGCTGCTGGCTGAATATTGTCGAGGGACGCTGAAGCAGGAGCTGACGCGCCTTGGGTACCCAGTTATCGATTTGGCTGGTTATCATACCGGTGAGGAGCTCGTGGTTCAGCTCAGGGAGCGCACGCTTGGCGACAGGAGATTTGATATAAGGGACTACCAGCAGGCTGCCGTAGAGCAGTTCTACAAAGATGGAACCGTTCAGGGCGGGAGCGGAGTTATTGTTCTGCCCTGCGGGGCTGGCAAAACGATAGTTGGAATTGCAGCTCTGGCCCGCTTAGGAAGAGCGACGCTCATTCTTACTTCCAATTCGACTTCGGTGAAGCAGTGGAAGGATGAGCTGCTGGACAAAACGTCCTTACAGGATGCTGAGGTGGGGCAATATGGGGGAATGCTGAAACAGGTTCGGCCTGTTACCATAGCTACTTATCAAATATTGACCCACCGCAAATCAAAGGAAATGCCCTTTACCCATATGAAGCTGTTCACCGAACGCGATTGGGGGCTCATTATTTACGACGAGGTACATCTGCTTCCGGCACCCGTGTTTCGTATGACTGCGGATATACAAGCGACCAGAAGGCTTGGGCTAACCGCAACGCTTGTGCGTGAGGACGGTTGTGCGGAGGACGTTTATTCTCTTATTGGGCCCAAGCAATATGATATGCAATGGAAAACGGCTGAAGCAGCATCTCATATCGCTGCAGTGACGTGTACGGAAATAAGGGTGCCTTTACATAGGAGATCAGTTGCAGCATATGCCGAAGCAAGCGCGAGATCCAAGCTGCGTCTTGCGGCCGAGAATCCGGCTAAATTTTCGATTGTTGAGCAGCTGTTAAGGGAGCATGCGGGTAAACCTACCCTTATCATTGGACAATATTTAAATCAGCTTCATGCGTTATCAACAAAGCTGAGTGTTCCTTTGCTTACTGGTGAAGTTCCACAACAGGAGCGCCAGCTGCTCTACGACCGATTCAGAGCGGGGGAAATCTCCGTGCTAATCGTGTCTAAGATCGCTAACTTTGCCGTGGATTTGCCTGATGCCACCGTAGCTATTCAGCTTTCGGGAAGTTTTGGCTCGAGGCAGGAGGAGGCACAAAGGATTGGAAGGCTGCTGCGTCCAAAAGCAGGGATGAATAAAGCGTGGTTTTTCACGCTAGTAACAGACGAGACAAAAGAGATGGAATTCGCAATGAAACGGCAGCTGTTTATGCTGGAGCAGGGCTATCCCTATGAACGACTGCTCTATCCGGAAATGATAGACAGGCATGAGGAGGCAGCCGCCCAATGAGGATGAAGCAGCTGTTATCCAAGCTTTCCCCTGAACGGCTGGAAGGATATCTTCAAACGCCGGTGTGGATAGAAGCAAAACATAAGGGCATCGCATGGCAGAAAGCAGCAGTTAGTCAAGATGCCATTCAAGAAGCAACTGGAAAACTGACAGATTACGGGTTAGAAGTCATCAAGTTCTTTATCCGCAAATATGCAGCAGCTCCTGTCGAACGGGAGCAGCTCGTCAAAATGCTGCGCGCAGGCACCTCGTTATCCGGTGCGGAATGTCAGCTCGGCATCAGCGAGCTTGAGGAAGCGGGCATCCTATTGTCTGTTAAGAAAGTATGGGGTGAAAGCCACTATTTTATGGCGGCAGAATGTTTCATCGTCTGGCAGACGGTTTTATTTCCTTATAAGCCGAAGCCGCTGAGCACGGAGGAAAAGGATCGACTAGCAAGTGGGAGCATGTATGCCTATCAAAGACCATTTGGCAGACAGCTGCTCAGTGCTTTCGCTGAGCTTGGCAGAAGCGGTTTAGGACTTACCGTACACGGCGTGCTGCCCAAGAAGACGATAGCCAAGCTTGACCATATAGTATCTATAGAAGAACGTGTTCTTTCAGCTTTTCAACTAAAATGGGCACATCCAGATGCTTATCCGCTTCCAGTTGCCTTCATTCTGCAGGCAGGTGCCGCGTTAGGGGTATTATCCAACGAAAGCGGCAGCATGATCTGGAATGCCGGCAAGCTTCAGCAATGGCTTCAGCTCAGCAGGGCATCTCGCGAAGGTCAACTCATGAATTGGAGCATAGAGCTGTTGGTCCCTGCAGGAGGGGAAAGTGCCAATTGTGCAGCGGCCATGCTGGATTTGCAGCCAGGAGTATGGTACTCGAATATGGGCCTCGACAGTTGGCTTGCAGACAGCGAGTTCGCGCCAGCGTCGGAAAAATGGTGCAAGCTATGGCAGAGCATGGGGTGGCTTGATGTTATGGAAAGCCGCCGAGTGAACGGCACTGAGCTGTTTTTCCGCTGGAAGGAAGAAGCACCTTTGAGATCTCACCAATTGGAGCAAACTCTAGAAGACGAAGCGTGCTTGTCCGTACTGCCAAGCGGTGAAATCATCGCTGATCCAGAATGCTCATTCACAGTCAGGTGGGAGCTTGAACTCATTGCCGAAAAAAAATCTGAGGAGCAGGCAGCAGTTTACCGGCTTGAAGCCGCATCCATTGCGCGAGCAATAGAACGAGGCAGGACGCGTGCGTCCATTCAGCGTTTCCTTGAAGGAGCTGCAGGCATGGAAAAACTGCCACCTACCGTTGAAGCATTGTTGGAAACCTGGTCGAGCAGAGCAGGCCGTACGGTTTTCGCCGAGGTTTTGCTGCTTCGATGCGAGGACGAACAGGTTGCGGCGCTTATTTCAAATGATAGGCATTTGGCTCCTTTTCTAAAGCAAAAGCTTGGATTAACGGATTTCATCGTGGAGCAATCACAATTGAGTGAAATCAGACGTTTGCTTCAGAAAGCGGGTTATCCGGCACGCAAAACAATAATGTCCGAGAAAGATCTAGAAAAGGGATTGCACGCTTACCCTGCTTTTATGGAACAACTGGAGCGTGAATCAGAAAGTGACATTCCTATTTCAGAAGAGCGATATGATGAAACACCGTTATTTATATATGAGCCGTATCCGCTTCATCATTTTGAGCTTAACGCTCATATGGAGAAAGAGTCGCTGCATGCTTGGTCACAGCTGGACCGAGTCCCAGCTATGTGGACCAAGCAGCTGCGCGCATATCATCACTCTACTAGAAGGGAACTCATCGAACAGGCGCTGCAATGGCAAACGCCGATACAACTGCGCATGGAACGAGGACTGTTTGCCTTTGTCCCTGAGAAGCTTGAACAGCAGGGCAATGGATGGGCGGTTATTGGCTTGCTGAGAGACGAACCAAGGGAGACTATTCGGTTGACACCGGACATGTGGGGAGAAATGCGGCTGCTTATTCCTGGTCAGGAAAGCCAAATATAATTTCTATGTATTGGTTAAGAGGTTATGATATGATAGTGTAGAATGTAGTGAAATGAAATGAGGTGGACGAATGCCAACTGCTGAAGGTTTAACGGCTATTCAGTTGGAGCAACCGCAAGGCGGCGTTACTTCTCTCGATATGGCATCGCTGTTGCTTTGCGCCTATGAGCTTGGAGATTGGATCAATCAATCGGCGGAAGTTGCCGAGTATTTATATTGGAAGACCGCTGTAAACGAAGACGAGCAAGTCAAGCAGGTTACGAGACGCTTCGCTAAGGCGAAAGAACTCTTTGTCGAGTGCGAGCGTTTTGGGCGCTTTCATCCTGATTATAACGAAGCCAAGGATAAAGTGAAGCTAATTGAACGCGAGCTCAGTGAAATGGAGAGTGTTCGCCGCTTCAAAGCTGCCGAGCAGGTCGTAGATGAAATGCTATATGAGGTTTCCCGTACGATCGCTGAGTCAGTGTCGGACAATATAAAGGTCCCTGGCAATGAAAAAGCTGGCGGGGGCGGAAGCTGCGGCAGCGGTGGTTCTTGCAGTTGCGGAAGTGGCGGCTGCGGCTAGTTCCAAGCTTCTTATTATTGAAGCAAAAGCGATTGATGCAGGTTTGCGATGCAAACCTTTTAGGAGGGAAAGGATGCTACCGGAACGAACGGGTTACATTGTGTGGGTAAGCGATTTGAAAGCAGCAAGGTCGTTAGAGAGATTTGGCACCGTCCACTATATGTCCCGCAAGATGCATTACGTTGTGATGTATATGAATGCCGAACGATCGGAAGAGGCTGTGCGGCAGATGGGCAAGCTTTCTTACGTAAGAAAGATTGAACGCTCCTATCGCAACGAAATCAAGACCGAATACAGCAAGGACAGCGAAGACAAAACGAGATTCTATAGCCTCTAATTAATAGGACCTGGCAAGCTGCAGCATACAGAGTGGTCATGCAATAAAGTAAATATTTTATTCATCGTTATAAAAGACGCTTCTCCGTGTTCATAAACGCTGAGAAGTGTCTTTTTTATAATTTTTACTCCAAAAACTGTAAAATATGGTCGGACTTTATTTTATTGTTGAAATCTCGGACAATCGTGATAGAATGGAATTAAATTCATGGTATAAAAGACCTGGGTCCTGGGAAGGAGTGCGATGCGAAGTGAAAGATAGAATGACGAGAAGATGGAGTACGTATGAGTCGTTTTATATTGATCTCGGTGATAAGAAAGTAGCAGATATCGTCATCACAAACCACGCCAAGAGCCGCTGGCTGGATCGGATTGAAAGCGAGAAAACCGGCTTTGAAGATATTGCCGAGTTTTTGTGGGAATGCTTGAAGCAAGGTCGTATCGAATCATATTACCGCAACGAGCAGGATGTTTATTTAATAGACGATGACCTCGTATTTGTTGCTGAATTCGCGGAATCGATGACGGAAACGGACATTACCGGCACTCCCTTACATAAGATGATCATCGTAACTTTCCTGGGTCGAATGTCTGAAACCATTGAACTTAGAGATCTGAAATCATACTATTCCTGGCTCCGCCACTCTCGGCGCATGACGCTTGTAAAAAGCAGCAGAAAACGCAAATAATGAAGACTAATGCTACCATATTCGAGCATGCAATCATAAATGATTGCATGCTTTTTTATTGATCTTGGCAGATTGTGTACAGGGTTTGTAGTATAATAATCACCAGAAGAAAGGATGGTCGACACATGGCGCTTAATTTTCATCAGCTGCACATTTTTTGCACGGTTGCAGAACGTGGCAGTTTTTCGGCTGCGGCTCAATCTTTACATATGACTCAGCCGGCAGTTACGATGCAGGTGCAGTCGCTGGAGGATTATTTCGGCACCAAGCTGCTTCAACGTTCGACGAAACGAATCGACCTTACTGAAGCAGGACGGGCACTGATGCCATATGCGCAGAGAAGCATCGATCTGATAAGAGATACAGATCAAGCGATGTCCGCATTCACGAAACAATTGAAGGGCAGGCTTCAGCTTGGTTCAAGCCTGACAATCGGCGAATATATATTACCAAGGCTGCTCGGGCCTTTCGGACAGGAATATCCGCATATTTCAATCAGCATGAAGGTGATGAACACCTCGCAAATTATGGAGGATATTCTTAGTCACCAGCTTAATTTTGGACTAATTGAGGCACCAATCAATCATCCTGACATGCATATGGAAGCTGTGATGAGTGATGAACTGCGACTGATCGTGTCTAAGTCTCATCCCCTGTCGGAACGGGAATCGGTTACATTAGAGGAGGCGATGGCTTACCCCTTCGTTCTGCGCGAGCAAGGCTCTGGCACAAGGCTTGTCATGGAAGAGCAATTAAGAAATAAAAATATAGACCCGGCGTCGATGAAAATCGTGATGGAGCTTGGCAGTACGGGAGCCGTGAAATCAGCGGTTGAAGCGGGCCTAGGCATTTCGATTATTTCCTCCTCATCGGTCAAGCATGAGGTTGCGCTCGATTTAATTCGAATGATTAAAGTATCAGACTCAAAATTCCAAAGGCAATTTTATTCCATTTATTTGAAATCTGCCATATTGCCGATTTCAGCCGTAACCTTTTTGTCCTTTTTGAGAGAGAGGGATCTTCAACAATGGCTATAGCAAATGGACTTGCCGATTTGCATACGCATACGACTGCGTCGGACGGAATGCATGCTCCAGCTTCAAACGTGCGGTTGGCAAAGGAAGCTGGGCTTACGGCGATTGCAATTACTGATCATGATACAGTCGCTGGCGTCGAAGAAGCTGCTGCCGAAGGCGAGAGGCTCGGCATCACCGTTGTTCCCGGCGTTGAGGTGAGCACGTTTGCTGCTGGAGTTGATATTCATATATTGGGTTATTATACGAATAATGAAGATCAATCATGGCTTTCGCGGCTTGCGAGCTTGCGTGGACTGAGAGACCGTCGAAATGAAATGATCGTGGACAGGCTGAGAGAGCTCGGTATTGCCGTTACTATGGAGGATGTGATAGCTGCAGCGCATGGTGATCGTACGAGAAGCGAGCTGCAATCCGCTGCTGTCAGCATTGGCCGTCCACATATCGCGGCAGCGCTTATCGCCAAAGGAGCAGTATCGAATATAAGAGAAGCATTCGATCGTTATTTGGCCACTGGTGCCGCTGCTTACGTCAATCCGCCGAGATTGCAACCATTCGAGGCGATCGATTGGATACGAGAGGCAGGCGGTACGAGCGTAATTGCGCATCCGGGCTTGTACGGAAATGATGCATTGGTCGAGGAGATCATACAGTACGGGGCTCAAGGCATAGAGGTATATCACTCAGACCATGGACCTCAGGATGAACGCCGATATGCGGAGCTGGCAGACCGCTACCAGTTGATCGTTACAGGCGGATCAGACTTTCATGGTTCGCGAGAGGGCATCATTTTTCATGGTGCAGTAGGCAGCCGTACAGTAAGCGCAGCTGTGCTTAGGCAGCTACAGCCCTCATGGAGAAGAGAGCGGGATGACATCTAGGCGACGAAGCTGTTCCGATAATAAAAACAAAACACGGCGGCTTATTCCATGAGAATAAGCTGCCGTGTTTTTGCGTTGGAGAAATAAAAGGATGCTATTTCAATACACAAGGTAGCGATTTAATGCGCCGCTCATCTGGTGTAACGAATAAGGTTTTCTGATTGTCGTAAATTACAAAGCCGGGCTTTGCTCCGTTTGGTTTGCGCACATGACGAATCGTTGTGTAATCGACGGGAATTGAGCTGGAATCGCGTGCCTGGCTGTAATGTGCGGAAAGCATTGCGGCTTCCTCAAGGGTAGCGTTGCCGAAGTCGCCGCCTCTAATGACCACATGTGAACCTGGAATATCCTTGGTATGCAGCCATGTGTCAGAGGGGGAAGCGAGCCGATTGGTCAAATATTCGTTTTGGGTATTGTTCTTGCCCACAAATATAGCGGCACCCTCGGAGGACGTGAAGCATAACAAAGTTGGCTTCAGCACTTTTTTCTTCTTCGGACCGCGTCGTCCGCGCTCTTTCATGTAGCCCTGCTCTACAAGCTCGTCCCGAATTTCACTTATATCGCCAAGTGAAGCGTTATCGACCTGCTGAAGCAGTGATTCGAAATAGGCTATTTCGGTGCGTGCAAGCTCCATTTGCTCGGCAACGATAGACAAGCTGTTTTTGTGCTTGGTATAACGGCGGAAATAACGCTGTGCATTATCCGATGGGGTAAGCTGCGGATCAAGATCGATCTTCACTACTGCCTGCTCTTCGTCATAGAAATTGATCAGCTCAATGAAAGTATCCCCTCGTTTGATTTGATGCATGTAGGCTGTAAGAAGCTCGCCGAGCACTCTGAATTTTTCGGCATCCTTTGCCTCTACAAGCGTATCCTCAAGCTTTTTGATTTTGGTAATGTTTTTTGCTTTCTCGTTTTGAACGAATCGAATAAGATCCGCTGCCCGCTGCTTAACCGTATCGCGCTCGGCTTTGTTGCCATAGAAGCCTTCAAGGCAAGCGCTTATATCTGGAAATAGCTCGGCTTCACCCTCTATATGTGTCAGTTCTGTAATGGAGAAAAACGATTTTCCCGTATCCGAATTGGTTTTTATAGTCGGCGTGAATTGGTTGCTTTTTACTTGCTGAATGAAATCATTGTAGCTGTTCCACACCTCGGTCAGCGTATGCGGAGCATCTTCATCTTGATCAGCATGCGCGCGATGCACAAGCTCTTTTGCCAGCAAAGGGCTAAATCCGCTAAGCTTCTCGACCAGCCTTTTGTACAAGGGCGCTTCCTCGTCACTGTCGCTCAGCGCATCCAGAAAGGCTTGCTCGGTCTCAATCGCTAGGGGATCGATCTTTCCCTGCTCCGGAGGAGATGTGTAGGTGCTGCCTGGCAATACGATCCGATGGGTGCTGATGGCGGGCGTAACATGGTGGATGCCGTCATGAATCATGCCCGTAGCCGGATCCATCAGAATAATGTTGCTGTGACGACCCATAATCTCGACGATGATCGTTTTGTTCGATAAATCGCCCAGCTCATCCCGATGCTTGACCTCAATATGAATAATGCGTTCGCGGCCCACTTGTCGAATCGATTCAATGAGTCCGCCCTCGCAGTGCTTCCGAAGCAGCATACAGAACATAGGCGCTTCCATCGGGTTGACGTACGTGCCTGTCGTCCAGTGTACGCGGGGATAAGTAGGGTTGGCAGAAAGCAAAAGCTTGCCCTGCATGCCTGCTCCCCGAATGCTGAATACGAGCTCGTGATTGGTAGGCTGGTGGATTTTATGTATACGCGCGCCAACGCAGCGCTGCAGGTCTTGCGTAATGGCATGGGTGACGATGCCGTCTAAAGCCATGGTGTAAGTTCCTCGCTTTCTTGATAAGTCTTTCTCTATCATGCCATAGTTGAGCCAAAAACTTAAGTCTTTTCAGGGATATTTTATAGGCTGTCCGAATACATTTACCCTAGAAGGCTGTCCGATGGACTCTTGTCTGCTTGGCTCGGCATATTACGGGAGGGAGTTATTCCATGGAACAAATGAAATGGCATCAAATGGGAACGAGTGAGCTGATTGACGTATTAGCCAGCTCCCCGAATCAGGGGCTGACGACGTCGGAAGCGGCGCAGCGGCTGGAGAAGAATGGACATAATGAATTGACAGAGGGCAAGCGGGTTTCCCCTATTCTGCTTTTCCTCAATCAATTTAAAGATTTTATGGTGCTTGTGTTGATGGGAGCAACATTAATTTCAGGACTGCTCGGTGAGTACTTGGACGCCATCACAATCGTAGCCATAATCGGTCTCAATGCGGTGCTGGGCTTTGTGCAAGAATTCAGGGCAGAGCGCTCCCTGCGAGCGCTCAAAGAGCTTTCGGCGCCGACTGCGAAGGTATACAGAAGCGGGGAGTTACATTCGGTTCCTGCCAAGGAGCTTGTCGCAGGCGATCTCATTTATTTGGAAAGCGGGGACCGAATTCCTGCAGATGTTCGGTTTCTTGAAGCGAATAGCTGTTATGTAGAGGAGTCGGCCTTGACGGGGGAATCGGTTCCGGTTGGCAAGCATTCCGCAGCGATTGCAGATGAGGACTTGCCGCTTGGCGATCAGCGAAATATGGGCTTCATGGGAACGATGCTTACGAGGGGGACGGCAAAGGCCGTTGTCATTCGTACAGGCATGGAAACGGAAATGGGCAAGATCGCTGGACTTATCCAGCAGACGGAGTCGATGGAGACACCGCTTCAGCATCGTTTGGAGCAGCTTGGGAAAATTTTGATAGTCGTGGCGATCGGCTTGACCATCATGGTCGTCGTTGCGGGCATTCTACATGGACAGCCTGCTTACGGGATGTTCCTTGCAGGCGTCAGCTTGGCCGTAGCTGCTATCCCCGAAGGCCTTCCGGCAATCGTTACGATCGCGCTTGCGCTTGGCGTACAGCGAATGATCAAACGGAAGGCTATCGTGCGCAAGCTGCCATCGGTGGAGACGCTCGGCTGCGCCTCGGTTATTTGTTCGGACAAAACAGGTACCCTCACGCAAAATAAAATGACCGTCACGCATGTATGGCTCGGAGGCAGGCAGCTTGAGGTAAGCGGCGAAGGCTATGAACCGACTGGCGCTATCTATGAAGCGGGCAATGCGCTCGACATCAAGCATGATCAAGCGATTAAACGGCTTCTTCAAGTAAGCGCGCTTTGCAACAACGCTCAAATCGTCAAGGTAGAAGCAGTCGAAACGGGCAAGCGCAAGAGCAAAGAAATCCAAGAGGAATGGACGCTTAAAGGCGATCCGACAGAGGGGGCATTGGCGGTGCTTTCCGCTAAGCTTGGCTCTTCAGCAAAGTCGCTTGAGCAGCTGTACAAACGGGAGAAGGAGTTTCCTTTCGATTCCGAAAGAAAAAGAATGTCCGTCGTTGTATCACACCAAGGCGGCAGGCTCATCTGCACAAAAGGCGCTCCCGACCTACTAATGGATCATTGCGCCTATGTGCTGTGGGAAGGGAAGGTCGTTCCGTTTACCTCTACGCTTAAACGGAAATGCGCCGAGGCTGGCGAACAGATGGCACAGTCAGCGCTTCGTGTTCTGGGGCTTGCCTATCGTGATTTACGGGCGGGTGATGCTTGCGAGACAGAAGCGGATGCGGAGTGCCAGCTCGTATTCGTCGGACTAACCGGAATGATCGACCCTCCGCGCCGCGAGGTAAAGGAAGCGATCGCGACCTGCAGGCGGGCAGGAATCAAAACGGTGATGATCACGGGCGACCACCAATTAACGGCTGAAGCAATCGCCGGGCAGCTCGGCATTATGCCGCGCGGGGGCATTGCCATGAGCGGCAGGCAGCTTGAAGCGATGGACGATGAACAGCTTGACCGTTTAGTCGACAATATTTATGTTTACGCAAGGGTTTCTCCTGAGCATAAATTGCGGATTGTCAAAGCACTTCAGCGCCAAGGTCATGTCGTAGCGATGACCGGGGACGGCGTGAATGACGCGCCAGCCATCAAAGCGGCGGATATCGGCATTGCAATGGGGATCACAGGCACGGACGTTACGAAGGAAGCCTCAGCGCTCGTGCTGAGTGATGACAACTTCTCTACGATTGTTGCGGCAATTGAAGAGGGGCGGGGAATCTATGAGAATATCCGTAAATTCATTCGTTATTTGCTGGCTTCCAATGTAGGGGAAATTCTTGTTATGTTCCTAGCGATGATGGCGGGGCTTCCGCTACCGCTGGTCCCGATCCAAATTTTGTGGGTGAACCTCGTTACGGATGGCTTGCCGGCGATGGCGCTCGGCGTTGACCAGGCAGAGAAGGATCTTATGCAGCAAAAGCCCCGCTCGGCTAAAGAGAGTATTTTCTCCCGCAGATTGGGCTGGAAAATCATTAGCCGCGGCATTCTCATCGGCGTCTGCACGCTTGGCGCATTTTGGATTACGCTGCATGATGCGCCTGGCAGCGCTGGCAGCGCTGCGCAGCTTATGAAAGCACAGACCGTCGCATTCGCAACATTAGTCATGGCACAGCTTATACATGTGTTCGACTGCCGGAGCTCACGCTCGATTTTTCATCGGAACCCGTTTCAAAACAAATATTTGGTGCTGGCCGTGCTGTCCTCGCTGCTTCTTATGATCGGGGTCCTTTATATCGAAGCGCTGCAGCCCATATTCAAAACGGTTCCGCTTAACTTCCGTGAATGGTGTCTCGTATTTGTTGCAGCAGGAATTCCGACGTTCCTAATGGGAATTGGCAGCGTGCTCGGTACTTCAAACAAAAAGAAGAACAAAACGAAATGGCCGATCGGGCCGCAAACCGCGGCAAGATAGCAAATAAATACAAATCATTAAACAAATTATGAATAGCCTTTCTCCTTGCTTTGCGGTATGCTATGAAGAATAAATCATAGCAATGACCTATTAAGAGATGTGGCAAGGAGAGGGCAATCATATGAATTTCACAAAAATGAACGGTTTAGGAAACGATTTCGTAGTCATCGCAGGCGAGCAGCAGCTGCCAGCGGATGTAGCCGATTTGGCTATTAGGCTTTGCAACCGGTTTTTCGGTATCGGGGCAGACGGCCTTGTTTATATTCTTCCTTCTGAGATCGCGGATTTCCGGATGCGCATCATTAATTCCGACGGCTCGGAAGCCGAGCAATGCGGCAATGCCATTCGCTGTGTATCCAAATATGTGTACGATAATGGACTAACCGATAAAAAAGAGATTACGATCGAAACGTTGGGAGCAGGCGCTCAGAAGGTTCAGCTTACCGTTGATAATGGCGAGGTAACCTCTGTCCGCGTCGACATGGGCGAGCCTATTCTGAACGGGCTTCAGGTTCCGACAACGATTGACGCTGAACGCGTAATCGAGCATCCAATCGAGGTTGACGGACGTGAATTCCGTTTCACAGCGGTGTCGATGGGCAATCCTCACTGTGTCATTTATGTAGATGATGCAGCCAGCTTTGATCTGAATACGTGGGGCCCTAAGCTTGAGACACATCCGTTATTCCCGCGCAAAATTAACGTAGAATTCGTAACGGTCAATTCCCGTACGCATACGGACATGCGCGTATGGGAGCGCGGCGCAGGCCCGACTCTTGCTTGCGGCACGGGCGCTTGCGCAACAGTCGTGGCTTCGGTGCTGAATGGCGCTACAGATCGTACCGCTACTGTATCTTTAAAAGGCGGAGATCTTCTGATTGAATGGAATGAATCGGATAACCATGTTTATATGTCTGGCCCTGCGGCCGTTTCGTACCGCGGTAATTTTTAAGAGCAACGTAAGATGGGTGGAATGAATAAAATGAAACCGGATTTAAGGGAAGCGCTCCAGCAGCGTATCTTGACCGGGGACGGCGCGATGGGAACCTATCTGTATCAGATGGGGTTCCCTGTCGGCGTTTCTTATGAAGAATTCAATACGATTCGTCCAGATGTGATTGAGAATATCCACCGCCGCTATTATGAGGCTGGTGCACGCGTTATCGAGACGAATACGTTTTCAGCTAATAATGAGAAGCTTTCGAAATACGGCTTGGAGCACGAGATGGATGCCATCAATCGCGCCGGCGTGCGTGCTGCTCGCGCTGCGATTGGCGAGGATGCCTACGTCGTTGGAGCCGTCGGCTCTATCCGTGACGGGAAGCTTAAAAACCTGCGAACCGCAAAAGTAATCGAAGCCTATCAGCGCCAAATGCATGCTTTGCTTGAAGAAGGCGTTGACGGCTTGCTGCTCGAAACATTCTATGATCTTGATGAGATGCTGCTCGCGCTTCGTATCGCAAGAGCGGCTTCGAACCTGCCTGTTATTTGCCAATTTGCCGTGGAGGACGTTGGTCGTACACAGGAAGGCAATGGCATGAAGAGTGCTTTTGACCAATTGCAGGAAGAAGGCGCCGATGTCGTCGGCTTTAACTGCCGAAGCGGTCCCAATGGTATTATGCGAGCGATCGATTCGATAACAGGCCCTATAGGCTTGCCTTTGTCCGTATATCCGAATGCGGGTATTCCAGATTACATTGACGGCAAATATACGTATTCCGCCGGCCCGGAATATTTCGCAGAATCTGCTCTGCGCTTTGCTGATCGCGGTGCACGATTAATTGGGGGCTGCTGCGGAACGACGCCGGAGCATATCCAAGCGATTGCGGCTGCACTTGAGAACTATGTTCCGCAAATAGGACAAGCACGAGCACCATTGCCTGTCTTCGAGAAGATTATCGTAAAGCCTGCTGAGAAGCTGGCTGAATCGGACGCCATATCAAGCAAACAAGCCATACAGGAGCCTTCCATTGTAGATCTTGTTAATAAGCGTCATACGGTTATCGTGGAGCTTGATCCGCCACGTGATTTGGATATTCGCAAGTTTATGGACGGAGCGGCTGCGCTCAAAGAAGCGAAGGCGGATGCGGTCACGATGGCCGACAATTCGCTTGCCGTAACCCGAATGAGCAATATCGCGCTTGCTGCGCTTTTGCAGGAGAAGGTCGGCATTAGGCCGCTCGTGCATATCGCTTGCCGCGATCGCAACTTAATTGGAACGCAGTCCCATATGATGGGTCTGGATGCACTCGATATCGATCATGTGCTCGCGGTGACCGGCGATCCGGCTCGATTCGGCGATTTGCCGGATTCAAGCTCCGTGTATGACTTGACATCCTTCGAGATGATTCGGATGATCAAACAGTTGAACGACGGAACGGCTTTCTCCGGCAAGCCGTTGAAGCAGAAAGCTAAATTCGTCGTTGGAGCTGCTTTTAATCCGAATGTGAAGCATTTGGACAAGGCTGTTCAGCGGCTCGAGCGCAAAATCAAATCGGGTGCGGACTATATTATGACGCAGCCCGTATATGATCCGGCACTTATCGAGCGAATTGCGGAATCTACGAAGCATTTGTCCGTTCCCGTATTTATCGGCATTATGCCGCTTGCCAGCGGACGCAATGCCGAGTACCTCCACAACGAGGTGCCGGGAATTCAGCTGTCGGACGAGGTGCGCGCTAGAATGGCCGGACTTGAAGGAGAAGCTGGCAGAGCGGAAGGCGTTCAGATTGCCAAGGAACTGCTCGATGCTGCTTTGCCGCATTTCAAAGGCATTTATTTAATTACTCCGTTTATGTTTTATGATATGGGCGTCCAGCTTACACAGTACGTTTGGCAGAAAACAGAGCGTATGTAGCTAAATTGTGAAGAAACGATGCGGAAACGAGCCTTTTTTGCTTGTTTTCGCATTTTCGCTTGTTCGTTGACGAAAAATCAATTAAAATAAAGCAAGGATACAGTTGCCACACTTTCAAAGCATGGCAAGGACAGGCCGTTTACAAACGGCAGCGGTAGGTGCATTCGTCTAAGCGGAGAAGTATGCAAGGCGCTTTTTTCGTCAACAATAGTGCAGTAGTTCTGTCGGTATTTGGCAAGAACGCAAAGTTGTCGTATTCACATTATCTAAATATATACTAGTCATTCACACTTGCAGACAGATGCACAGGGTAGACCGTAGGCGGGGGAGGAAACCAGGCTTGGCTATTAAACTCATTAATATCGGATTCGGCAATATTGTATCTGCAAACCGCATTATTTCAATCGTAAGCCCGGAATCAGCTCCGATTAAACGAATCATTCAAGAAGCCCGCGACCGCCATATGCTTATTGATGCTACATATGGACGACGCACGCGCGCTGTAATTATTACGGATAGCGATCATGTGATATTGTCGGCTGTTCAGCCCGAAACGGTTGCACACCGCTTATCCACTAAGGACGACGATAACGACGAATAGTACGGGGAGTCATATGGATAAGGGATTGTTAATTGTACTGTCAGGCCCTTCTGGGGTCGGCAAAGGGACGGTTTGTTCCGTTCTTCGTAATAAGGTTCCTGAGCTTGTCTATTCGGTGTCGGCAACGACCAGATTGCCGCGTCAGGGTGAAGTGGATGGAGTCAACTATTTTTTCAAAAGCCGTGAGCAGTTTCAAGATATGATTGCGCGTGACGCACTTCTTGAGCATGCTGAATATGTTGGTAATTACTACGGGACGCCGCGAGATTTCGTGGAGCGCACGTTAGCAAGCGGCAAGGATGTCATTCTGGAAATCGAAGTTCAAGGTGCGCTGAAGGTGAAGCAAAAGTTCCCCGAGGGCATTTTCGTATTTTTATTGCCACCATCCTTGGATGAGCTGAAGCAGCGTATAACGGGCCGTGGCACCGAATCTTTGGATACGATCAATAATCGCATGTCTGTAGCGGTCGATGAAATGAACTTACTTGGCCACTATGATTATGCGGTATTGAATGATGAGATAGATGCTGCATGCGATCGTATTCGCAGCATCATGATAGCCGAGCATTGCCGAAGAGAAAGATATTTACCGTACGTTTCGGGCATGGTCGCCGCAATTGAGAAAGCATGAGTGAGGAGAATGAACGATGTTATATCCGTCCATTGACGAAATGGTGAAAAAAGTTGACAGTAAATACACGCTAGTGGTAGCAGCTTCCAGACGTGCTCGCATGCTCCGTAATGGAGACAAATCGGAATTGAGAAATCCGCGGTCCCGCAAGTATGTTGGCGTTGCGCTAGAAGAAATTTACGGCGACATTCTCCAAGTGGAAAACCTCGCTACAAAAGAGGACTAAACAGCAGTTTTTAAATAATTTTTATGTAGAGCGGAGCGCTTACTGGTAACAGTAAGCGCTCCGTTTCTGTGTTTAACAGCGCGATAACTTCTCGTTTCCAATGACTTTTGTTAAAATAATGGAAACCAGCTTCATGCATGTTCGTCTAATAATTATACATAGGAGGTAAATATGGAACCGTTGCTAATTGCTATTATTTTTTTAATCGTGTCGATGCTGCTATTGTCCGTTGTAATTCGCGGAGCGATTGATTCTTCCAAACTTACCAAACAAATGGTGGAGCTTAACGAGGAATTGAGGCTGCTCAGAAAAGATATTCAAAATAGCAAGCATATTGTGGATAAGCGCGTATAGTTTAATGTTGCTCTTATTAGGATAGGAGGTATGCAAAGTGGCGAGTGAAAAGGAAATTCAAGAAATGAAGCGATCCTTGGAGAAGCTTGAGGAGCAGGTGGAGCAGCTAAAATCACAACCAAAGGGCAGTCGTTCAGGCATTGCAAGCTTTGCCATCGCTTTTGCCATTGTGTTTATAGGAATCATCCTGTTTATTGGCATATTTCAGTTTATTAGTCATTAATTTCCGAATAATAAAAGCCGCTTTCCCGCAGCGGCTTCTTGCTTTATAATTGATAATAGTTATCAATGATGAAAGGATTTCATCGCAGCTCCAAGGAATACATGTATGGCGGGGACGATAGTTAGGCTTGGTGTTGGCAAGTCTGTAGTCCTATCAGAGGAGGACGAATCTTGTTTTTGAAAAAAGTCCCGTTAAAGCGGAAAAATAGTAAGCAGCATGACTACTATAAAATTGTTGAATCCTACCGCGATGAGAACGGCAAACCGAAGCATCGATTGGTTGCGAATATCGGTGAATTGACGCTGGAAGCTGCTGAGCAATGGAGAAAGCAGCTGCGTGCGGGCATCATGCCTGAATCGCTGTGCTTCTCAAGAGAAGATGGTAGCACGAGTGAAAGTCAGGCAATTCCAAATTCAGGGATAGAGAAAATAGCTGCAGGGTCGGAATGGATAGAAAAGGCGCTGGACTATATTAAAAAGAATTATGCTGGAGAGATGACTAGGTCTGCGGAAGCGAAGCGAGCGTGTGTTAGTCCGGAGCATTTCTCTCGGGTGTTCAAACGCCATACCGGGAAGACGTTTAAAGAGTATGTAACCGAGCTCCGTATCCGTGCCGCTCAGGAGCAGCTGTTCACTTCCAAAAAAGACTTGTATGAAACTGCGCTGAGCGTGGGCTACAAGGATGGCTTCTATTTGAGTCGCCGCTTTAAGCAGATAACAGGGGACGCACCGACTATTTATTTGAAACGTCCCAAGCGAATTGCCACATTATCCTATAACTATTCGGCTAGTTTGTTTACGCTTGGTGTCACGCCTTCTCTGGCCGTTGTCTCCAATTGGACACTAGACCTATTTGGACAGGAAGCTGCAAGAAGCAAGATTCATTTATTCCAAAACGTACCGAAAGATTTGTACGCAGCGATTAAACCGACATCTCCTGATTTGATTTTGAATTATGTTTCGAACGAGGAGAGCTCGGAGGAGCTTCGGCGTATTTCACCGTTAGTGTCGCTGCCATTCGAACAAATGAATTGGGATGAGCAGTTTATGCGTATTGCAGAAATTGTTGATCGCTCTCTCGCAGCCAAGGATTGCCTTAAGCGGCTTGAAGAGCTTGCAGGCCGCGCGAGTCGTGAATTGGATCATTGCCTTGGCAAACGGGGTACGGCGGTCGTAATCGAGCTTGGTGCCGAAACCAGCTATGTGTTTGGAGACAAGTGGGGAAGGGCGTCCCATCTTCTATACGATACGCTCCAGTTTGCACCGCCGCTTAGCATGATGGAGAACGGCACCCACCGAATTGGATATGTGGAGATGCCAACGGAGGAGGTTCATTCTTTTGCAGCTGATCATATGTTCATTGTCCTGCCTAAGGATCAAAAGGAACGGATCAAAGTACAAAATATTATAAACCGCCGCTGCTGGCAGCTGCTTCCCGCTTATCAAAACAAGCATATATATAGCATTGACGGACAAGCTTTTTATGGATTTGATCCGGCTTCAACAGAGAAGCAGCTAAAGGACATTGTCCATTTTATTTCAAAGAGCACCTCGTAGAGGTCATGAGAATATCACATTTAGCTATGGACGCGTAACTTCACAAGCTGTTACTGTTATTTCATGAGAATGGTAATCATTCGCATCAAAATAACAGATGGAAAGAGGAACTGAAGAATGCAAAGCTGGAGAAAGAGATTAGGACTGGGGACGGTTGTACTTTCATTAATTACCTTACTAGCGGCCTGCGGCGGGAATAATGCAGGTACAAACGAGGCGGCTAACCAAACGAACAATGCTGCCGTATCGCCATCGCCATCCGCTAGCCCAACAGAGGCTGTGGATGAGAATGCTACACGGATTTACAAATCAATTAACGGTGACGTGGAAATACCGGCCAACCCTAAGCGGATTGTAGCGGATCAATATTTGCAGACGATGCTCGCGCTTGGTGTAAAGCCTGTCGGTGCAGACCAATATTACATAGATAATCCTTACACAAAGGACTTGGCAGCGGGAATCGAAGGAATTGGCGAGAGAAGCACTATTAACCTGGAGAAAGTCGTATCGCTTGAGCCCGACCTAATCATTACGGCGACAGAGGATGCGAATGTCTATGACCAGCTTTCCAAAATTGCCCCAACTGTCGCGATTCCATTCGGCACGAATGCCACGTTCAAGGGCGTGCATGCCGAGATGAGAGGAATTGCGGAGCTGCTCGGCAAACAGGCGGAAGCAGAAACTTGGTTAACGGCTTACGATGGGAAGATAGTGGAGCTTAGAGGCAAGCTTTCTGGAAAAGTAAGCAAGGATGAAACCTTCTCCATTTTTGAATCGGGTGGGAAAACGACATATACGTTTGGTGATAACTTTGGCAGGGGCGGTCAAGCAATATACGGCGCATTGCAGCTCCAGCCGACTGAACGCATTCGGAGCGAGCTGTTCGGCGATACGCAGTGGAAGGAGCTCGCACTCGAATTGCTTCCTGATTATGCAGGCGACCATATTCTGCTGTTTTCAGAGACCGGCAATGACGAGTTTAAGAAAACAGAAATATGGAACTCGCTGGCTGCTGTAAAAAACAACCGTGTTCACGAGCTGGCCGCTGACCGTTTCTGGTATTTTGATCCCGTATCGATTCTAGCGCAAGCAGAGGAAATTACAGCAATGCTGATTGGAGAATAATGATCAGCACAACGAAAGAGCCGCTCGGCATGCATGGCCGAGCAGCTCTTTTTTCTTTTTCACATGTATAAGTATGAATAACGGCATCAGATTTGATAAACTAAGGGAATGTCATAATCACATTAGCGATATTCAGCATCGATAATATGAAGCTGTATTTTGAGAAAAAGGAAGTTGAGATCGATGAATGAACATACTGTGATAGAAAATTCACCTGCATTATCCAAGTGCATCGTTTGGGGAGCAGTCGAAAACTGTTTTTCGCTAAATTATGAGGTGGACATTTCGCTGGTCAGCAATATTAGCATTATTCCAACGGTTGGGGACGGGTATGTCGTCATGCAGCTTGAGGACGGACGATGGGAGCTTGCAGGGGGGACGCTCGAGCCGGGCGAGCATCATCTTGATGCTTTGAAGAGAGAGGTGCTGGAGGAGCTGGGAGCTGAGCTGACAGATTATACGCTGTTTGGATGCTTCAATTGTCATTCCTCAGCCAGCCAGCCTTATCGGCCGCATATTCCGCATCCGAATTTCGTTAGGATGGTTGGGTATGGCGAGGTCAAGCTAACAGGAAAGCCGCTGAACCCGCCGGATGGCGAGCAGGTGGCATTAGTAGAAGTGGTATCGATCGACGAAGCTGTGAGAAGGTTTGAGGAAATCGGGCGATTTGATATTGCTGAGCTTTATGCGATGGCACACCGGTTGAAGCACGCATAGGAGGGGCGCAGCCGATTAGGAATGCTGAGCCTCCCGCTTTTTTTAATTGAAAACGATAGGGTCTGGTTAGATTTTGATGCTGCATATGTTATGATAGTTGATGGGAATTGCGATTCATGGACGAATGAACAGGAGGGAACGGAATGGACAAATTACGTTATCCGATTGGCAGGTACTCGTTCGAGGGAATGACCAATAAACATCGTGAACAGTGGATTGTCGACATCGAGAGACTGCCTGGTCAGCTCAGCGCTGCTTTAGCGGAATTGGACGATGAACAGCTGGATACTTCTTATCGGAGCGGCAGCTGGAGCGTTAGGCAGGTCGCACATCATCTTGCGGATGCATCGATGAATTATTTTTCACGCTTCAAGCTCGCGCTTACGGAGAATAATCCGACGATCAAGCCTTTTAATGAAGAGCGCTGGGCCGAAACCGCCGACAGCCTCCAAGCGTCAGCTGCAATCAGCCTTTCAATCGTGGAAGGTATTCATGCACGCTTGGTGCTTTTGCTGCGCTCGATGGAGACGGCCGACTTTGATAAAATGTTCTACCACCCAGAGAAGGGAAGCCAGATTGGCTTAGCTTACTTCTTAGGGTACGTAGCTTGGCACGGAAAGCATCACGTTGCGCAAATCACGAGCTTGAGAGAGCGTAAGGATTGGTGAGCGTTGCCGCCTTGCTAAGACGAACTTGCCCTTTTAAAATAACAAATGATAAGCCAGCGTCCTAGCGGGCGCGTCAGCTTAATGCGGAACGGAATCTTGTATTCAGAGTGGCTTTTAGCCGTTTACGCTTGATAGGAGATACACCATGCTAAAAGGAAAAACCATTATACTCGGCATTACAGGCGGAATCGCAGCTTATAAAGGCGCGGCGCTCTGCAGTAAGCTAGTTCAGGCAGGAGCAACCGTGCATGTCATTATGACCGAATCAGCAACGAAGTTCATCACGCCGCTTACTTTGCAAACGTTGTCGCGCAACCCTGTTCATATCGATACGTTTGACGAGCGTGACCCTGCTGTCGTCTCGCATATTCATTTGGCTGACCACGCAGATCTAATCGTGATTGCTCCGGCTACTGCCAATGCCATTGCCAAGCTAGCCGGAGGCCACGCTGATGATATGCTCAGCACGACACTGCTGGCAGCAACAAGTCCGATACTTATTGCTCCGGCCATGAATGTACATATGTATGAGCATCCTGCGGTTGTCAGCAATTTAGAGCTGCTGGCAGCACGCGGGGTGATGTTTGTTGAGCCGGGAACAGGTCAGCTCGCTTGCGGCTATGTAGCCAAAGGCCGGCTTGCTGAGCCCGAGGATATTGTGGCAGCAATTGGCTCTTGGTTCAGCAGGGGAGCCAAGCTGAAAGGCAAACGCGTACTCGTTACCGCTGGCGGTACAATGGAGAGACTGGATCCTGTCCGGTTTCTGACAAACGACTCGTCAGGCAAAATGGGATTTGCGATTGCGGAAGCCGCACAGCTGATGGGAGCGGATGTAACGCTAATTGCAGGAAGAACAACGGCTGCTATTCCTTCTGGGGTGAACGTCATTCGGGTGGAATCGGCGCAGGAAATGCTGGAAGCAGTGTCTGGCAGGTTCGCGAATATGGATATCGTCATCAAGGCTGCGGCGGTCGCGGATTACAGGGCAGCTCAGGTCAGCGATCAGAAGCTGAAAAAAACGGGCGAAAAGCTCGTACTGGAGCTTGAACGTACGGTAGACATTCTTGAGACGCTGGGACAGCGGAAGCAGCATCAATTTTTAGTCGGCTTTGCCGCGGAAACGGACCAAGTTGAGCACTATGCAATGGACAAGCTTCGACGTAAAAATTGCGACCTTATCGTAGCCAATGATGTAGGCAAGGACGGAGCTGGCTTCAACGGGGATACGAACATCGTTCAAGTATACAGCCCGGAGGGTTTATTGGATTCAATGCCGCTGCTGTCGAAGCGCGAGGTTGCGACCCGCTTGCTTGAGCTGATTGAAGCGCGGATGAACGCTGCTGGAGGGAGCAGCAAATGATTGCCAAAGTCATTGTAGACGTGCCGAGCCGCCAGACGGATCGGCCGTTTGATTATGAGGTGCCTGCTGCATTTGCCGACTGGATCGAGGTAGGCAGCCGTGTCGGAGTACCCTTCGGAGGGCGCGTGCTGCAAGGATTCGTGACTGAGCTTTCCGATACGTCGGATTTTGATTCGAAGCGGTTGAAGCCGATTGCCGAGCTGCTCGATCATGTGCCCCCGCTGCTTCCTGACTTGATCGAGTTGGCGAAATGGATGAGCGAGAAATATTGCTGCTCTTGGACAACGGCGCTGCAGGCAATGATACCGGGAGCCTTGAAGGGCAAGGCGGAAAGACTCGTCTGCATTCAAGACGCGGAATCAGCTAGTGAGGACTTGCCGCTTGCCATGACTGAGTGGATGGGCAGCCAGCTGGTTAAGCTGGATGTGCTGCTCGAGCGATTCCCTGAATACGCAAAGTCAGTGAAGTCCGCGCTGCGGGAAGGGGTGCTGGTTGAGCATACGAAGGTGCGGGATCGACTGGCTGTTCGCAAGGTGCTAACCGTTTATGTTCCCGATGATGTAGAGATGGTCCGTACTCAATTAGAGGCATTGCCGGCGCGGGCGGGTAAGCAGCGCGAAGTTCTTGCTTTCATGCTGGAGCGAGGAGAGCCAATGGTGCTCCAGCAGCTTCTTGCTGAAGCGGGAGGCTCGGCTGCAAGCGTCCGCTCGCTGGCCGAGAAAGGACTGCTTGAGCTGAGAGAGGTTGAGCAGCAGCGCGATCCTTATGCAGGCAGGGAATTTGAGCGAACGATGCCGCTTGCATTGACCGAGGGTCAGAACGAGGTATACGACCGGATCATAAGAGCCGTTGATGCGGGCGAGTCGAGGACGATGCTGCTGCTTGGCGTTACGGGGAGCGGGAAGACAGAGGTTTATTTGCAGTCCATCCAATTTTGTTTGGAGCAGGAAAAGCAAGCGATCGTACTGGTTCCGGAAATCTCCTTGACCCCCCAGATGGTGGAACGTTTCAAGGGACGTTTCGGCGATGCTGTAGCTGTTCTCCACAGCAGGCTCTCTAACGGGGAGCGTTACGACGAGTGGCGCAAAATCCGCAGCCGTCAGGTACAGGTCGCGATTGGGGCTCGGTCAGCTATATTTGCACCCTTTGAGCGCATTGGGCTTATTATAATTGACGAGGAGCATGAATCTTCCTACAAGCAGGAGGAGAGTCCGAAATATCATGCGCGCGACGTAGCCGTTCGCAGGGCAAGACAGCATGGGGCTGCGGTAGTACTCGGCTCCGCGACGCCTTCCCTTGAGTCTTTCGCCGCGGCAAGCAGGCCGTTGACAGCTAAGGATGAAGGACGAGAGCCGGCTCTGCTTCCTATGCCCGTGCGTGTAGGCGGGAGGCCGCTGCCGCCTGTCTCCGTCATCGATATGCGCGAGGAACTGAAGGAAGGCAATCGTTCCATGTTCAGCCGCCTGCTTCACAGCTCGCTTGCCGACAGGCTGGAGCGCGGCGAGCAATCGGTGCTGCTTCTTAATCGAAGAGGGTATTCGACCTTTGTGATGTGCCGCTCTTGCGGCTACACAGCAGCTTGTCCTCATTGTGACATTTCACTAACCTACCATCAGAAATCACGGGCGCTGCGCTGCCACTATTGCGGCCATGCAGAGCAGGCACCGGCCACTTGTCCTTCTTGTCAAAGCGAGCATATCCGTTATTTCGGGACCGGAACCCAGCGGGTAGAGGAGGAGCTCTCCAAGCTTTTCCCTGGCATTAGGGTCATTCGGATGGATGTGGATACTACGACCGAAAAAAACTCGCATGAGAAGCTGCTGAAGCAGTTCGGCGACCGGAAGGCAGATGTATTGCTAGGCACTCAAATGGTGGCTAAAGGACTTGATTTCCCTTTTGTCACGCTTGTCGGCGTTATTGCAGCGGATACCTCGCTTAATCTGCCTGATTTCCGCGCAGCAGAGCGTACGTTTCAATTGCTCACCCAGGTTGCCGGACGCGCGGGGAGGCATCATTTGCCTGGCGAGGTCGTTATTCAAACCTACGTGCCTGAGCATTATGCCGTCGTTACGGCGCAGCAGCATGATTACGCAGCATTTGTCAGCGAGGAGCTTCGCCATCGCAGCGCAATGGGATATCCGCCATACTGCAGGCTGATTCTAGTCACGATGTCGCATGAGCAGCTGCCGCTGCTGTCTACCGTCAGTGAGGGATTTGCTTCAGAGCTGCGCGAGATTGCCGAGAATGAAGGGGTTCTGATTTCGCTAAGCAGCGGTTTTGGGAGAGCGCTTGAAGTGCTTGGCCCAGTTGCGTCGCCGATTTCAAGAATCAAAGATCGCTACCGTTTTCAATGTGTGATAAAATATCGGGGGAGCATCGATGCTTCCGCGCTTGTCCGGAAAGCGCTCTTGCCATTCACGGGCGGAACGCCGCAGCGCCTTGTGCAATTCAGTATTGACGTGGATCCACAAGTTATATTATAAATAGCTATTACTATTTTAATGATCGTAAAGGAAGGGAATACAATGAGTATCCGTATAATTGTGAAAGAGCCGGACCCGGTATTGCGGGAAGTGGCAAAGGAAGTAACGAAGTTCAACGCAAATTTGCAAAAGTTGCTTAAAGATATGGCAGAGACGATGTACGACGCGGAGGGAGTAGGCCTTGCCGCACCTCAGATCGGTATTTCGAAGCGGGTTATCGTGGTAGATGTCGGCGATGAGAATGGATTGGTGGAAATGGTCAATCCTGTTATTGTGGAGCAGGAAGGCGAACAGCTTGGACCAGAAGGCTGCTTGAGCATTCCGAATCTTAACGGTGACGTATTGCGCGCGGACCGTATCGTAGTTACAGGTCAAGACAGCAGCGGTCAGTCGTTTACGGTCGAGGCAACAGGTTATTTTGCGCGTGCCTTCCAGCATGAGGTCGACCATTTGAACGGTATTTTGTTCACCGATTTGGCGGAGAGTATCTACGACATTTCGGAAAGAGCTAGAAAAGGCGGCGAATAGCTTCATGCGTATCGTATTTATGGGAACGCCGGATTTTGCCGTTCCCTCTTTAAAGCTGCTTCTTGAGCAGCAGTACAATGTCGTTGCCGTAGTCACGCAGCCTGATCGGCCGAAAGGCCGCAAAAAAACGCTCACGCCGCCGCCTGTAAAGGAAGCGGCGTTGTCGTTCAATCTGCCTGTGCTGCAGCCGGAGCGGATGCGCAATGCGGATGCTGTTGCTGCAATCGCGGAGCTGAAGCCGGATTTGATCGTAACGGCGGCCTACGGTCAAATTTTACCGAAGTCACTGCTCGATATCCCACGGCTAGGCTGTATTAATGTGCATGGCTCCTTGCTTCCGAAATATCGCGGCGGAGCGCCTATCCAAAGATCTATTATTAATGGAGAAAGCTCAACGGGCGTCACGATTATGTACATGGCCGAAGGTCTGGATACCGGCGATATGATTAGTGTCGTCGAGCTTCCGATTACGGATGAGGATACTTCCGGTACGATGTTCGATAAGCTAAGTCTCGCAGGCGCAGAGCTGCTGAGAGAAACGCTGCCGTCTATCGTTTCGGGTGAGGCGAAGGCAATTCCGCAGCAGCATGATCAGGCAACTTATGCGCCAAACCTAACGCGTGAGGACGAGCTTATCCATTGGACCAAAACAGCGCGTGAAATTTTCAATCAGGTTCGCGGCTTGTCGCCAATGGCAGGCGCCTTCACTTATTTGAACGGTGAGGTGTTCAAAATATGGTCGTGCGCCGAATCGGAATCTCAGACTTCGAATAAATCGGCAGCACCCGGAGCTGTGCTTGCAGCAGACAGCCAGGGCATTCATGTTCAGACTGGCGATGGCGTTCTTCTATTGAAAGAGATTCAGCCAGCAGGCAAGCGAGTGATGAATGCTGCGGAGTGGCTGAAGGGCGCGCGTCTTGAAACGGGCACTTTGTTAGGCTCGGAGGTGCGGAATGACGGATAGTGGAACACATAAAAAGAACCTGAATCATCAGGGCAGTCAGTCTGTAAACGCCAAGCCGAAAGGGAAAAACGGACATAAGCGTCCTACCTCCGGGAACAAACCAGATCAGGCCGTTCAAGCCTCGCAGCAGGCAGGCAGCCGCAAGGCGAAATCACCGCGTGAGCTGGCTATGGATACGCTGGTCAAGGTTGCGCAGACAGGCGCCTACAGCAATCTGCAGTTGAACCGAACCCTTCAGGACGCGGGACTGCAGAAAGCAGATGCCGGGCTCGTCACAGAGCTCGTGTACGGGACAATCCAGCGTCAAGCCACACTCGATTACTGGCTAGGCCGCTTTGTTTCCAAAGGCTTGAACAAGCTTGAGCCTTGGGTTCACCAGCTGCTCCGAATGAGTGCCTATCAGCTTCTGTATTTGGACAGAATACCTGCGCATGCCGCGGTTAACGAGGCGGTTACCATTGCGAAGAAGCGCGGCCACTCCGGGATTTCCGGCATGGTAAATGGCGTGCTTCGCAGCATTGACCGAGGCCGAGGCGAGCTTCAGGCGTCTGCGATCAAGCACGCCGATCCAATTGTCCAAATCGCACTGCGCCATTCTTATCCCGAATGGCTGGTAAGCCGCTGGGTATCCGCATATGGTGCAGACCAAGCCGAACAGATATGCGCTGCAGGCAATGCACATCCTCATTCAAGCGTTCGTGTCAATACGTTAAAGGGAAGCCGCGAGGATGCGATTGCGCTTCTGACGGAAGCCGGTTACGATGCGAAGCTGTCGGCTGTTGCGCCCGCGGGCATTGCGGTTGAACGCGGCGGCAATCTTGCGGATACGGCCGGATTCCGCGACGGATTATGGTCCGTGCAGGATGAGAGCTCGATGCTCGTTGCGGAGGTTGTAGCGCCGAAAGCAGGCATGCAGGTGCTGGACTGCTGTGCTGCGCCAGGCGGCAAGAGCACACACTTGGCGGAGCTGATGGAGGGCAAAGGCAAGGTATGGGCGAATGATTTGCATGCTCATAAACGAGATTTGATCGTCACGCAATCCGAGCGTCTTAAGCTTCGCAACGTGGAGGCGATTACCGAGGATGCGCTGAAGCTTGCGGATCGCTTTAAGCCGAATTCGATGGACGCCGTGCTGTTGGACGCGCCGTGCTCAGGCTTTGGTGTCATTAAACGAAAGCCCGAAATCAAATGGACCAAAACGTTAGGCGATGTTTCTGATATTGCTGCAGTACAACAACGACTGCTAAATGCAGTATGCGATTTAGTACGGCCAGGCGGCGTGCTCGTGTACAGTACTTGTACGATTGAGAGAGACGAGAATGAGAAGCAGATTGCCCACTTTCTACAGGCGCATTCTGAATTTGAATTAGATCCGGGCTGGCCGGAACCGATCCTGGATCAGCTTAGGAAGGCCGGTGTGATCGATGAGCATTTCGAAGGTCAAGCACAGCTGCTTCCGCAGCATTTTGACAGTGACGGCTTTTACATTGCAAGGATGATTAAACGCTCTTAAGCGGCGCTTATGGCTGAACATGGGCGTTTGTGGTAAAATAAATCGATGGCGGCATTCCGAACATGGAGCCGCCCTACTATAAGGTACAGGTGTGATGAAATGAAACCATGCATATATGACTACACGCTCGAACAGCTTCAACAATGGATGAAAGACAACGGAGAGCCCGCATTTCGAGGCGGACAGTTGTTTGATTGGCTTTATGTGAAGCGGGTAAAGAGCTTTGAAGATATGTCCAACCTATCCAAGACGCTGCGCGATAAGCTTGAAGAGAGCTTTCAGTTTGTAACGCTCAGCGAAATAACGAAGTTCGAATCGAAGGATGGAACGGTTAAGTTTCTGTTTGGCCTTCACGATGCGCATGCAATTGAAACGGTTATTATGCGCCACAACTATGGCAACAGCATCTGCGTAACGACTCAGGTCGGCTGCCGGATCGGCTGCACGTTCTGCGCATCGACGCTCGGCGGATTGAAACGGAATCTGACCGCAGGCGAAATCGTAGCGCAGGTGGTAACGGCTCAACAGATGCTTGATGCTACCGGAGAGCGTGTATCAAGCATCGTAATTATGGGCTCGGGCGAACCGTTCGAGAACTATGACGCCACGATGACGTTTCTTCGCATCATGATTCACGAGAAGGGACTGAATATTGGCCAACGCCATATTACGGTATCGACGAGCGGTATTGTGCCGAGCATGTACAAATTCGCGGAGGAAAATACGCAAATTAACCTTGCCCTATCGATTCATGCGCCGAATGACGCGCTGCGCTCGAAGCTTATGCCGGTTAACCGTCGTTTCCCATTCGATGATGTAATGGCTGCCTGCCATAACTATATCGCCAAAACAGGTCGGAGAATCACGTTCGAATACGCCTTGATTGGCGGAGTAAATGACCGCGCAGAGCATGCTCAGGAGCTGGCGGATGTATTGCAAGGCATGCTGTGTCATGTCAACTTGATTCCAGTTAACCATGTTCCTGAACGAAACTACGTTCGAACACCTCGCGAGGACATATTTGAATTCCAACGCGTATTGGAACGGAATAAAGTGAGCGTTACGATTCGTAGGGAGCAAGGACATGATATTGCGGCTGCATGCGGCCAGTTAAGAGCGAAACATATGGAGTCTCAGGCGAGGTGATGACTGATTGTTAACGGCAAACCGCAGTGATATTGGACGGGTTCGTCATGTGAATGAAGATCAATCATGGGTTAGTCAATTGAATAATGGGATTACGCTTGCCATCGTAGCAGATGGCATGGGCGGCCATCAAGCCGGGGACGTCGCCAGCCAAAAGGCTGTAGACGCGTTCCGCAGCATGCTGGAGCAAAGCGCAGCGAAAGCTGACTTGTCATTGCAGGAAGGGAAAATGCTTATTCGCCAAGCGATTTCGCAAGCGAATGAAGCCGTTTTCGAGATGGCCTCACGCAATGAGCGCTACCATAACATGGGTACCACCATCGTTGCTGCGCTCGTTAAGCAGAATAATGCTATTATTGGACATGTTGGCGACAGCCGTGCATACAAGATTAAAGAAGGCGTGATCACGCAAATTACGAATGATCATACGCTCGTTAACGAATTGGTCAAATCAGGCCAGCTGAGTGCCGAGGAAGCTGCCCATCATCCGCGCCGCAATGTGCTTACACGCGCAGTCGGTACGGATTCGCAAGTCGAGATCGAAGTGCAATCGGTGGAATGGTCGCCGGAAGACGTCCTGCTGCTTTGCAGCGACGGATTATCGAATCTGGTGAGCGAGCAGCAAATGCTGCAAACGGTCACGACAGAGCAGCTGGAGCTGGAAGCCAAAGCTGATCATCTCATTCAGCTTGCACTGCATGCTGGCGGGGACGACAACATTACAGTCGTTCTTCTGCAAGAAGCGGGCAGCACGAATCGAGGGGAGTGACTAGGATGATCGGACAGGATTTAGGCGGACGATATGAAATATTGACACGTATCGGCGGAGGCGGAATGGCGCTTGTTTACAAAGCGCATGATGTGCTGCTGAATCGCAAGGTTGCGGTAAAGGTGCTGCGGCAGCAATTTGTGCATGACGAGGAGTTTATACGAAGGTTTCGTCGTGAGGCACAGTCGGCGGCTGCGCTGTCTCATCCGAACGTCGTCAGCATCTATGATGTAGGACAAGAAGAAGATATTCATTATATCGTAATGGAGTACATTGAAGGCCACAACTTAAATGAAATTATACAAGAGCGTGCGCCGTTGCAGCCTGAAGAAGCGGTGCGCATTGCCATGCAAATCGCTGATGCTCTCGATCATGCGCATCAGAATCATATTATCCACCGCGATATTAAGCCTCATAACATTTTAATCGGAAAAAACGGACGAGTGAAGGTAACGGATTTCGGGATTGCCCGCGCGGTTACATCATCGACGATCACACAGACGGGATCCGTCATCGGATCTGTCCACTATTTCTCCCCTGAGCATGCCAAGGGGGTCAATACCGGAGAGAAGTCTGATCTATATTCACTTGGTATTGTACTCTACCAAATGCTGACTGCGAAGCTGCCGTTTCTTGGCGAGAGCCCAATTAGTGTTGCACTCAAGCATTTGCAGGAAAATTTCGAGGATCCTCGTGTCGTAAATCCTCATATTCCGCAAAGCGTAGAGAATGTTATCCTCAAAGCGATGCGGAAAAACCCGAGTGAACGTTACGCTTCTGCTCATGAAATGCAAGCAGATCTGGATACATGTCTTCGTCCCGATCGACTGAAGGAACCGAAAATCACTTTTGTTCATGTCAATGATATGGAAGAGACGCGAGTGATGCCTGCTATACGCGGCGATATTAGAGCGGTAGATACTGTCGAGAGAGAGCGTCCTATTGCCACTGCTGCAGCATCCGGCGAAAAGGCTACCATTGATGAAGTGCCGGTGAAGCCTAAAGGCTGGAAGAAGCCGTTAACAGTCGTTGGCGTTACCCTTGTAATATTAGGACTGTTCATCGGCGGCTTTATTTGGCTGCTTGGCGTTCTGGACGTGGCTGAGGTTGATGTGCCTTATGTCGTTGGCAAGACGGAAACCGAAGCTAGACAAATGATTGAGGCTGCGGGCCTCAAAGTAGAGGATCCTGTTGTCCATGAGCACAATAAGGAAATTCCGAAGGATCAGGTGCTTAGTCAGTCGAAGAAGAATATGAAGGTCAAGGAAGGCTCGCTTATTCAAATTACGGTAAGTGACGGACCTGAGCTGGAAGAGCTCGGCAATTATGTAGGGAAAGCGCTGCAGACAGCTATCGATGAGCTTGGTGCGCTTGGCATCGCCGAGGATCAGATTGTCATTGATCCTGTGTTCAGTGAGGAGGCTCCCGATACGATTATTCAGCAGTCTCCGAAGCCAGGCGAGGAGTACAACCCGGAATCCGTAGAGTTTACCTTCATGGTCAGTAAAGGCCGCGAAACCGTTCCTATGCCGAACCTGATCGGTAAAAGCTTGGATGAAGCGAAGGATCTAATCAAGGCGAATGAGCTGACGCTCGATGACGCAGATATTTTGTATGAGCCGAGCTACTTGCATCAGAAAAACTATGTCATCAGCCAAGATCCTTATAAACCGAAGGACCAAGTGTCCAAAGGAGCTAAACTGTCCATTAGAGTAAGTTCGGGACCGCCTGCTGACGCGAAGGAGCATCAATTCAATATTACGATCTCACCAGCGGAAGCTGGCAAGACGAGTGAAATACGAATCGTTTATTCTGATTCTCGTGGTGAGAATATTGAGTGGGATAAACGCCAAATCACGACAACCCAAACGTTTCCTGTTACCGTACTCGTAGCACCAGATACCGAAGCAAGGGTGACGGTTTACCGAGATAACCAGTTTATCGATACGAAAACCATTACCTATGAAGAACTATTGCAAGGATCGAATTCATCCACCTTGAACATTCCGGGTGAAGAAGTGCAGCCGACAGAAGCACCGGCACAAGCGGAGGTTACCGAAAGCGATGAGCCAATTGAAGAAGAGCAGCAAGAACAGCAGCAAGAGCAGCAACAAGAGCAGTCAGAGCAGCAGCCTTAGCATGAGCCACAACAGTAAAGAAAATCATCTTAAAGGCACGATTGTCAAAGCCTTGAGCGGCTATTATTATGTGCGGGCAGAGAATACGGCATCGGATTCGGCAACGATTCAGTGCCGAGGACGCGGCGTTTTCAAAAACAAAGGATTGACGCCGCTAGTCGGAGACCGCGTGATGTACAGCTTAACGGAGAACGGAGAGGGGACTGTCGAGGAGCTTCTCCCTCGTTCTTCGGAGCTGATTCGTCCTCCAGTGGCTAATATTGATCTGGCCATTCTTGTGTTCTCCGTAACGGAGCCTGCTCTTAATTTACAGCTGCTTGATAAGTTTCTCGTCCATATCGAGCATGCAGGCATCCCAGCTGTCCTTTGCTTAAGCAAGCAGGATTTGGAGAACGATGGTTTGGAGACGGCGGAGGCACAAGCTGCGGCAGCCTCCGTTAACCGAATTTATCGTGCTCTTGGCTATGAAGTATACGGGACAAGCTCCCGTCTTGGTGAAGGCATTACACCATTTCAAGAGAGACTGCAGGGCCATCTTGCTGTGTTTGCGGGTCAATCCGGCGTAGGCAAATCATCCCTGCTTAATGCAATCGTTCCAGGTCTGCAGCTTGAAACCAATGAAATCAGCAATCGACTGGGGCGCGGCAAGCATACGACCAGGCATGTGGAGCTAATAGAGATTGGCGGAGGCTTAGTCGCAGATACGCCTGGCTTCAGTCAGTTGGATTTCCAAGAGCTGGGGATTGAGGATTTAGGATATTGCTTTATCGAGATGCGCAAGCTTTCTCCAAGCTGCAAGTTCCGTGGCTGTACGCATGTGCATGAGCCGGGCTGCGCGGTACTCGCTGCAGTAGAGAGCGGTGAAATCGAGAGAAGCAGGCATGAGCATTACTTGCTGTTTCTAGCAGAAATGAAAGACAAAAAACGGAGGTACTAACAACTATGACGATTATTGCGCCTTCCATACTATCAGCTAATTTCGCGAGGCTTGGAGAAGAAGTCCAAGCCGTGGAAGCGGCAGGGGCAGATTGGATTCATATTGACGTAATGGATGGACATTTTGTACCGAACTTAACGTTCGGGCCGCCTGTCATTTCGGCTATTCGACCAACGACAAAACTCCCTTTTGACGTACATCTTATGATCGAGCGTCCGGAGCTTTCCATTGCCGATTATATTGCTGCAGGCGCAGACCGGATTACGATTCATGCCGAGGCTTGTGTGCACTTGCATAGAACGGTGCATTATATTAAGGAAAAGGGATTGCCGGCAGGCGTTGCTATTAATCCAGCTACTCCCGTCTCCATTCTAGAGCCGATTCTTCATGATCTTGATCTCGTGCTAATTATGACGGTTAACCCGGGCTTTGGCGGGCAGAAGTTCATTCCATATTCGCTAGTGAAGCTGCGCCAGCTGCGCGCGATGCTTGAAGAGCAAGGGCTTGATGAGGTGTTTGTACAGGTAGACGGCGGCGTTAATGCAGCCACTGCCGCTGTTATTCGCGAGGCGGGAGCTAACGTGCTCGTGGCAGGCAATGCTGTGTTTGCAGAACAGGACCGTACAGCTGCTATCGCTGTACTGCGATAGGGGCTGGAACATGAATGAGAGGATAAAGACAACGTTTTGGCTTATCGCCTACACGTTCACTGCGGGACTGTTGATTACGCTATTTACCGTAATCGAGGATTTTTATCGTTATCTCTTTTCATTGCTGGCTTTGTACATAGGCATTCGTTTTTTTCGAAGGTTTGAGACACTTGGATTTAGAATTACATTTTTTGTTTTGTCTGTTGTGTTTTTTCTCATATTTTCTGTTTTTTATTCGATGATTATTTTTATAAGAGATACTCCAGAAGCGTTAACAGGCGCATAACGGGCTCTCCGAGAAGGCTCTCGATGGAATAGGACAAACTGACGACGCATAGGATGTTTACATGAGCGTAGCAATGTTGTCACGGATAAATTCGATGAGCGTGTCTGAGGAGGGATGAGGCATGAAATTTTATACAATCAAACTGCCTAAATTTTTGGGCGGATTCGTAAAGGCGATTTTGAATACCTTCCAAAAAAATTAGGTCAGATGCTGCAGGACACCCTTCGGCCGTGATCGTGTAAAAGCAAAAGAAAAGCACCTGAGAGCTCAGGTGCTTTTGTCTATGGCCGAAGCCATCATTATACGCGGGTAACTTTACCAGCTTTCAGTGCGCGAGTGCTAACATAAACGCGTTTCGGTTTACCGTCAACCAAAATGCGAACCTTTTGCACGTTTACGCCCCATGAACGACGAGTTTTGTTGTTAGCGTGGGAAACGTTGTTACCTTTACCAGGTGCTTTACCTGTAAGAAAACATTTGCGTGACATGACTACACCTCCTTTAAATCTTGCGTGAGCAAAACGTATTCCATAATAGGGCTCGTTATGCGTGAGGGAAATTTCATTTGTTTCGAAATAACATTTAAACACACTTGAATATCGTATCATAAACATTGGTTCTATTCAACCTAAATATGAGGACATGTCTATGCTCAATGTCCGCCGAGACCTATTATACCTTGGTAACACTGGTTTTTTTGATCGGACTTCTATAAAGGAGCCGTTTATAGTACAATGGTACTTAGTCCATAATTGTTACAGTAAGGGAGTGAATTTCCATGCCAATGCAGTTAAGCACCGAACTCGGTTCGATCCATGTCTCTGATCACTGCATAGCCGTTATTGCCGGCTCTGCGGCCATGGATTGTTATGGACTCGTCGGGATGGCTTCACGCAAACAGCTGAAGGACGGAATTGCCGAGTTGCTCGGACGAGATAATTTAACTCGAGGCGTTGAAGTTTGGCGAGTGAACGAAAAATTGCATATTGATCTCTACATCATCGTAAGCTATGGAACAAAAATTTCCGAGGTAGCGCATAATATTCAATCCAAAGTAAAATATGTGCTGAATGACGTGATTGGTCTACAAGTGGAAGAAGTCCATATAATTGTGCAGGATGTCAGGGTACTTAAGTAACAGGGAGGGAAATGTCGTTGAGTAAGCGCTTTATAAACGGATCTGATTTTGCCGCAATGGCACTGCTCGGCGCGGATTATTTGCAGCGTAACGCGGAGCACGTTAACGCATTGAATGTATTTCCGGTGCCGGATGGCGACACAGGAACAAACATGAATTTGACGATGTCCTCCGGCGTTCGCGAGCTTCGCAGCAAGCCTTCAAACAGCATCGGAAAAACGACAGAGGTATTATCCAAAGGGTTGCTTATGGGCGCCCGTGGAAACTCCGGCGTTATTCTGTCACAGTTGTTCCGCGGTTTCTCCAGATCGCTTGCCGGTCTTGAAGAAGCAGGAACGGTGCAACTGGCCGCTGCTTTGCAATACGGTGTTGACCTCGCTTATAAAGCTGTCGTAAAACCAGTAGAAGGAACGATTCTTACTGTTGCCAAAGAAGCAGCCAAGCATGCCGTGCAGTACGCCCGCCGAACGCATGACGTGGCTGAGCTGATGCACGAGGTGCATCAAAAGGCATATGAGGCACTTCAGCGTACGCCTGATCTATTGCCTGTACTGAAGCAGGTAGGTGTTGTGGATTCCGGCGGACAAGGTCTAGTGTTTATTTATGAAGGTTTCATGCGCAGTCTTGCTGAAACAGACGGACAACTAGATGCGTATTCTATGGCTTCTGAAGCTGCTCCTCCCGAAGAGGTAGCGGTACCAACTACTCCTATTCCTGTTCGCAAGCTAGATCAGGTATCGGCTCAATCTCGTCTTTCGACAGAAGAAATTGAGTTTCTGTATGATATGGAATTTTTCATTAACCGCAAGCTGAAGGGGCAAGCTGGAGCGTTTTTTGATGAACCCGCTTACAAGCGAGCGCTAAGTAAAGACGGAGATTCCATATTGGTCATTACAGAAGACGACATTATTAAAGTACACGTTCACTCGCGCAAACCAGGCGATGTTCTTAATTTTTCGCTGCCCTATGGCGAATTAACAGATATTCATATTCTCAATATGAGAGAGCAGCATCGTGATTTGCTTGAGCATGAGCAGTCCGATGGAGGCACCCCTGATTACTCGGCAGCTGAGTTGCTGGCAGGCGAAGGCGTTCAAGGCGTACCGCCCGGACAAGTTTTTGAGACTGCTTCTTTTGGCATTATAGCTGTCGCTTTAGGGGACGGTATCGCGGACATCTTCTTGGAGAATGAAGTCGACACGGTATTGTCAGGCGGTCAGACGATGAATCCAAGCACCGAGGATTTCGTTAAGGCGATTGAGGCTTTGTCTGCGGAACACATCTATATTCTTCCGAACAACGGAAATATTATATTAGCCGCGGAGCAGGCAGCCGAGCTTAGCGAGCGCAGCGTTACCGTGATACCGACGCGAACGATTCCGCAAGGGTTAGCCGCCGTACTTGCTTTCAAAGAAGAAGAAACGGCCGAACGCAACAGCGTGTGGATGAAAAACGCCGCTGAGCAAGTCGTCTCGGGCCAAGTAACGAAGGCTGTTCGCGACACGACCATTGAAGGCGTTGACATTCGCGAAGGCGATTATATCGGCATAAAAGAAAAAACGATTGTCGTATCCAAAGCAGCATTGCAGGATGCTTGCCAAGGTCTCGTCGCGAGCATGCTTGACGCAGGCGGGGATTTGCTTACTATCCTCTCCGGCGAGGAAGCGGACGCAGCTGAGACGGCTTCGCTTTGTGAATGGATAGGCGAGCAATATCCTGATTTGGAGCTGGAAGTTCAGAAAGGCGGACAACCGCTCTATCCGTATGTCTTCGCATTGGAATAATCGGGTAATTGGTTTTATGCAGGGAGGAATGAAGAATGGGAAAGGTCCGAATTGTAACCGATAGTACGGCTGACATCCCGGAAGAGGTAAGAGAGCGATTAGGGATTTCGATGATTCCCCTCAAGGTGCTTTTTGGCGAAGAGACGTTCCTTGATGCGGTGACGATTAAGTCGGATGGATTTTATGAGAAGCTTGCGCAGTCTGCAACACTTCCTACCACGTCTCAGCCGTCCCCGGTGGAGTTCTCTGAGGCATATGAGAAGCTGCTGGCTGAAGATGCGGACTCGCCTATTATCTCGATTCATTTATCGGCTGCACTCAGCGGGACGTACCAATCGGCTGTCATTGCCCATTCCATGCTGGAGGGGCAATCAGACATTACGATTATGGATTCGAGGTCTGCCTCGTACGGATTCGGCATGCGAGTCGTCCAAGCAGCTGAGATGGCACAGGCTGGGGCAACCAAGGAACGTATTATCGAGGCGATCGAGCAGAGAGAGCGCGATACGCAATTATATTTTTTAGTGGATACATTGGAGTTTTTACAAAAGGGTGGGCGAATCGGCAAGGCTTCCGCGCTGATTGGCTCTATTCTCAACATTAAACCGATATTATCATTAGATGCGGACGGCGTCGTGCTTGCGGTAGATAAGGTGCGCGGGTCTAAGAAAGCAATGGCACGGATTATCGAGCTGCTTAAGCAGACCTATGGCGATGTGCCGGTAGGGATGACGATGGCTTATTCTTTCCGCAAGGACACGGCGGAGGAGCTCTGCGAGCTGATTAAAAGCCAGTTCAACGTACAGGAAATAGGATGGACGACGATTGGCGCTGTAATTGGTACGCATACCGGTCCTGGCGCTTCAGCCGTGTTTATGTACAGGATGTGATAGGATGATGACGCTGGACCACATTTCTGTTCGGCAAATCAAAGGCGTGAGTGCTCCCAAGGAAGAGGAGCTTCACGCCTTTGGCGTGAGAACAGTTGCTGATATGCTAGATTATTTCCCATTTCGATATGAGGATTACCGTATTCGGGAGCTAACCGATGTGAAGGAAGGCGAGAAGGTTACGGTGCTTGGGCATGTGAGAGGCATTCCAGTGCTTCAACGCTACGGCAAAAGCAAATCTAGACTGACCTGCAAGGTTGAGGTCGGGCAGTGGCTCGTGACCGCCGTATGGTTTAATCGTCATTTTCTGCAGGACCAGCTAACGGTTGGCCGTGAGATTATGCTTACGGGCAAATGGGAGCAGCAGCGCCTGCAAATGACTGTATCGGATTCTGAATTTCCGGGAAGCGGCGGGGGAGCAAAGACGGGGACGCTTCAGCCTGTCTATTCCGTAGGCGGCAGTATTACGCAGCCGTGGATGCGGAAGACGATTAAACAAGCATTAACGCAGTATGGAACGATGATCGAAGAGCTGCTGCCGCAGGAACTTATTCGGAAGCATGAGCTGATGGCAAGGCGCGACGCCGTACTGCGCATTCATCTTCCCGATGATACAAAAGCAGGGCAGGAAGCTCGGCGAAGGCTTGTATACGAGGAGTTATTTTTGTTCCAATTAAAGCTGCAGGCATACCGGGCGCTTAACCGCAAACGAAATGATGGCATTGCGCACCGGATCGAAAGCGAGACGATTCGCCAATTCGCCGCAACGCTGCCGTTTGAGCTGACGGATGCACAGAAGAAGGTCGTCAATGAAATTTGTGTCGATATGCGCAGACCTTCATGCATGAACCGGCTGCTGCAAGGTGACGTTGGCTCTGGAAAAACAGTCGTCTCCGCTATTGCGCTTTACGTTGCGGTTAAGTCCGGCCATCAAGGTGCCTTGATGGTTCCGACCGAGATATTGGCGGATCAGCATATGCGCTCCCTTACTAAGATGTTTGCGGAGCTCGGCATCCAGGTGGGCTTGCTCACAGGCAGCCTTACCGAGCGTAAGCGCAGGGATATACTGGCTGGGCTTCAAATGGGGCTGATTGATATTGTCGTTGGCACACACGCGCTAATTCAGGATGATGTTTTTTTCCGGAGCCTTGGGCTCGTTGTTGTGGACGAGCAGCATCGCTTTGGCGTGAACCAGCGCAGCGTGCTGCGCCGCAAAGGGATGAATCCGGATGTGCTGACGATGACCGCTACGCCTATTCCAAGAACGATGGCCATTACGGCGTTCGGAGATATGGATGTGTCTACGATACGCGAGCGTCCACATGGACGCAAGCCGATCAAAACCTACTGGGTTAAGCACAGTATGATGGAGCGAGTGCTCGGCTTTATAAGGAAAGAAGTCAGCAAAGGACGGCAGGCTTATATTATTTGTCCGTTGATCGAGGAATCAGAGAAGCTGGATGTGCAAAATGCGATTGACCTATATGTTCAAACGCAGCAGTCGTTTCCCGATTTGCGTGTTGGCCTGCTGCACGGCCGTCTTTCTTCAGCAGAGAAGGAAACGGTCATGGGTGCTTTCGGAGCGAATGAAACGCATGTGCTTGTGGCGACGACTGTCGTTGAGGTAGGCGTCGATGTGCCGAACGCGACACTCATGATTATTATGGATGCGGAGCGTTTCGGCTTGTCTCAGCTTCATCAATTACGTGGACGGGTTGGACGTGGAGAGCATCAATCGCATTGTATTCTGGTGGCCGATCCTAAATCGGAAACCGGAAAAGAGCGCATGAAGGTCATGACAGATACGGATGACGGCTTCGAGGTATCGCGGCGGGATTTGGAAATACGCGGTCCGGGCGATTTCTTCGGTACGAAGCAGAGCGGACTGCCAGAGTTCCGATTGGCGGATATGGTAGCCGATTATGAAGTGCTTGAGCTTGCAAGGGAAGATGCGGGAGAGCTGACGGAGCGCGATGATTTTTGGTCGAATGAAGCATTTGTCAGAGTGCGCAGCGTGCTGCAGAAGGATCAAATTTTTCAAGGGGAACAGCTGGACTAGGCAATAATTACCTCCTTTCGGCATATAGATTAACGAACGCGCTTGGATTGCCGGATGGAGGTGTCAGGGCAGTGAGTTACCAGAATTATGGAATTCGGCCGCAGTTGGTCGAGCGTATCAAATACAAAATGAAAAACCCTGTTGTAAAGGACCGTATAAGGCAGTTGCTTGGAAATGTGACTAAATATGATTTGCAGGACCGTCCTAAGGTGCGGAAGCTAGTGAAAGCGGCGGCTGTTATCCTTCAGGAGCAGCTTACCGATACGCAGGAGGATCAGATCGTGGCATTCGTCATGGGACAGAAAATCGATCCAAACAACACGTTTCATTTATTAAAGCTTTGGGGAATGTTTCGCTGACCGCTTCGGGTCAGCGATTTTTTTTATGCAGATTCATGCTCCACACACTCTCCGCGGCTACCAAAGCTCGAGCTGCTCGTCCACTTTGCAGGGCTCGATCAAGGAGGATTCATCGTTGCTGACATTGCCGACAGCAGCCGATACGGGATAAGCCTCCAGCTCGCTGCTCGGATAAGGGGCAAAGAGGGGCATAAGCACAGCAGTATCGGTTATGGAGCGATCGAGCCATAGCTGTTCATCCTCGGGCCGCAAAATGACGGGCATGCGGTCATGGATAGGGGATACGAGTTCGTTAGGTGCCGTTGTCAGAATTGTACAGCTGTTGATTCTGGTTCCTTCTGGAGAAACCCAAGTCTCGTAAAGCCCAGCCATGCTAAAGAGGGCTCTGTTCTTCAGTGAAATTCGCATCGGCTGTTTGCCGTTAGGTGTCGTCTTCCACTCATAAAAACCATCAGCGGGAATGAGGCATCTTTTCCGCTGCAGCGGCTTCTGGAAGGCTGGCTTGCTCGCTGCTGTTTCCGAGCGCGCGTTGAGCATCTGAAACCCAATTTTCGGATTATCTGCCCATGGAGGGACGAGACCCCATTTCAATTCACCCAACCGGTTGCGTACACCATCGCTGATTACGGAAAGGATGAGCTGGCTTGGGGCAATGTTGTATTTGGGTCGGTGAAACGGTACCATCGTCTCCCCAATCATATAGCGAACCATCAGCTCTTCGAGTGTAACGGTGAGTGTATATCTTCCGCACATGGCTCTTCACCGCCTTTCTATATACTAGCTTTATTATAACATTGTGAGCAGCGGATACGCATATGTTGCTAACACAGTATGACGAAGTGCCTGTTGGCAAATACTGGTTGATATAGCGAGTCATAAGGCGTATCAGGCAATGACGGGAAATGGGGCGCAGGCATTGAGCAAAAAAACAGAAGCAAGATCATACCGCCGTTCGTTCGGCTATTTGCTGCAGCAGCTGCTCGTGCTCCCGCGGGCAGCGATCGAGTATGCGGCCGGCAAATGGGCGGCTATGAGCGCGTCTCATACGATGATTGCTGAAGCAGTCCCGCTTCAGCTCTCAAGCGCTGCCGCTGCGAAGYTGAAATATACGTGGTCTAAGCAGCTTGCGTACGGGGAGCCTGCTGCGTCCCATAGCTGGAATACGCAGGAGCTTGCGATCATTGCCCGCATACATGCCGAGACGACAGCGTACAACCGTAACAATGTGACGCGAACCGAGGCATACCGCGGCGTTTATTTTCGCACGCCTGAGCTGCACTGGGCGCTTCTTGCTCATATGGTATCTCGCAACGGAGGCTGGAACATGACGGATTTGCAGGGTGAGTGGCTGCCCTGGCTGTTAAATGAGGAGCAAAGGGAGGCGGTGTTCCGTTTTCTGGAGCAGGCGAATGCACTGATCTTTCAGGACGCATATCCGCAGCTGCTGCTGTATGAATGGAGCAGGCGCGAGGGGAGAAGCTTGTTCCATCTGCTTCCCGCATTTGGAGTATCATCGTTCATGTCGCCAGTGTGGAAGCAGTTTTTGCGTGATCAGGATGCAGTGCCTTTAACGATTGCGCTAATTGTGAATGAGCAGCATTATATCGAAGGGCGAGTGGTACAGCATCCTTACTTTCGAGAAAAGGTGCTGCATACGTTGTTTTTTGGCCTTCAGTCGCTGCTGCAGCTAAACGGCGTTGTTTTCCCATACGGAACGGGAAGTGAGAGCGGGAAGGCTGAAGAATCATCGGTATTGAAGCTTTCTGGCCTCATCTTAGAGCGATTCGAGAATTTGCCGGAGCGGATCGAATTCGGCAAACGGCTGTATGCGGTGCTGTTTGGCATCCCCCGGGTCCATGAGGGCGCGAAATGTTTTGCCGGAGCTGTGAAGCATACGGGCTCACGCGCGGATTACGCACCGCAGCTGTTCGCACGCGTTCGCCAGCTGCCGCCTCAAAGCGTCTATAAGGAGCGTTTGCTGGGAGGCCGTTTGAAGCCAGGGGCTGCGGCGCTGTATAGCCCAGAGCTTGGCGCAGCTTGGAAGGATCGGCCATTGGAGCAGCCTGATCCTGGTGATTGGTTCAGCTCGGTCGATTCGATATGGCCTTATTTCCAAAAGCTTCCGCTTCCTCATTCCTTCGAAATTACGAATGAATACGGTCTTATGCTAAACAAGGTCGAGCTGGCGGTGCTGGCAATGCAGCGTGGAGGCACTTAGGATTGGTTTCGGTGACCTTATCCTTGTATGTGCTTGTAAAATAAAGGCGGTTCGCCTGGTGTCTACAGACTTTAGTCAAGCAGAAAGCCATCCTTTGGTTAGAGTGCGGAATCAAACGGAAGTCCGTTAAACATGTAATTTCCTTCCTGTAATATTAGCAGCATCACGTATTGGGGGAAGGGTGCATCAGTTTGAAACGAGTATTAACGGGTGGACAGCAGCGGAGTTTGCGTTTTTTTGAAGGTGAGAAGTACCTGGTCGTTACCGGACTGCTTGGATTTGTACTTGCGTTTTTTTGTGCGACAATAGCATGGGTTAACGGGGAAGTGGTAGCGCCTGAAGGCAATATGCTGAAAGCTTTTTCATTTAATGCAGCGTTAGGTCTGTTTCTATTGTCAACTGCGGCTATCGTTCCATTCTCGGGAATGGGAAGCAAAAACAGAATCTTTTTCCGATGGTCCTATATTTCACTAGCTATGTACAGTTATTTTGCCGAAACGGTCCAAAATTATCGCGGTGTGAACCCGAGGTTTGTCGCTGGCGGAACGAATTATGACGTCGCAGTCGGCTCGATCTTTACTTTTGTGGCCTTTCTGCTGATCCTGTTTTATCTCTATTTGGCTGTTCCCTTTTTCCGCGCAAAAGCATATCGACTGCGTCCTGCGCTCGTGCTTGGCATTCGATATGCCATTTGTGCAATCATGCTTTCGTTTGCTGCCGGTATCTGGATATCCGTAAATGAAGGCAGATCCGTTGGCCTCGGCGGAAATATCATCTGGCTGCATGGGCTAGGCTTTCATGCGCTTCAAGCCGTTCCTTTTGTAGCATGGCTGACTGAACGAAGAGCGCTGCGCAGTTCTGTTAACCATCGGTTGATTCATCTTACGGGAATCTTTTATGTTCTAGGTCTGTTGGTGATCGGCTGGCAGACTCTTCTCGGCCATTCAATCTTCGCGTGGACGGTGCTCCCGCTCCTAGCTGCTTTCTGTTTCCTGCTCGCATTCGTACCTGTTATCCTATTGCTGCGTAATACGAAGCAGCTTGCCCGCATCCGCAGTGCCAATGAGCCAAGCGACAAGTCTCTACACGGACAATAAAAAGGAAACAAGCCGAAAAGGATCGAATACCTATCCTAACGCGAAGGAAACAAGGCGAAAAGGATCGAATATCTATCCTAACGCGAATGAAGGGATTTGGTTTTTTTGGCTATGAAGGCTGTGCTTTTTGATTTAGACGGGACCCTGTTAGATCGAGATGCCTCTCTCTCCTCCTTTGTAAGTGCACAGTATGAGAGGTTTCCCGGCCTTCAGGCTGCCCGGAAAGAGGATTATGTGAGGCGCTTTATCGAGCTTGATAATCATGGCTATGTGTGGAAGGACAGCGTATATCAACAACTTATCGGAGAGTTTTCGATCGAGGGTTTGGCATGGACTGATCTCCTAAATGACTATTTGCATATGTTTCAGGAGCATTGCCTCGCGTTTCCTCATGCGTTAGCGGCGCTTGGTCAGCTCAAGAGCCATGGGTTAAAGCTGGCACTGGTTTCCAACGGCTTCGGTCAATTTCAATATGATAACTTCAAGGCGTTAGGCATTGAGCCGTTTTTCGACGAGGTATTGATTTCGGAGTGGGAAGGGCTTCGAAAACCGGATCCTGCTATTTTTGTCCGAGCGTTATCCAAGCTTGAGGTACATGCGGACGAGGCTGTGTATGTCGGAGACCATCCCCTTAATGATATACAAGCAAGCCGAATGGCGGGGATGAAAGCGATATGGAAAAGCAATGCTTCTTTCTCATCCGCTGCGGGTGCGGACGCCATAATTGAGGGATTGGATGAATTGCCGGCTATCGTGTGTTCTTTTGGATTGCAAAGGTAAAAGGGTGATTTTTCGACGCTCCCTCGGTAGTTGCAGGTTAAATACGGAGCTATTGGAAAGCGGCAGCCTAGAACCCGTTTAAGGGCTAAGGCTGCCATCGTTTCAAAAGAGGCCGTTTTCCTCGTTCTCCTGAACAGCCGCGCCTTCGATATCTCGAATCATGAACCATTCCCCATCGACCATAAAGCGGCCTTTCAGCTGGTCGATCCGCTCGACGATGCCGATGACCGTCAGCTCCTCGAGCGGGTGGAATAAGCGGAGCGTAACCGGCTGCCGATGGTGGAGTGATTCGGTCACGGAACGGGCTACATGCTCCCATTCCTGCTCGTCAAGCTCTATGCGCTCGCGCTGCCGCGAAGCTTTCTCCAGCTCGTTAATCGCGACCTTGTGCTCGGGCAGCATCATGCGGCTGGATTCCCAAAGCCCGTTGCCTTCCAGTTTTTTTCTCATTTATAATGTCCTCCGATCTTCACTGAACGATGCTTCGCTTGACCAGCAGGAGTAGTAGATACCGCTCTCAGAATAACGGCATCGCCGTATTTCTTCTTCAAGGCATCCGTCGCTTTCTCAAGCGCCATCGTCTTCTCGCGCCTCGTATCAAACAAAGAAAGCTGATACTCGTCATCCTGGGAAAATTGCGTCAGGCTGACGCCGACCTTTCTTACCGGATGGCCGTCCCAGTGCCGCAGCACGAGCTGGATGGCGGCCCGGTATACCTGGTTGGTCATGTTCGTCGGATCGTCCATCTTCATTTGACGGCTGAAGCCGGTCGGCCGGTCGTAATCCGCTCCCATCAAGCCTACCGAAACGACATGTCCCATATACCCTTTCCCGCGGCAGCGCTGGCACACCAGCTCGGTCAATTCCAGCAGCACGACCTTAATCTCGTCGAGTGTTCCGTAGTCGCGCGGCAGCGTCATCATATGTCCAACCGCCTTCGGAGCGATCTCATGCGTCCCCGGAGCTACGGGGCTATTATCGATGCCGTTGGCAATGTTCCAGTAAAGCTCGGCGCTGATGTCGGCGTTTTTGCCAAGCTTGCGGCGCAGCATGAGCTTCAGCTTCTCAAGCGGCGTTTCGGCCAGCTTGCCGATGGTTTCCAGTCCCATGAATTGAAAATGCCTGGTCATGCGGCTGCCGACCATGAACATTTTGGAGATGGGCAAGGTCCATAGCGTGTCGGAAAGGTTTTCTTTGTTCAAAATATAAATGCCGGAAGCATTTTTCTTCGCGTAGTTGTCACAGGCCGTTTTCGCCAATATTTTGTTCTCCGCAATGCCGAAGCGGGTATAGATGCCAAGCTCGGCTTGAATACGGGTTTGAATATGATGCGCCAGCTCCTCCGGCGAGCCGTACAAATGGAGCGAGCCAGTCACATCGAGGAATTGCTCATCGATGGAATAGGGCTCAACGAGGTCGGTGTAGGACTTGTAAATGTTCGTAATTCGCATCGAAATATCGATATAGAGCTGCATTCGCGGCTTGATGATGACCAGATCCGGACATTTGGCAAGGGAGTCTCCAAGCCGCTCCGCCGTCGTGACCCCGAAATCCTTGGCGATGGGGCAAGCCGCTAGAATAATGCCAGACCTGCGCTCGGGATCGCCTGCCACGACGAGCGGCTGGTCTTTGTACTCGGGATGCTCCGCCTTCTCGACGGATGCATAAAAGGATTGGCAGTCCGCGAGCATAATGACTTTATTAAGAGGCATCACGGCTCACCAGCTCTGCGGCTAATATATTCGCCGTGAGAAAGACGCGCTGGGCGCCTGAGTCGATGCAAAAAGCGCGGATATGGCCTTCTCTGACAGCAAGAATCCGTATTCTCCGCTTCGTAACAGCCCCCTTTTTGCTTATATAAATAATAGCAACGACACAACCGACTTTATTGAACCATTGAACCAATGCCATGATGCGCCTCCTTCATCATAAGAACGTTTGTTCTTATTATATACAGAACATCCGTTCTTATGCTACAGGGTTTTTGTGGTTATTTCTTACATCAACTGGTGGTTCGTTGAATGAGGGGTCTAGAGATGATGTACGCCTCTAGGCTATTTTTAATTTTGAAAGGAAAGGGGATGGATCTAGAATAGATGAACGGAAGCACATATACGATACATAGGAAAGAGGGCAGTCCGCTCAGAACTGCCCTCTTTCCTATGCGTACCAAAGTTGCCGTACATATTTAAACCCATAATGCGCCAAAATAGAAGCAACATGGAAACGAAAGGTGCCGTTATGAACATACAAAACGCTGGAGAGTTCACGCCGTTTAGTCCATCGCTGCATGCAAACGTCGAGACGATTCGCAATCGCTTCGGAGGCAGCACTGATATCGTCATTCGGATGTTTCGCAGCGATGCGGCTCCAGACCGCGAGATCGCGATCATTTATATAGACGGAATCGTTGATTCAGAGACCGTCAACGAAAGTGTCATGGAGCCGTTAATGTCGATGAAGCTGCCCCAGCATGCGTACGTGAAAGGCGCCAAGCTGCTGGAGGCGCTCCGCAGCTGTGTCGTGTCCATCGGGTCGGTGCAGGTTATCGAAGGTCTGGAGCAGGCGCTTCAATATTTGACAGATGGCTTATGTGTCATTATGGCGGATGGAAGCGCGGCGGCATTGACGGCGGATGTGAATGGCGGCGAGCAGCGGAGCGTGACCATTCCGCAAACCCAAACGGTTATTCGGGGACCGCAGCATGGCTTCGTAGAAAATGTAAGAACGAATATAAGCTTGGTTAGGCGAATTATCCGCTCATCCGATCTACATGTTCAAATGCATAAGATCGGTCGGCAAACCCATACGAATGTAGCCGTTTTGTATTTGCACGGCATAGCGGACGAGGGCATTGTGAAAGAGGTTTATCGCCGCTTGGCGGATATTGATATTGACGGCGTGCTCGAGAGCGGCTATATCGAGGAATTCATTCAAGACGAGACCTTTACACTATTTCCCACGCTCCTCAATTCAGAGCGGCCAGATACGGTTGCGGCTGCGCTTCTAGAAGGAAGAGTAGCTGTCATGGTGGATGGATCGCCGATGGCATTGATGGCACCGACCACCTTTTTTACCTTCTTCCAATCGCCAGAGGACTATTATCAAAGATATGATATTGCTACGTTTGTACGCATGATTCGTTATGGGGCTTATGTCATTTCTATCGTTCTTCCTGCCCTTTATATCGCCGTAACGACCTTCCATCAGGAGATGCTCCCGACTACGCTGCTGATCAGCCTGTCAGCTCAGCGAGAAGGCATTCCGTTCCCGGGTTTAGTAGAAGCGCTATTGATGGAACTGACGTTCGAGGTGCTGCGTGAGGCGGGACTGCGAATGCCGCGGGCGATCGGCCCCGCTATTTCGATCGTGGGGGCTCTCGTTCTCGGACAGTCAGCGGTGCAGGCGGGCATTGTATCGGCAGGAATGGTTATTATCGTGTCCTTCACGGCCATTTCGAATTTCGTTATGCCGGAATTCAATATGGCGGCGACCTCCCGAATCATACGTTTTCTCTTCATGATCATGGCAGGCATGTTCGGATTTTTCGGCATATTCATATCCGTGCTGTTCATGCTCATTCATCTTGCTTCGCTGCGTTCCTTCGGCGTGCCTTACATGTCGCCATTGGCGCCTGGTCCTACGAAACAGGGACCGTGGAGGGATGTTTTCATAAGGCTGCCTTGGTGGGCTATCGTGCTTCGCCCGCTTGATTTGAACTTAAGAAATCCAAAACGCAGGCCAAACGGGAAAAAACCGCCGGCGCAGCGCCATTCTGACAAAGCGTAACGAGAGGAGAGACGCCAATGAACAAATGGAGGCTGCTGCTGCCGCTGCTTGCATGCTTGCTCGTGACGGGCTGCTGGAACCGCGTGGAGCTGAACGATATTGCGGTCATTTCCGCAACGGGCATCGACTGGAAGGATGGAAATTGGGTGCTGTCGTATCAAGTGGTTATTCCGCAGGCCATCTCCAGTCAAAGCGCTGCCGGCAACTCCGCAGCGGTAAACGTATTCTCGACAAAGGGCGAAAGCTTTCGCAGCGCAGTCAGCAAGGCCAGCCAAGAGACCTCGCGGCGGCTGTATTTCTCCCACACCCAGATCGTTATTATTGGGCAGGAGGCTGCGCGAAAAGGGCTGGGTCCGTTCTTGGATACGTATCTGCGCAACCATGATTCCCGTGAGACGGTAAGCGTCTACCTGTCCAAAGGCAGCGCGCGCCGGATGCTGGAGCAGCTTATTCCGCTTGAGAAAATTCCCGGCGCAGCCATCCAGCGCATGATTACCAATGAGGAAATGAACAGCTCGACCTTCCGCCAGATGACGGTGCATCAGGTGCTGCTCGATTTGCTCGGGACAACCCATGCGACCGGCCTCCCAGGCTTAACCGTTTCGGGCGCGAATGAGAGCGTGGAGCGTGCCGAGCAGCTGACGCATACGAGCACGCCAAGCAAGGTGCGGTTGTCAGAGATGGCATTGATTGCAGGCGATAAGCTGGTCGGGTGGATTAATAATGAAGAGAGCCAAGGCGTGATGTGGCTTACTAACCATGTGAAAAAAACGACCATTCCATTTGCCTGCGATGAGGATGGGAATGGCCAGAAAAGCTCGTCTATTCGAATTACGCATGCCAAGACTGAGCAGTACCCGCGGCAGTCAAACGGCAAATGGGTGATGCAGATCGAGGCGAGCGCCGTTGGGACGCTGATGGAGTACAATTGCGAGGGTGATTTGTCTAAGCCAAAGCAGGTCGCGAAGGTCGAGAAGCTTATCGAGGGCGAGATTTCTTCAATTATGGAGCAAGGCTGGAAGGCTGTTCGGAGGCATAAAGCGGACGTGGTCGGATTCGGGAATGCCATCCATAAGAAGTACCCGAGGCAGTGGTCCCAGATCTCCGAAAGCTGGCCGGAAATGTTTCCAGATACGGAAGTGAAGCTGTCGGTTAAGGTGAAGATCAACTCGACGGGCATGAGCGGGAGCGGATTTAAGAAGGAGCAGAAAAAAGGCAGCAAGTAAGCGGGAAGGAGATCGTATGCAGCAGATCGGAAAAAACCAGCTCTCGATATTGATTATTATCTTTTTGATCGGAAGCACCCCCTTGTTCGAGCTCGGAATTAAAGCGAAGCAGGATGCTTGGCTGGCGATGGCTGCTGCTGCGTTTGCCGGCCTGCTGCTTACGTTTATGTATGTGCGTATACAAAAACGAGCGCCTGAAGCGGAGCTCGCTGAGCTGTATACCATGCATTTCGGCCGCTGGATCGGCGGCTTTATCGGTGGCTTGCATGCCCTTTGGTTTGCCTATGAGTCCATGCGCAATGTACGGGACGTAGGCGAGCTTACGATGATGGCGCTGCTGACCTTTACGCCAAAGTGGATCGTCATGCTGCTGATCATCAGTGCTGCGGCCTATACGGTTAGCAAGGGGCTGGAGGTATTCGTACGCGTGGTGCAGCTGCTGTTCCCTATTGTGGCGCTTAGCTACACGTTTCTCATTTTGCTGCTTTTTATTGCAAGGCTGCCTAAACTCATGCAGTTGCTGCCCATATTAGAGAATGGGATAGGACCTGTCATGAAATCGGCCTTTCCTGACCTGCTCTCCTTCCCGTTTGGTCAAATGGTTATTTTTTTCGTTTTCTGGAAGCATGTGAGCGAGAAAAAAGTAATCGGACGCGTATCCTACTGGGCTTACATTGGCGTTTCTATCTTTCTAATTCTCATGAATGTGCTCGTGCTGTGCGTACTTGGACCGGAGCTGGCCGCATTAACGGCACTTCCGCTGCTGGAGGTCGTTCAAATGATACGTCTTGCCAACATCCTTGAGAGGCTTGACGTGATCGTAACGCTGCTGCTGTTTATCGGTCTCTACGTAAAGATGACAGCCTTATACATGGCAGCGGTATTTACGTTGAAAGCCGTGACGGGCATAGCCTACCGTTTTTGCGTGCTGCCCGTAGGGCTTGTCATTTATGCGTCTTCGTTTCTGGAAACCAACAATACGTACCACCTATGGATCGGGCTTGATATTACGCTTAAGATCGTTCCGTTATTTCAGATCGTGCTGCCGCTGCTCATGCTAGTTGTAGGACTGAGGAAGAAATACAAGACTGCCGGATAAGGTTGCGGCTGTCATGAGTTTCTCACCGATAGGGAGATTCCAACATATTTTATGGAATGGTGAGCGGTTTACGACAGCTTGAGGGGGATACGCGTGAGCGATGCCGGCAGAAGCATAACAAGCATTATCCTTGTTACTTACAATAAGCTTGAATATACGAAGCAATGCGTGGAGAGCATTCGGCGCCATACGCAGCAGGGCTGCTATGAGCTGATTATAGTAGACAACGCATCGACGGACGGCACAGTGGAATGGGCCAAAAACGAAAGCGATATCATTCTAATTGCAAACAGCAGCAACGCTGGGTTTCCGAAAGGCTGCAATCAAGGCATGGCGGCAGCTTCGGGACAGCTTCTCATGCTGCTTAATAACGATACGATTGTCACGCCTGGCTGGCTTGACGGCTTGAAGCGCTGCTTGTTTAGCGACGACCGGATTGGGGCAGTCAGTCCCGTTACGAATTCGGCTTCCTATTGGACTACAATTCCAGTTACGTATCATACCATTGAAGAAATGGAGCTGTTCGCTTCCGCGCTGCATGCCATTCCAGACCGCATGAAATGGGAAGAACGCGTAAAGCTGGTTGGTTACTGCATGCTTATGCGGCGCGAGGCGACAGAGCGAATCGGACCGCTTGACGAATGCTTCGGCATCGGAAACTTCGAGGATGACGATTATGGTCTGCGGATGAGGCTTGCAGGGTATAAGCTTATCCTGTGCGGCGATACCTTTATTCACCATTTTGGAAGTGTTTCCTTTGGCGCGCAGCCTGAGCTCTACTTGCAAACCTTCGAGAATAACTCAAAGATTTTCAGCGCGAAGTGGGGCTTTCATCCGGGAGAAGCTACCCATATCCGAATGGATTTCAGCACGGTAATTCAACGGGAATCCCATGGCTTCAAGCGCGAGGAATGCGCGATTCTGGAAATTGGCTGCGGCTGCGGAGCGACCATTCTTCATATGAAAAAGCAGTTCCCCGCTGCAGTCTGGTTCGGCGTGGAACGGAATGAACTGGCTGCACAGGTAGCCGAGGGTTCGGGCATTACGGTATTCCGCTCGAGTGAGCCGGAGGACTGGATGCTGCCGGAAGAGGGCTTGAGCGGAATCATCATCGGAGATTCGCATGCGTATGGAACACCGCAGGCGATGAAGCGGCTTGTGGGACTGCTCGCGCCGGGCGGCTGGATTACGGGATGCTTTGCGAACCGCTTTTATTACGAGAACATCAGGCAGTATTTAGATCCCGCGAACGTCAATGCGCAGCGCCAAGCAGCGATGCAATATACACTGCAGCAGGTTCACCAATTATTCGTGCAATCGGGCTTTGCATACGTGAAGGTTACGCTTGCCGAGAACAAACCGGAGGATCAGCAAGCCTTTATCGGGATGCTTGATCAACTGACGGGAAAAGCAATCTCGAATGAGCTGACAGCCGCGTATTTGCTCGTGTACGGCCGCATCGCACATGATGCTCCGCAGGAGGTGACGGGCGATGAAGAGCAAGGAGAGGCGCCTGCCCCAGTGGGGGACGCTTCTGCGGCGGATGAGAGATTGGAAGTGCCAGTGAGTGAAAGCCTGAAAGTGCCGGTGAGTGAAAGCCTGAAAGTACCAGTGGGTGAAAGCCTCGAAGCGCCGGTAAAAAACAGTACTTACGCTGATGGAACAATCCAGGATGATCGAAAGCCGGTCTTGCCTACGCAGGAGGTGGCTGGCGCATTGGCAGAGCAGAACGATGTGATGTTCACGGGTGAGCGTCTTGTTGTCAATCAAGCTGTGAAACAAGATTACAGCAGCGTCTACCATGAGCATATGAGCCGCTATACGTTTGCCGGACCGCTTGTAAAAGGGCTGCGCGTACTGGATGCCGCTTGCGGAGCGGGATATGGCAGCGCGATGCTGAAGCAAGCCGGAGCGGCGGAGGTCGTTGGCGTCGACGTGGACCGCGCCTCGCTTGCGCTTGCGGAACGTGACTACGGCGGCAGCGGCGTATCGTTCGCCGATGCGGATGTGCTGGCGCTGCCTTACGCGGATGATTCCTTCGAGGCGGTTGTTTCCTTCGAGACAATCGAGCATGTTGCGATAGGAGCGGACTGGATAAAGGAATCGGCGCGCGTGCTCAAAGAAGGCGGCTTGTTTATCGTATCGACGCCGAACCGCACGGTTACGAATACGCCGATTTATTTTGAAGAGCTGCCCTTCAACCAGCATCACCGCTTCGAGTACCGAACGTCCGAGCTGATTGGGGAGCTTGTACAGTATTATGCTATCGAGGCTGTATACGGCCAAAACATTTATGATGATTCTTTGTTTCCGACGATGCGTTGGCTGCGCGAAGCGCACGGTATGGCACCTGAGCGGGCAGCTACCTACAAACGGGAGTGGAACCCGCATGAGCTGATTCCGCTGCATGAGCTGAAGAGCGCGGAGCCGATGTATATCGTAGTGGTATGCAGAAAGAACAAACGCCAGCAGGGCGGATGATTAGGCTTTTCAAAAAAAACTAGCGGTAACGATAGGTTTTGCTATACAATTGAAAGTATTGACGTAACCAAATATGTTCCGGGGAGCTGGTTATGCCGGCTGAGAGGGAATTATCAGTACAATTCCGACCCGTTAAACCTGATCTGGATAATGCCAGCGTAGGGACAGAAGCTCTGTTTGCCAGGCTTGCTGGATCGAGAAGATCGAGCATTGACCGTCTGCAAGCAGCTGCACAGCCGATTATATGGCGTCCTCCGGATTGGGAGGACGCTTTTTTTTGATATATAAGAATTTATATGTTTTCACATATAAATGTGCTTGTATATCTCCGCGAAACGACTGCTTTGCCACAGAGGACGGCGACAGCCGTTTACGCTTGTTGCCGTATTAATGGCGCAGGTTGGGCACCGGATACGAGGCTGGTTCGTCATGATAGACAAATAGGAGCAATGAGAGGGGAACAAAGACATCATGATGTTGAAAAAGGCAGGGAGAATGTCGTGGAGAATGGCAGGCGCCATGCTCGTTATCGTATTGGCGCTGGCGGGCTGCGGATCGAACGGAAACGCGCCGGCAGCAAGCGAGGAACCAAATGAGCAAGGCGGGACGGCGGACAAGCCGCTCGAGAAGGTACAGGTTGTTCTTGACTGGACACCGAACACGAATCATACCGGACTATATGTCGCTAGAGATAAAGGCTTTTTCAAAGAACTGGGGCTTGATGTTGAAATTATCCAGCCAGGCCAAAGCGGAGCCGATCAAATGGTCGCATCAGGCAGCGTACAATTCGGCGTAAGCTACCAAGAGTCCATTACGATGGCCCGGATCGCAGGCGTGCCGCTCGTATCGCTCGCAGCGGTTATTCAGCACAATACTTCAGGCTTCGCATCGCCGCTAGCCAAGGGCATTGATTCGCCAGAGAAATTCGAAGGGAAAACCTACGGTGGCTGGGGAGCTCCAGTTGAGGAAGCTGTCATTCAGTCGCTTATGCAGGAGAAGGGTGCTGATGTGGGCAAGGTCAACATGATCAGCATCGGCGACAGCGATTTTTTCACGGCGGTCAAGCGCGATATTGATTTTGCGTGGATTTATTATGCATGGACAGGCGTAGAGGCAGAGCTTCGCGGCGAGAAAATCAACATGTTATATTTGACGGATTATAGCGACAAGCTGGATTATTATACGCCGGTGCTTTCAACAAGCGAAGCTATGATCAAGGATAAGCCGGATATCGTCAAAGCGTTTACGGCTGGGGCGGCGAAAGGGTACCAGTTCGCAATCGGCAATCCGGATGAGGCTGCGGAGATTTTGATTAAAGCCGAGCCGGACTTGAACGCGGAGCTCGTTCGGGCTAGCCAGAAATGGCTAAGCCCTAAATATCAGGATGATGCGCCGCGCTGGGGCGAGCAGAAGCTTAGCGTATGGGAAAACTACGCAAGCTGGATGTTTGAGCACAAGCTGCTGGAGAAGGAGCTTGAGGCGGAGAAAGCTTTCACGAACGAATTTTTACCGGAATAGAGGCGGCAGCTTGAAGGAAAGGCGGCGTACATGAACGCAGCCGATCATAAGGAGAAAGAGGGAAGCTAGATGGCAAACGCACTTGTAAGCATTCAAATATTACCGACGACGCCAGGCGGAGAAAGTGTCATCCCTTATGTGGACCGGGCAATCGAGATCATTAAAGCAGCAGGCGTGCCGTACCGCGTGGCGCCGCTTGAGACGACTATGGAAGGCGAGCTTAGCCATTTGCTGAGCGTCGTGCAGACGATGAGCGAAGCGATGGCGGAGATGGGCTGCCCTTCAGTGATTTCGCAGATTAAAATTTACTATAATCCAGTAAACGGCGCTTCGATGGGAAGATTGCTGGAGAAATACCCCGATGGGCAATAAGAAGAGCGCGTGGTCGAAATTATGGCCGCCAGCCGCGCTTTTGATCATGCTGCTGGCAGGCTGGCAGGCCGCATCGTGGTTGGAGCTGTTCGACGAATGGTTGATTCCGTCCCCGGTGTCGATCGTTAATGAAGCGATTCAGATATGGCCGAGGCTGATGGAGCATACGGAAGCGACCGTTCAGTTAACGCTCATCGGTTTTGTAGGTGGATCGGCGGTGGGCTTCGTGCTCGCCGCTTTGCTGCATTTAATTCCAGGTGTGCGTACGGCGGTTTATCCGCTGCTTGTTCTGTCGCAAAATATTCCCGTTATCGCGATTGCGCCGATTCTAACGATGCTGCTGGGGTATGGGCTGCTGCCGAAGGCGCTGCTGGTCATCATGGTTTGTTTCTTCCCTATTACGGTAGCGATGCTGGACGGACTGATGAATACGGATGCTCAGCTGCGCAATTACTTGCAGATGATCGGAATCAGCAGGCTGCAGTTGTTCTGGAAGCTGGAGCTTCCGCATGCTGTCGTGCATTTATTTTCGGGATTAAAAATTGCGGCCTCATACAGCGTATTAAGCGCGGTAGTTGCAGAATGGCTCGGCACGAATAAGGGACTGGGCGCTTTTATGCTCATTTCTTCCAAAGGTTTCATGCCGGATCGGGTATTTGCGGCCGTTTTTATTATCGTGGCGCTTAGTTTGACGCAATTCGGGCTCGTGACGCTGGCAGAGCGGCTTATTATTCGTTGGCGTCCGAAGAAAGAGGTGAGGTAGCTATGGGAAGAGAGCTAGCAGCCCATCCGTCCGCTCTAGAGGTACAGGGAATTCGAAAGAGCTTCGGCAAGGGAGCAGCAAGCAAAGAGGTGCTTGCAGGCTTGTCCTTTTCGGTTGCGGACGGCGAGTTCGTCTCGATTATTGGACCGTCGGGGAGCGGGAAAACAACCTTGTTCCAAGTAATTGGCGGCTTGGAGCGTCCCTCAGAGGGCGGGGTTTGGATAGGCGGCAAGGAGACAACCGGCGTACGGGGGCACATCTCCTACATGCCGCAGCAAGCATCGCTGCTGCCTTGGGAAACCGTTGCAGGCAATATTGCGCTGTCGCTCGTCGTATCCGGCATAGACCGCAAAGAAGCAAAAGCCAAAGCAAAGGAATGGCTGGAGCGGATCGGGCTGCAGGAATACGCGCACGCCTATCCCCATGTTTTGTCCGGCGGCATGCAGCAGCGCGTATCCTTTCTTCGGGCTTTGCTGGCGCCGCAGCAATTAATGCTTCTGGATGAGCCGTTTGGTGCATTGGATGCGTTAACTCGTCTGCAGATGCAGCAGTGGTTGATGTCAATTTGGGAACAGAACCGCAGGTCTGTGCTGCTTGTGACCCATAGCATCGAGGAGGCCTTGTATCTATCAGACCGCATAGTCGTACTGTCGGCGTCTCCTGCTGTGGTGCTCGAGGAATTCATCGTTCCCTTCGAGCGTCCCCGAGATGAAGCGATTTGGTACGATCCGCGGTTCAATGAACTGAAGCAGCACATCTATACGCTTCTGCAGGAAAGTGCCGAGGGGAGAGGTTAGGATGGCAAAGGATTGGGGAAATGGACAGCTGTCGGAGGAGGAGTCCGGTGTAAAGGTATCCGCATCCGCTGCGTGCATCGACGCCCATATTCATGTTGATCTCTATGCGGAGGAGGAGCGGAACGAATTGCTGGAGCAGGCTTTTGCGGAAGGCGTGGAGGCCGTCGTTGCGGTCTCCATGCATCTGGCTTCTGCCATGGTGAATCGTGAGCTTGCGATGCAATATGCGGGACGCGTATATCCGGCATACGGCTTTCATCCGGAGCAGCCGATACCCGAAGCGGAGGAACTGGACGAGCTTATCGGGTGGATTCGTTCATGCTCCGCAGCTGGTGAGCTGTTCGCGATAGGTGAGGTTGGACTCCCGTATTACTCGCGCTTAGAAGCAGAGCAAAAGGGAGAAGGAGCTTTTGACGAGAGGCCGTATGTGGAGCTGCTGGAGAGGTTTTCCAAGCTGGCAGCAGAGCTGGACCTTCCGATCGTGCTGCATGCTGTCTATGAGGATGCCGCTATGGCATGCGATATTTTGGAGAAATATGGCGTTCGCAGAGCGCATTTCCATTGGTTCAAGGGCGACGATGCAGTAATAGACCGCATGGCCGCTAGCGGATATATGGTTTCCGTCACGCCGGACGTTGCGTATGAGGAGGAAATCAGGCAGCTAGTCGCGCAATATCCGATCGAGCAGCTGATGGTCGAGACCGACGGACCGTGGCCGTTCGAAGGACCGTATGCAGGACGCCAGACGAAGCCGGCAATGGCGGCTGATGCGGCAAAGCATATCGCAAGCATTAAGCAGCAGCCTCCTGAAGCTGTGGCTGAGGTTCTGCTTGCGAATACGCGTCGATTCTATGGGCTGCAGCAGTAGCCGCTATGCCTGCATGCCGTATGGCCGATTCATTAAGGGAGAGTCCTTAGACGAATCGGCTTTTCTTTTTTGACACATACGCTATCAGTTGAAAGGATATGACCGGATGATAGCGAACAAGAGTATACAGCGATCGCATTCAATAGCGGGATCTTATTTCAATTCAAGATGATGGAGGTCGGCTTCTCATGATTAATGACGTTTTTGCGGCAGCAAGCAAGGGAGACACGGAACGATTGCAGGAGCTTCTGGAAATGGACCGTTCATGGGCCAATACGGAAAACGCCGATGGCCTGACGCCGCTCGGCTTTGCTTCCCATTATGGGCATGCGGCTGCGGTACAGCTGCTGCTTGATTACGGAGCTGAGCTTGATGCGATATCACATTCCAAAGTTAGCTATATACCCTCCAATACCGCTTTGCACGCTTCAATTGCAGGTGAAAGAGAGCTTGCCGTAATTGAGCTGTTGCTCAGCCGCGGCGCTAAGACGAATATTGCCGATAGCAATGGCCATACAAGCCTGCATTCGGCTGCCTTCCATGACGATGGGGCTGCCATTATCCGTTTGCTGCTTGAGCATGGGGCGGATATCCATGCGCAGGCCGAGGATGGAACGACGGCTTTGGGTTTAGCCAAAGAAAAAGGCAACCTCAAGGCAGCCGCATGCTTAGTGGAAAATGGAGCGACAGCCTGAGAACTTTGATGCTAATAGCCTGATTTTCATGCCAGATTGTCCATTGCGGCTTGCCTGTCTTCTGCATACAAAGATAAAGACAGGTAAGATCCAAAGCCGCTGCAAGCGGCAGAAGGGAGCCATGCAATGGCGCAGCTGACAAGAAAGGCATTTTTTGAGACGCTTGCTCCGACAGTTATCCGGATCCGTCAGGAAGGCTCACCCATGTTCCCATCCGTTCGATTGGCGCAAAATTTGCTGGAAACCGGCGGTGTCATCCATGAATGGTTCAATTTAGGCGGCATTAAGGTAGGCAGCGGCCAAACGAACGTTTATTGGCACGGTGAGGCAGTGGTGAAGGGGACTTGGGAGGTTGTTGACGGACGCAATGAAACGACGAGAGCCGCATTCCGGGCCTACAAGAGCGTTTATCATTTCTACAAGGATTTAGATATGCTGCTGAATACGCCTCGGTATGAACGGGTACGGAAGGCATTGACTCCTGAACGGCAAGCCGACATGCTCTTCGCCTGCGGCTATGCGACCGATCCATCGTATCCGTCGAAGCTGAAAGCAATCATCAATCAGTACAGCTTGAAGAAGCATGATGCCGCAGGAACCAAGCAAGTTCCGAAGCCGGAGAAGCTTAAAGAGGCAGAAGTGATAGCCTTGCTTTATAATGGCCTATATATTTCAAGCGGTTACCTGCTCGGCGGCTCGACGTGGGTGCCTGCCAGATTGGCAGGCGAAGCGCTGGGAGCCGAAATCGATTGGACCGGTACTCAGGTAACGGTGAATGGTGACCCATTGGAATCTTTATTATCCGAAGCGACGGGGTATGTTCCTATTCGCGCAGTGGCAGCAGCGCTTGGCTTTGCGCCCGTTTGGGATCCGGCTGCGCGAGTCATTCTGCTGAAATAGAAGGGAATGCGGAAGGCACCGCACGAAGCCATAAGAAACCGGCAATCGAGGGTCCGATTGCCGGTTTCTTATGGTCCGTATGAAGACAAGCTATTTTCCTTTTCGTGAAGCTGCCCAAAAGGCGAGAACAATAAGGGGAATTAGAATGTACCAAGGTATCGTAATGGTGCCTCCAACAATAAATGCCAACGACATCACGATGATGACGCCAAGAATAATGTACAAACAGCCTCTTCCGAATGTCTCCATTAAATCGCCTCCTAAAGCTTAGGCTTTGGATCACAAAGCCTTCTTCGCATACAGCCACTTCTTGAAAGTATATTCGACTATAACGTTTTTATGGGTTGAACGTTCCAAACGATTAGGCGGTTCCTATCTAAGAAAACAAAAAAATGACCCGCATCGCTGCGGGCCGGTGTCCTAGATCTATATATCAACAGTGGGGTTGATGTCATTAAGTATAAGAAACGAACCTTAACTTAACATTAAAAATGTTTGTCTGAATGTTGAATGATCCCTTAAGACGCGATTACCCTTATCATAATTCGACAGGATTGCTCCGATTCACGTCAAAGAGGAACTTTCCAAGACCAAATACTAACATTTAAATTTGCCCCTGGTGCCAGCTATGCTGGTACTGGGCCCATAAGGCCAGTTATACCCTTAGCGTGGTGAAAACCGGCTGTTTTTGTGTTCAAAACTTCTAAGCGTACGTAAATGAATGATGTTTTGTCAGGTATTGCTTTCTCGACGGCATTTGCATAGTTAGGCTGCTGCTGTGAAACAATAAACCCGAACCAAAAATCAAATGAATAAGGGGTCGAGCAAATGAAAAAGTTTTGGACATCGTTCTGTTTAGTTGCATGTTTAACATTCGTGCTGGTAGTACCTGCTTTCGCCGATAATGCAAAATCGGGTACGATGGAGAATTACAACAATAATAACAGAATGGGTAACACGGTGCCGGATACAGGCTTACGTTCCGATATCGAAAGAGGCGTGAATAGAACGACCCGCGCACTCGATATGGACAACCGTACTAACATGAACGCCAACAATTATCGTACCAATGCAGTAGATAACGATAACGACTTCAATTGGAGCTGGCTAGGGTTACTCGGATTGATTGGACTTGCGGGATTAAGAAACCGCGGTCGCGAACGCACATAATCGATCTGTATAACAAGGATTATCTCAAAAGTTAATTTTTGAAAATATCAGATCCGCATCGTATATAGGCTTAGCAAAGAACCTTCAACTCCACTTAGTGGAGTTGAAGGTTCTTTTGTGTTTGTTTTGAAATTGGCCGAATCGGGGTTGCCCTTATGGGACAGCCCCATTGTATTAATGAGTTTTCTCCGGTACATATCTTCCATGCTCAGGTACTGCTATTTCTTGAAACTTAGTGGTTAGCAGCTGAAGATTGTCTTTCAGAAGCTCGCCAAACATCGGTTCACCATGTCCCGTAACCGCTAAATAAGGATCGAGCGCCGCGAGCCTCTTGACGGATTTCTCAGCCTGCACCCAATCGGTCGTAAAATATTTGGGTGGACCGCTGATTTCCTGCTCCTGTGTCAAAACCTTGTAAAGCGATTCCTGCTTTACCGTAACGAACGCATCTCCCGCAATTAAGGTGCCGTCTGCTTCTCGATACAGCGAGATGTGTCCTGGCGTATGCCCAGGCGTATGAATATACTGCCAATCCGGCATACCTGGGACGACGCCATGCTCTGGCAAAGCTTTTACCTTGTCATCAAGATTAATGCCATCATGAGGAAATAAAGAGGAGAGCTCAGCGATAAGTCCTCCATGAACGGATGGGTCGGCAGGCGGATAGTCAGATTTGCCGGTCAGATATGGAAGCTCCAGTCTGTGCGCATAGACAGGAACTCCCCAATGCTCGATCAATTCAATAATGGCGCCAACATGATCGAAGTGGCCATGAGTCAAAATAATAGCATGAGGCGGGTTTGCAAACCGCTCCTCCGCTGCTTTTATAATTTTTTTGGCGGAGCTAGGCATGCCTGCATCCACGAGCGCCCATTTTCCTTGCTGATCATTGGGGTCCCCGATGAAACAAATGTTTACAATTTGGATAGGCAAACAATAAATATCCGGCCGATAAGCAAGTCCTTCACCGCTTGCAGAGCTTGTCATCGGAATAAAGGAATGCTCAAACGTACTCTCCAACGTAAACCGCCTCCATCGTTATCAATTCCTTTATAAAATGTCCAATCGGTAAGTGCTTATTCTCGTTGCATTCACTCTTTTAACCTGCCTTGGCGGACTGAGTATGAAAAAGTCATTTTCGTACACATTAAGAACATTATTATTGAAGGAGACTAGCATAATGACTTCAAACCAAATTCCAAAATTTCCACAGTCCCTTTGGATGGACTCCACGAATAAACGATCCATATTTCCTGCACTTGAACAAGATATCGAAGCGGATATTGCGGTTGTAGGCGGTGGCATCTCCGGCATTACAACGGCATATTTGCTCGTTCAGGAAGGATTCAAAGTCGTACTCGTCGAAGCGGGTAAGCTGCTTGGCGGCACGACGGCACATACGACAGCCAAAATAACGGCGCAGCATGACCTTATCTATGATGAGCTTATAGGGAAAGAAGGCTTGGAAAAAGCTCAATTATACTACAGAGCTAATGCTGAAGCGCTGCAATTTATAAAGCGAACGATTGAAAATGCGAACATAAATTGCGGTTTCTCTGCACAGGAAGCGTATGTCTACGCGGAATCAGATGCATACATAAAGAAGTTGGAAATGGAAATGTCAGCTTATTCACGGTTAGGCATATCTGGCGAGTATGTAGAGCGTATTCCCTTACAAGTACCGGCTAAAGCAGCAGTGATCATGCATGAGCAAGCACAATTTCATCCTTTGCAATATTTATCTGCCCTTGTGGATAAGTTTGCGGAGCTGGGCGGCATTGTATACGAGAACACGACAGCAGTGGACGTTAAGACGGGGTCTACGCCGGAAGTCATAACAAGCCAAGATCACCGAATCAAATGCAAGCATGTCGTATCTTGTACCCATTTCCCGTTTTATGACGGACTTGGGTTTTATTTCGCCAGAATGCATGCAGACCGTTCCTATGTGCTTGGCCTCCGCGTAACGGATCATGTGGGGGAAGGCATGTATCTAAGTGCGGAAGATCCAAAACGCTCGATGCGATGCGCGGAATCGGTGGAGCATGGCAAGCTGCTTTTGCTTGGCGGGCAGAGTCACAAAACCGGACAAGGGGTATGCACGATTAATCATTACGAGGAATTGAAGCGTTACGCCGAAAAATATTTTCAACTCGAAGAAATCGTATATCGATGGTCGGCACAGGATTTGGCAACGGGAGATCAAATACCGTTTATTGGCCGGATCACTGCGACCTCTCCAAACGTTTACATCGCAACTGGCTATCGAAAATGGGGGATGACGAACGGTACGGCTGCGGCGTTGCTTATTCGAGATATGATCTTAAATAAAGAAAATGCCTACGAAGATTTGTTTGCCCCCTCGCGTTCTATATCTGCTGGTACCATCAAAAATCTGATTGTGGATAATATCGATGTAGCGAAGCATCTGATTGCCGGAAAGCTAGAAATGGTTAACAAGCGTCCTGAGGACCTGGCTCTGGATGAAGGCAGTGTCGTGAGGCTGCATGGCAAACGGGCGGGAGCCTACAAGGACAGTGAAGGCAAGCTGTATCTTGTGGATACAACGTGCACGCATATGGGCTGCGAAGTGGAGTGGAATAATGGGGACCGAACATGGGATTGTCCATGCCATGGTTCAAGATTTTCGGTTAGCGGCGACGTGATTGAAGGACCTGCGGAAGAACCATTAATCGTGCTGCGTACCTGATTGCTTAAGTAATCGATAATAAGAAGGGAGCGCAGCTGTGAAAAAAAAGTGGGATTTAGCAGCCTTAGCATCGATTCCGTTAATTATGACGCTCGCTAACTCCATGTTGATACCGGTGCTCCCTTTAATGCAGAAGAAGCTACATATCTCTGCCGTTCAGTCGAGCCTGATCATTACGGTTTATGCGGCAATATCGATAGTGTTTATCCCCATTGCAGGTTATTTGTCCGATCGGTACGGCAGGAAAATAATTATTATAATCGGATTGTCGATCGCGGCGTTAGGCGGCTTAATAGCAGGCTTGGCTGCTTGGTTAATGGATTCGCATGTGTATGCCGTAATATTGACAGGCAGGTTCATACAAGGGATTGGGGCAGCGGGCGCATTTCCAATTGTCATTCCGTTGGTAGGCGATATGTTTGACAAAGAGGAAGAGGTCAGCAGCGGACTTGGGATGATTGAAACCTCCAATACATTCGGGAAAGTGCTCAGTCCTGTATTAGGAGCAGCGCTTGCCCTCATCGTATGGTTTTTGCCGCTGGCGATTATACCGATTCTCTCCATCATCGCGATCGTTGCTGTCCTTTTCCTGGTGAAGGTTCCGAGTAAAAAGAGGAGCGAAGAGGTTGGATTAAAAACGTTCTGGAGATCCATCAAAGCAGTATTCGGTGAGAATGGCCACTGGCTGTATGCGATATTTGCTATTGGCTGCATCGGAATGTTAATCATGTTCGGGTTTTTGTACAATTTGTCGTCGGTTATCGAGGAAAGCTACCATATTGAAGGGATTATCAAGGGGCTGCTGCTAGCCATTCCTTTAAGCGCAATTTGTCTGGCTTCATTTTTAACTGGAAAATATGTCGGGGAAAACAAAAAAAAGATGAAATGGTTAATTGTGGTCGGCACGGCATTATTAGCGATCATGATGCTCCTTTGCGGATTAATCAACAAGCAAGGTTTGTTTTATCTTGTGCTATTTATGTTTGCAAGCGGTGCGGGCATTGGCTTGGCATTGCCTAGCCTCGATGCGCTTATAACGGAAGGGATTAAGAAGAAGCAGAGAGGAACGATAACCTCGCTTTACAGCAGCGCCAGGTTTATTGGGGTAGCCGCTGGTCCCTTATTAGCATCCTTGTTGTTAGGAAATAAGGAGCTATTGTTTTATCTGTTTACCGGATTGGCATTGCTATGTACCGGATTGGCGCTGTTTGCGATTAAACCGGACAACGTGCAGACGAGCTCTTGAATGATTGGATAGATTGAACTCAAATACCCCTCATTCTCTCTAGGAGAGAGTACGAGGGGTATTTGAGTTTAGTTATTCTATGAGCTGCAGGCTATGCCGTCCTTATCGCGATCAAGCTTATAATTGTAGCCAGGCTCTCCTTCATGCAGAGGTGCTGCGCCTGCCGCTTTGACTGCAGCGCAATTGGCATAAAAGACGGTTTCCTCCTCGGCAGGTTGCTGCGGGTCTTGCACCGCTGATTCGCTAATTAGGAATAGGACGCGAGTTCCATCCTTTAAATCGGCTAATTGGTTTCCAATCCATGAGCCTGCGCCGCGGTTGTCTTTCGGTGAAACATAGGCGATATCCGCGCCGGCGCCACCTTCCTTGCACATGGCCATTGGCCATTCATCCCTGTCAAAGCCTTTCTTCGTCGGAATGCCTTGCAGCGAAGCGTCGCGGTTAGCCTCGGCGCCGTCTCTGTCAATGGTGCAAATAGCGGAAGCTCCGCCTTTGATTGCCGCTGTAATATGAGCAATCGTCTCGGGGTAGCGGTCGGTCTGCAGTTGGATGGTTTCGTCATAGTCGCCACTGGAGACTGACGTATCAGGGGCAGTGGCCGTTGTGAGATTTCCGCAGCCGGAGAGGATAAACGATAAAAGAAGCAGTGCGGCGAAGATGGTTTTCATGATGTATCTCCATTTCTAGTTGTTTGTTTCCATCATACACCAGCACTCTGGGCTTCGAATACAATAGAAAACGGAATTATGGCTTGAAAAACAAAAAAAGATCCCTGTGACAGGATCTTTTCTATGCATGATGAAAGGGGAGCATGTCGTTTAAGTGAGTTAAGCTTAATCGTGCAGGGACTATTAGTAGCCCTTGCCGTATCCTCCGAAAACACCACAACTACAAGCGATAATGACAAGCAGAATGAAAAGGACCAGGATAGTACCAGTGTTATTGAAAGCACCGCCAACATAACCGGACATGTTCATTGCACCTCCTTCGTGTTGAGTACTCTGTAAGTTATGCACGAATCGACGCCAATGATTGGGTGTTTGTTACTGCGGCGGATAATCCGTGTCATGAGCCTAAAGGAGCTTTTGAAGTGGTTGCTTGACGATCCTAAATGTTGAAGCGGGCGTACTTTCATCAATCCAACGCCTTTATTACTGTGCGCGTTCGAAATCTTCAGGTGTCATGTCTTTCCATTCATCCGTACGATAAGCTTTGCCGTTGTACCGTACATAGTAAAGCATGTTCAGATCTTTCATTTCTTGTTTCAAAGCTTTTTTATCAAATGGCCCGAATCCGAAAATGTCAATTAAATCCTCTTTCAAAAGATCTATGATCTCATCGGGTATCGCAGCATTGCTGTTATCAATGAGTTCTGCGCCAGTAAACTCCAAGCTCATGATAATCTTGAATCCGGAGCTAACCGTGCCTTTAATCAGTAATGAAGAATTGCTTTTTGGATTTGGTTTAATCGTTTCAAAAAATATCGAACATTCAACGCCTTCTGGAATCACTGGAACACCTCATCATCAATTTTAACAGCAGAAAACTAGTCTCCTTCCTATTGTACACCTTATTGGTTCATTTCTCTCTTATTTGAACCAATTAGGGAGCTTATCCGAGCATATGGAAGAAATCGATAAAAAAATAAATAAAACGCTTGAATCAGGAACGTATGTTTGGTATATAATAAGAACAAACATTCGCATTGGAGTGATCGCCATGATCGAACAATGTATCAGCCAGACCGTACAAATTATTTATAACGACCGTAATCGCAACATATCCATACGCATCATTCAGGTGCTGTCGGTCCGAAATGGCAAGGTGAGGGCGTTCTGCACATCCGCAAACGGACCGCACGTATTTAACACAGATAATATTATTGATGTGGAGTTGGTAAAGCAGCATGCTTGACGATGTGACACGTAAAGTTTTAACCGTGCTTTGGAATGTTTATCGGGACGATCCTTCCTTCATAGATGTCGGCTACATCAGCCAGCGGGCGCAGCGGACGGAACAACAGGTGAAAACCGCCATAAATGAGCTGGTCAAAGAGGGCTTTGTCTTCTGGGACCGGAAGGCGAATTTGTTTAAGGTGCTTTATAGCCGGGAGGGATTGAAGCCGCGATGAGACTGATGCAATCAATTGGCTATAGGAAAAACTCAACAAGCTGCAATACGCTATAGATTTCTCTAAGCAGACTATTCATTTAACTATGAGAAAGATTAGTGAGTATTAGAATATGTAAGAGCGCTTGAATTAACAAGCGCTCAATAAGCTTAGCAGTGAGGTTTCTTTGTCCAATGCTTTTTACCGATAATAAGAACTTTTTGACCAGGTTTTACAAATACAACTTTGACATTTTGCTTTTTTGCATAATAGAGTCCCATATCAATCATCTCCTCTTCTTCAAGTTAATCTAGTATATTCATAAATTACTAGATTGAATGGGTTTATTTGATATTTCGAAGAAAATAGGTGAGTGGCATGGCTCGCTGAGCGATTCATATCGGCCCCGAAGGGGTTTAGAGAGCTGTTATGCAAATTTGAAATCCTGATCGATGAGGATATGTAAACACCAGCTGAATATTACGGAATTGGGAGGGTTGTAACCCACAAAGCTTTTAAAATGGGAGAGTATACGAAAGGTTCTATCCGGATCGCATCGAACAGCCTAATCAATAAAAAAGCCCTCGACCTTAGATGGTTGAGGGCATTTTGTGTATTTAAGCGTTAACTGTCTCAGGTCTTTTTACTTGCAATGGAGGTGGAATAAGCCAACCTTTTTCTTTGTTCATCTCCAGTATTTTAAGTCCTATTGCTGTTTTTGTGATATGGTATTTAGCAAATAAAGCACCAATATCTTCTCTAATCGATTGTCCTATAACTTGACTACAAGCAACTAATCCCAATGAAGTATCAGCAGCAATCTTAGCCGCAATTTCAGGATCAGTAAATCGTGCACCAACAGGGATGTCTTCAAGCTTAACAGGGGACCTTTCAGGCATTACAGGTGTGGTAGAAATCCCGTTATCAATAAGTATTGTATCTAATTCTTTAATTTCAAGTTTAGCTTGATCAATAAGTGAATCAATTACTTTTTTTAGATCTTTGTCACCGGAGTGGTTTAAATATGCTTGATAGCACGACACAGAACCTTTTGCCACTATGGATGCTTGCCATACGCTGAAGATTTCTCCATAGTGCAGGGGTTCATCTTTTGGATTTCCGCTTAAAATTCCCAATTGAGTATGCTCCTTTTTTGGTTCAATTTAGACTTGTTTAATATGTCCATGAACACGGAAATAATGTACTGCAAGTGTTTTACAGTTAAAGGTCTTTTAGTAAAAGGCTACCTATTTAATAAAATCCCCCTTCGTTTCATGAATCGTAGAGGCGGATTTCTATTTCACTGTCCAATAGGATTATCTATAATATCAGGTTGTCATCATATTTTTACGGTTAAATCCCGTTAGGCGAACGGGTAGAATAGTTAGGCGAAACCAAGAATCTTTGCTTGGCGTATTGAACGGTAACATTACATTTTTTGGGTGGTCGTATATAATATCCAATCAACGTTTAATCCTAATTTAAGACAGGATGGGGATCGTCAATGAAGAACGAGACAATAAATAAAGACCATCAAGCGAACCTAAGAGCAGGTACAATGAGGGCACTGGTCTATGAGAGATACGGAAAGCCTGATGTTCTTCGCATTGAAGATGTGGACATTCCCAAACCTATGGACCATGAAGTGTTAATCGCAGTCCAAGCAGCATCAGTAAATTCCTGGGACTGGGATCTCCTGCGCGGAAAACCATATATTACCCGTCTTGGCGCGCTGCGAAAGCCTCGTTACCGTACCTTAGGAGCGGACATTGCGGGACGGGTAGTCGCTGTGGGTGCCTCCGTCAAACGTTTTCGACTGGGGGATGAAGTTTTCGGAGACATTTCTGGTTGCGGATGGGGAGGGTTCGCGGAATATGTATGTGCTAACGAAGAAGCACTGACGCAGTAACCTGAAGGTATAAGCTTCGAGCAAGCGGCAGCCATTCCACAAGCGGCCGTTCTTGCCCTACAAGGATTACGTGTTAAAGGAAAACAACTGAAGGGCTATAAGGTTCTGATTAATGGGGCGGGCGGCGGTGTAGGTACATTTGGAATTCAATATGCCAAGTTGCTTGGGGCAGAAGTGACTGGTGTGGATAGAGGCGAGAAGTTGGAAACACTGCGTTCCATGGGGGCGGATCATGTCCTTGATTATACTAATGAAGACTTCACTGCAAGTAGTGGGCGATACGATCTGATCCTCGATGTTGTCGGAAACCGTTCTATTTTTGCAATCAAGCGCGCACTAAAATCAGGAGGCAAGTATGTCATAGTTGGCGGTCCTCTTCATCGCATCTTCCAGGTACTAATGGCGGCACCGCTGATCGCTTGGCTTGAAAAGAAGAAAGTGGGGGTGCTGCTACATAAGCCGAACCATAATGACCAGTTGGTCTGGAAGTCTTTAGTTGAATCAGGTCATGTGATGCCCGTCATCGATCGGCGGTATTCTTTAAGCGACGCGGCCCAGGCACTTGAGTATTTCGGAGAAGGTCGCGTGATAGGAAAGGTCGTTGTCAGTATTCCCACCTTATAATAGTGTTGTGAACAATTGATAGTATGATGGAGAACCGAAGCAAGAGGTGGAGTATAGAAATTTGGATAGTAATAAGAGCGTTTTGGAAATTAAAGGCCTATCTGAATAAATTGAATACGCAAAAGTTAACTCCAGTGAATAATGCTGGGGTTTTATTTTTGTCTTGTATCTGACCGTATGTTTGTATTAAAATAAGAACATACATTCGCACATGAAGTGTGATCGAAAAGAATATAGGCCAGACAATGAAAAAACGAGCTAGTCAAATAAGACTTTTTATTTTGGGATCAAAGGCCAACCCTTTAAAGTTTTGTATAACCGCTCGGAGGATAACCCGGTTGCGTGGCATGGGTGGAATTTATGAAGAGGGTAAACCGGCTTGATCCATAGAGTAATAAAATGTAATCAAGCAGCCGTATGACGTTGTCGAAACATGTAGTGGCAATAATCAAATCTAACAAAGAGTTGGAGGTTACAGACATGGCAAAAGCAAAGGGGCCGAAGAGGCCAACGAGAGATGAGTTTGAGATGGAGGAGCTGGGTGAGCGTTTGGTGGAAGCTCAACAGGAGGAATTGTTAGTAAAACTCATTGTTTGGAATTGGGATCAACCCGTTACCGGTAGAATAACGAACATGGATTCTCGAACAAAATCAGTGCACGTGGAGCATAGAGGAGAGATAACGAAAGTCCACTTTCTCGATATAATGAAAGTTCAATCACCGGATTTTTAAAATTGAAGTAAATCATATAGTTCCCTCATTAAATTGTGAGGGGATTTTATTTGAATGAGGATTTCAAAAATGTAATCTGATGTATTGTATCTTTGTGTGAAAAATGTGTAAAAAATTCAAAAGCTATCTTATTCAAAAGCATTCTCGGAAATTGAAACGAATACAAACCCGCAAACGGATTAACCCCAAAAACTTGACATATACTCACACATGCTTGCCTAAACTCCATTTTTCATTTTATACACACGAACAGAAGTTATTTGGTTCAATCCGATTGCAGCTGATTCGGTTGCCGGGCGTTAAATGACTCTGTGGTAACGAACATTCACTGAATACTGAATTACTTCTTCTTCTTTTTGAAAAAACCAAATAGTACCAAGAAAATAATGACAACGATTAAAAAACCCATTGATATCACCCCTTTTGAGATTATAACATGATCTGGGCGTTTGTAGTTTGAATATGTAAGAACATGAGGAGGAATTGGATTGTCTAAAATTCAATGTGAATGTGGAGCTTCAAACGTAGTCGAGGAAACCGAGCATTTAGATAGCGGAGATGTGACTATCTCTATCAACTTCAACGTGAAAATTGAAGTTTTCTGCAATGAGTGCAGCAATCAAATCAAGTCTGCTTAATGAACATTCGCAGAATATTGAAATACATGAGGAGGGAGGCATGAAAACCTCCCCGTTTATCTCACTAAACCTACCGATGTTCAACCAAATCGATTGCCCCAAGAATAAGGTGGGCAAGCCCAAAACCGAGAACACCTGTACCAACAAGTTTGTACTTGCTTTTAAGCAGTGTTGCACCAGAAGCAGAAACCACAGTTCCAAGAACGGCAGGAATCAAACCTTCGCGCATATACAGCACCCCTTTTGGTTTTGTTTAGCAAGACATTTTATTATGTTTCAAAACTACTTTGTTTATTCCAAATTGAACCACAGTTAAGGGGAAGAAGACCGGTTGAATAATGAAGATCATAAGAGGTGCTTACCGATCTTCTATAAAATCCATTGCTTTATCTTCTAGTTCAATTTGGACAAAGTAGCGTTCCCAATCTTTAAGAAAGTCACTAAAAGTCATTTTCCCAGGATTCAGGTATATACCGGTCTCGACCATAATTTTAAATTTTGTTAATTCGGTGTTCAAATGCTCTTGTAGTCGCTTGGTAACACGAATGAGTGCGTGATCAATTATTTTGACTCTTTTAGTACGCTGGATTCTTTTTCCTTTGGCATCATATCCAAGTTCAACAACAAGTAACCAAGTTTTGTCCGCGTTTCTTTATACTCGCCATTGATATTACCTCCGTTATTAATTCACTTCCATTGAACTTTCGAACGAATTTCGGCTTCTAATGCATCTTCAATATCAGTGACTCGGAGCATTAGCCGTTGAATGTCACTTATTTCAATTTGCTGACCGGAGCCATCTAAAGTCTTATTATGTAGTTCATAAGTGGAGGAAGATGAATGCCGAACAGAGTAGGATCATGTGGAGGTCGAACATAGACATGGTCCGGAACAGACAAAGTTAATACATCGGATTCGATCTCATCAAAGGTAAAGCGCTCGAATGGGGTTTCGATTCTAATGTAAATTGTTTTAGTCCAATCAAAAGTAAAGAAATTGATCGTCATCCAAATTGGAAAAAGACGTGCGTTTCGATGTCGAGATCATATAGTACAAAAATTTTCATTGTGATGTTATCTCTACTCGTTTGTTTGCTATTTGTTTATTTAATTGTTCAAGGATTTTGTTCGTTGTATCTGTATATGCATATTTAACCTTGGCAGGAGTAAATCGAGCGTGTAAATTATAGTCTTGACGTTCTCTATTAATCCGGCCAAGGATTTGTTCAATACGTTGTTTCACAAATGAATAGGGCAGCTTGAACGCTTCAGATAGTATTTTGAGATAGTAGGAGCTGTGTTGTATCGACTTGAATTCCTCAAGCATGTAAGCCGGCATAGCAGCGTACATCCGGAATAAAGCGGCTTGAGACTCCTGTAAGCTTACAAAAGCAGGAGGGAGGCTTCTCTGATCACCTACGTGCATGGCAGGATGACAAAGTTCATGGAAAAAGGCAAGACGCTGCTCGAATGTCTCCAGATGTATGTTTATAAAAATCATACAGTCATTATCGTTATCATAAATGACCTTTGATTCTCCTTCTGAGTAGGTGATGTGCGTATTAAATAGGGCACCGATGTCATCGATATTCAAATCAGCAGCGCTATGAATTCCTTAATCTTGATATTTTTTATTAATCCAAAGCTCCATTTCTGATGGTTTGTATAGATCAAGATTGAAAAAATGCACAGTGAATCCCTCTGCATGAGAAAATGCGTTCGTATTTATGGGTGAAAAATATAGCCCGAGAAAAGGCTATTATTTTTTATTTTTTTCTTGCTCTCGTTCCTTCTTACGTTTTTCCTTAAAGGATCGGAACATTGCTAATTGCTCTTTCAGATGCTCGGCTTCCTCTTCATCAATTTCTTAAGGAGGACCGCCTAGATCAGCTATGTAAACATCATTCGCTGGGGCATGTTTATTTCGTACTGAAGGTCATTGTTCATCAGTCCGGCCTGTTAAATAATCGATACTCACATTAAAAAAACTGCGATATTATCTAATCGTAGCTGGTAAGAGGAGCCTAACATATGTAAAAGGTATTCTTGAATGCTACAAAGCTGACGGTGTGGATGAGCCTTGGAACACCGTTAAGAAGCCAGTAAGAACGCAAATCCGATCAGGGAAACCGAAACTCGATATTGTATCTGAAAATCAGCCAAAGACTAAAATGACCGAAGATGCTATGCGAGATTTATGCGATCTGGTTAATAAGAGCAATGGTGCTCCTCCACCTACGAAAGAGGAGTATCAAATCTTTATTCAAAAAATGAGAAAGGAGCGAATACCACGTTGCGTGCTGAATCAGTTAGAAAGAATAGAGTTATTGTTTGTGAAGAGCTCAACCATGTTTGGGATTAGTCAGAGATAGATGAGTTTTTGCGGCTGTGGGAGGAAGGGTATACGGTGCATCAGATTGCATCATATTTTAAGCGACAGTCAAAGGAAGTAGCATTACTTCTGATTAACACCTTAAGCGATCATCGGCTGGATATCAGTGGGGCGAAAAGTCTTTAAAAGTAAGGCTAGGTTCAGTATTAAAGGCGGAGAAGGTTGTTGAAAGGTTTGAATGTATGGATTAAGTCATTACTTATAGACGGTTAGCTTAGTTATCTCAATGAATTCGATGAATATCCAACGTAAAGAAAAACATCTCAAATTAATTATCTAACGGTGTTTCTAATCTGAACTAGTTCGTTAATAAAATAATCAAGTTGAAGTTTGGTTGATTCCATATCAGATGTATGACGACCATTGTTTTGAATAAGGTAATCTTTTTCTAAAGCTTCTAAAGCAAGCCCGGCTGCTAACGCGGCTATACCGTCACCTATCGTGGCAATTGATGTACCGATAAAGGCTAGCCTGGCAATTTCAATATCTCGTAGGTCATTATTGTTCTGCATAAGCCGTACCCTCCCGAATCATTTGTTTCAATATATGTGCGATTACCCGGGGCGGTGATGGTCTTGAATAAGTTAAGTATCAACATGAATAAACTAACCGTTAAGAGGAAATGGAATGCGCAAACGTTATTTAATTTTTATATTAAGCCAGATGGTAAAGCTGATTGCGATACAATTTGTGTCTGTCGAAAGCGCAACTCACACCAGCTGATGTCCTTTAAATTCAAAACAAAATAAGTAATAAGAACGACGGAACGATGACTAATATAATGGGGTTGAACTGATTGCTTAAGTATCTGAATGAATTATGATGTTCAGTGTAATCAAGTTGAATTATTTTATTAAATATATTCTTATCAGTTGAATGAATACAAATCCTATTGCACTAATAATTAATAGCTTTTCGATAAGTCTAACTAATTTCTGAGTAGCATTTTCTGCGTCTTTCATATTTGGCGACTCTTCACCAAAAGATCGTTTTTTTAAGAAGATTAAAGCAAAGACAATGCAAGCTAAAGCATAAAAAAGATATTTAGATAGTGTGTGATCAAACAACGTGATAAATAAATGAATCAAGTTAATCCATGGATTATTTTCACTAGACAAATGCAATAGTATCACCTACAAATTAGATTATTTGAAATTATAACATTTCACTATTGAACATTTATGAATAAGCAAATATATGAGGAGGATTCATATGTTTGTCCAAGATCACCTATTGCGTAAGCTGCAGTCGTAGATACAGTGTATGGATTGTTATTAGTTGTTCCAGAAGAGTATGTAAAAAAAGAGGAATTCATCTCTCATTGAGAGTCCGTTGACTAGAGGAGGACTTGGATTCAATTGGGTGTCAAAGCAAGCTGCTACAAAATGAAAAAAATCCCTCGATAGCTGTTGGGGAACGGACTCCGAAGGATTAGCACAAATCTCATCTTCTATTATAACAAATAGAGAGGATGAGGGGACTGTTGGCAATGACTAATGATTTTGATCATCAGGTGGAATTATTTCAAAGGGCAACGGTAGCTAATACTAGTGAAGCAAAAAAACACTTGAGTCTATTAATGAAATATAAAGCTATGATTGCGGAGTTTGAGCGGAGCGGCTTAGAAACGCGCGTTTCGCAACAACATGAATTGTATACGATAATTGAAAATCGTATGCTCATTCTTCATAGTGCTATTAATCTAATAATTGATGTCGAGATTTGGAATATTATTGAATATCGGTATATTGCCGGTAATAAGCATATCGTAACTATTAATCATTTTGCATAGGGAATGGATGATCATACGGTGGAACGAAAATTATGCAGAGGAATCGAATCGGTTGCGGAATCGTTGAAAATTATGACGGTTAAATGACGAAATGTTGTCGGAAAGCAGTTGGTGAAGTGTCGTTATGCTGGCGCTTCGAATTACTCACATTAACCATTATGAGTAACTCAAACGTTCCCAATTGCTGTAGTTGAGTAAAGAATTTGAGAGGTGAACAGGTGTCTGTAACAGCTAAGAAATCCTGCAGCAAAGTAGGTTGTAACAAGTTAACGCGAGATCATTATTGTGAAGACCATGCCAAGGCAATTCAGCAAAGCTATGACAAAGAAAGAGGCACAGCTTACCAGCGCGGGTATGGTAGCCAGTGGCGTAAGGCGAGGATTGAATTCCTCCGCAAGCATCCGCTGACGTGTACTGCTACGCTAGGGGGGCTTGTCATCGAGGCGACTGTAGTCGATCACATTACACCACATAAGGGCGACAAGGTGTTGTTCTGGGAGCGAGTTAACTGGCAGGTGCTATGTAAGCCATGCCACGATTCCAGGACTGCCAGAGAAGATGGGAGATTTGGAAAATAAACCTTGTAAAACGATCTTAAAGAGTGGAAGATAATAGAATAACTATGTCTACTTAAAGGGGAGAGCAAGGTTTGAAATCGCAAAACGTTTTTATTATTACGCCTATTGGTAATGCTGATACAAGTATAAGGAGAGCAACAGATGGTCTTATTGATGCTGTACTTATCCCGCTACTTACTGAGCATGGATTTACATCAGACAATATCCTTGTAAGCCATCGAATGTCTGATATTGGTTCGATAAATAAACAAATTATTACTAAAGTACTTGAAGCAGATCTAGCAATAGCAAATCTTACAGGACTGAATGCAAATGTTATGTATGAATTAGCAATAAGGCATGCTGCTAGAAAGCCAGTTATTGTAATTTGTGAGAACGATACTAGATTACCGTTCGATATAATTGATGAGCGAACCATATTTTATACCAATGACATGCTAGGAGTAGTGCAACTAAAGAATGAGATTGGTAAAATGATACCTGCTGCTCTTAATGACGATAAGCCTGATAATCCGATCTATCGAACTATTGAAGGTAATATTATAAAAAACATCACGGGGATAGATGACGTACAGAAGTATATGTTGGAGCGTATGGATAAAATAGAAACAATAGTTACACGTCATTTTGAGAATAGTAATCATAAGAATAATAGGGAGGAAAGCGTTGAATATGTTGACTATAAAATAGAAGGTAAGTTAGTGAGAGAATATGATTTTGAAGACGAGAGCCTTTTTGAAATTTTTAAACCACGGAAAACAGAAAGTCCTGAATTGCTGTCTTTTTCACATATCTTGAACAATGATAAAGATATAATTTTGAATATGACATTTGCGCATTCGACGAATACAGCTAGATATATTTACAAAAACTTTTTTGCATTGCGATTAGAAGGCATTATTGAAATTGAGAAAATAACTCGGTTGTCTTAACAATAAAAACCTCTCAAACTTAGGAACTGACCCCTGTTTTTGGGACAGAGATAAAACACCCAATTAAAATGCAGGCTACAACGACTTCTCGAWCCACWTCCTTTCTGTTCGGTGTACTTTTTTAAAAGSTCRATCTGTTGYTTTAWGAAMCGRTTCTYGSTCTCTAATTTRGCTAAYTCCGTKGYATAYTCAGGTCCATTGTTTAAACTGTACGGTTTCCCTACAGGTTGTTCCAAGCGATGCACTTCACCGTTGCGATACCATTTCATCCATATCTATACCTGCGTTTTTATTACGAATGAGCAACTGTTCCATCGCGACCTTTACAGGCACGCTTGCTAACCTCATTTCAATTGCCTTCATTTTCACCTTTACGGGGTAACTCACTCTTGTTCCCAAGCAAAAACACCTCCAAGTTGTACGATTATTTTACAATAGTCGTATCTTCAACTTAAAGGTGTTTTATTCTGTCTCACGCTTTGGGGGTCAGTTCACTTATGCAGTAAGGGTTTTGCGGGTGTATTTAAATAATTAAAATGATCTAGTTTGACTTAATAACGTCCCGGAATAGTTTCGAAAACTATAATTATTCCCTTTCTAGAGGTCGAAGTGGATTTTCGATCAATAGATTTGGTGGACAATTGGTTGACAAGTATATAAATTGCATTCAATGAAACTTTAAAAAACCTTGATATATAAGGGTTTTAAAACAAAAAAATCGGAGCCCTATTGCTAGGGCTCCTTTCATGGGAGAGGAGAAACCGGACGAAGAGCTTATGGGGAAACGTAAGTCTTCTCCGCGGTTGTCTACGACATCTTGCGACGCCGATAAGGTTATTTTGTCCCTTTATTAGGTAAATATACACGCGGACGCCAAAAAAATTGTAAACGTTTTAAGGAGGAGCGGAATCATTTTTTTACAACTACATGCGCTTTATTATGAAAGGGATTCTATGGTACGATAGGCGGGAATGAGATAGAAGGGGGCAATTGCAGTGAGAGTCATTGCGGGCGAGGCCAAAGGCCGCACGCTTAAGGCTGTGCCTGGCAAGAATACGAGACCGACAACTGATAAGGTAAAGGAAGCTATTTTTAGCATGATTGGGCCTTATTTCGATGGAGGAATGGCGCTGGATCTGTTCGCGGGAACGGGCGGCTTAGGTATTGAGGCTTGGAGCAGAGGCGTAGCACATACGGTGTTTGTCGACCGAGAGAAAATAAGCGTTGATATTATTCGTCAGAATGTCGAAACGGCGAAGATGGGAAGCGCTGCTGAAATTTATAGGAATGATGCGGAGCGCGCATTGAAAGCGCTAGCGAAGCGGGGGCAGAGGTTCCGGCTTGTTTTTCTTGACCCGCCATACAAAATGGTAACGATGGACAGTTTGATGTCGGATCTTGCAGCAAATGATATCCTCGAGCCGGAGGCTATTATTGTCGTGGAGCATGATGCATCTCACCAGTACCCGGAGCAGTTGGAGCAATTCGAGCAATTCAAGCACGCGAAGTATGGGGATACCGCGGTTTCCATCTATCAATACAACAGCTTAGATAGCCAAGACGGAAGTGAGGCCGATGTTCATGAATAAAATAGAGCGAGTAGCCGTATATCCTGGTACCTTCGATCCTGTCACATACGGACATTTGGATATTATTCGCAGATCAGCGAAGCAATTTGACCGGCTTATCGTTGCCGTCTTAAATAATTCAAGCAAAAACCCGCTGTTTAGCGTAGAGGAGCGAAAGGCGCTTCTGACTGAGGTAACGAGCGATATTCCCAATGTGGAGATTGACAGCTTTCGTGATTTGCTTGTTCGGTTCATGAAATCGCGTCAAGCGAATGTCATCATTCGAGGGATACGTTCGGTAACCGATTTCGAATACGAGCTGCAGCTTGCATCAACGAACCATTTGTTGGACGCTGAGATTGATACGATGTTTATGATGACCAATCCGAAATATTCTTACTTAAGCTCCAGTATAGTAAAAGAAATTGCACAATTCCAAGGTGCCGTGCATGAGCTTGTTCCGCCGGTCGTGGAACAGCAGCTGCGCATCAAATATCAACCCCAAAGCTAGCTTTAGCGTAAATATAGAATGATTCTATTATTCGTGCTACGCTGACCGATTTGTTTTTCGATAGGGAAGCAAAATCATAGAAATAAATAGACTAAACAGGGCAAGAAGCAGGCAAGCCGAGAGTGATAGCGGCCATAATTGCGGCAGATCACTTGTTTTTAATGCGACGGCAACCGCTTGGTCGGGCGTAAGCGTCCCTGCGGGAGTAAAAGCAGGCAGGTCATTCGGCGCCAGCCAAAAGCCGAGCAGCGAAGTAATCGGCTTCCACAAAAGCAGCATGAATAGTGCGGCAAGCAAGGCGTGCGCGGCACGCCATGCAATGAACGGCAGCAGCTTGAGGTCGCTCCCTGTGATTGAATAACCTGCCTGCAGAATGCCGCTGAGCCCGCTCCATGCGAGTACAGCGGCGATTGCGGCAGCGTTGCCGATAGTGCCTGTCCCGGGAGATTGCCAGATAGCGGCTGAATAAGCACCCAAATGCCCTTCGAAGAAGGCTTGGCTGATGAAGCTAAGACCTGTTTCAGCGAACAGCGGGGAGAGCAGTGGCTCTGTTAGCTTGGCTAGAACGGCGGCGAAGATCATAAAGCCGCCAATCATCATCAGCTTTTGAACGCTGGCCGATACGGCATCGCCAAGCGCTTTGCCGAAGCTCCGCCCATCTTGATCCCTGCCAAACCGGAAGGCGTCAGCTGCGCGTTGAAGCATGCTCCCGTCTCTTGCCACAGAGTGATCGCTAAGAACAGGCTCTTTACGCTGGAAGATCGTTGCGCCGAGCATAACGCAAAGTGCGGAGAACCAGACGACTGAAGCGATCATGATGCCTACGATCGGTTTGTGAAGGAAACCTGCTCCGATGACTACCAGCATAAACAAAGGATTCGGCATATGGGCTAGGGCGAGCAGCCGCTGGCCCTGTTGTTTTGTGACGAGGTTTCTTTTGCGCAGAGAGGATGCTGCTTCGGCACCAGCGGGATAACCTCCCATCCAGCCTAGGACGATTGCGTGAGCTGCTTCTCCTGGAAGCTTGAACAGTCGGTTCATTACGGGCTGCAGCAGCGAGCTTATAGCATGTGCGAGGCCGAATGCAGAGATAAGCTCGAACAAAATGAGAAATGGCAGCAAGCCTGGGAATACGATGTTCCACCATACGGTGAGTCCTTGCAGGGAGGACTGAAAGGAAGCATCCGGCTGCAGGATAATGGCACTGACAAGCAGAATGGACAGAAAGGCTAGCATAACCGTTTTAGCCAATGCGACACAACTCCTTTATCTAAATGGGAAAATGTACGTTTGGATAGGACAATCCTATACGTTCATTAGTACGCATGTTTGTCCGGCTATAGACCAGCAGCAACGTTTAGTCCGAAGGTTTAAGAAAGAAGAAAGCAAGCGAGCATAGAGAAAGCAACAGGATCGGAGAGCAGCGGATGCAAAAGAAACGGTCGGATTGGCGCAGAATAACCATGATCGCGGCAGCCACTGCAGTGCTTATGTGGGTCATGCTTTATGCGCCAACGCCTTATGTCGTTTATGAGCCGGGAATCGCGGTTTCAGTTAAGCCTATGATCTCGATTGAAGCTGGAGATAAGCCGGGAAATGGAGATTTCCTGCTCACTGCCGTGAAACTGACTGAGCCAAATTTTCTAAGAACGATTTCGTCGATGTGGGATGCGAACAAGGATGTTCATCTAAGACGTGATGTTTTTCGAGGATACACGCAGGAGCAGTTTGCGGTGAGGCAGCAGGTCATCATGCAAGGTTCGCAAAACAATGCGATAGAAGCAGCGTATCACTATGCGTCTTTGCCATATTCGACCAAAGCAGATGGTCTGCTTGTCGCGGATATCCTAATCGGAGGCGACTCCGCTCGTAGCGGCTTCAAGACGGGGGATTTGCTGCTTGGCTTTCATGGGCGTGAACCGGCAGAAACGGTAGAACAATTGCTGGCTTCGATTCAATCACTAAATAAAACTGGCGCTGTTTCATTCGACGTGGATCGAGAGGGTCAGCACACGCAAATTAGCTTCCCAGGGGAAAGCTTTAGTGAGGAAATGACGAATGAGCAGCTGCTTGACGTACTCGGGATAAAAAGCCTGACGGAGCTTCGCAGCCTTGAACCGGATGATCCGGACAACAAAATTAAGATTGCGGCTGGCGAGATCGGTGGTCCGTCAGCGGGCTTGGTTTTTGCACTGCAAGCTTTGGAGTTATTGACGGAAGGCGACCTTTCCGGTGGCAGCCGGATCGCAGCAACGGGAACCATCACGGTTGACGGCAAGGTTGGAGCGATAGGCGGCATTAAACAGAAGATTGTTATCGCCAGCGAGAAAGGCGTCAAGCTGTTTCTCGTACCGGCCGGCAATTTCAAGGAGGCCGAAGCCAAAGCCAAGGAGCTGGGCACCGCAATGAAAATTGCCAGCGTGAGCTCGCTTCAGGAAGCTGTCCAGCAGGTCATGCTATTGCAAAAGACAGCCGAATAATCGAAAACATGCTGACTCTTAGTCGAGATGCGAATATTCACAGTAATGCTGACTCTTAGTAGAGTCGTTACTAATTAAAGTATTGTTAACTTTTTAAGTGTAATTCGCACCGGCAGTAACAGGCCTTTCGGTGAAATCACGGAACATGGAGGCTGCAGAGGCATGGCCAGGCACGCCAAGCATATATACTCCGCTTGCTTGGGTGTCCAGCTCCAAGTAACGGTAAGGCTGGGGCGCCCTTGCAGCACTGTGCAATACAGGAAGCCTAGCTGAATTCCGCATCCGGCGCAATAAAAGCTTGCCTTTTTCGGAGAAACCGAGCACTCTTATATATTCAACACCAGAAGCGAGCTTGTCCGCAGTGAAATCCTGCTTGCGATGTCCGAGCAGGATCGCAAGGAGTGATCGCTGCAGCTTCGTTCGTGTGTAGCGCTTGGTTTTCAAAGCACCCAGTAGGTCGTCGAAGCTTCTTGAAGGAAGAGTAGGCAACACGCCGCGGATTCGGTACTCTAAGCCCTCGGTTATTTCGTGGAGCTCCGCGAGATCTTGAGGAGTGCGGGTTATAATGGCTTGGAGCAAAGCATTCGTGAAGGGCTCCCAGCTGATCGGGCAGCGGCCAACTGACCATTCCTGCTGAAGAATGTTCAATGTCGTTTCAGGAACATAAGCGCGCACATCCTCCAATGATTGTTGCTCGAGAAGAAGCTTGCGGATGGCGGTTGCGCTTGCGATTTGGCTGTCTGTTGCCGTGGCTTGATTGTATTGTGCCTTCTCGCGGGCAATGGTGAACGGCTCCATCTTTGCTTGCAATCGGTTCCGTGCAAGCAGATAATGGAGTCCTAGCGTATGGTTTGGAAGCGCGAAAGGGAAGGCTGAAGCTGATGCATGGCCAAGCTCAGCCAGGTAGCTTGTGATTGCGCTGCTGTATGCGCTCGGGTAGCTTATTCCGGTTTGGAGCTGCTGCTTCAAAAGCGCTTTGAAAGCGGGAGGCTCCTCAGCAATGATGTCGGAAGCCAGCAGGAGCGGATCCAGCTCTCCGTTCTCTGTGCCGAAGCAGAAGCTGTCTACGACGCCGGTCGCTTCAAGCAGTGATACCGCTCCGTAAGCGAACCACTCAGCCGCTTGGGTCGCGTATGCGACTGGCAGCTCTATGACAAGATCGCAGCCGCCCTCCAGCGCCATTTGCGTCCGAGACCATTTGTCGAGCAAGGCAGGCTCGCCTCGCTGCAGGAAATGGCCGCTCATAACGGCAACGACAGCATCTGCTTGCGTTATTTTGCGTGATTGTTGCAAATGATACAAATGTCCGTTATGGAACGGATTGTATTCGACAATAAGTCCGACTGTACGCATTAGCTGAATCCTCTCTCTGTTAAATGTTGGTGGTTTAACTATAGCACAGCGGAGAAGCCCAATCACGGCCTGCATGATGCAATAATGAAAAACAGTGTGAAAATGTTGACAAAACGGTAGTCTGATAGATATAATAATCTTTGTTTGTTTGGGGTGATCTGATGCAGTTTCATATTCAAGAAACAATGTCCAAAGGGTTGAAATCGACAATCGACGAACAGCTCGATGTCAGTGACCTTTTTAAGGGACGCCAGGATGTTTATCGTACGGGACCTCTACATGTATCGCTTCAGGTTACCGGGCACGAAGGTTTCATCGAAGCCGACGGCAAGCTTGCCATCGACCTTGAGCTAGCCTGCTCGCGTTGCCTCGAACCGGTGAAGGAACATACGGTCATTCGATTCTCGGAAGTATTCAAGCGGGCGGAGTCAAACGAAGAACGCGATGAAGACATGGAAGAGGAAGAGAGTGATTTCATTGAAGTAGATGCGGACAGACTGGACCTGAAGCCTTATGTGGAAGAAGCGCTACAGCTGTTCATGCCTTTTGCACCGCTTTGCAGCAATGATTGTAAGGGTCTCTGTCAGACTTGCGGACAGAACTTAAATGAGCACAAATGCAGCTGCTCGACGGAAAAGATCGATGTCCGTTTTGCGGCGCTAAAGGATCTATTTAAGGAATAAGCGTTGTACCGATTGAATTTTTGAAGGAGGTGTTAAATATGGCAGTACCTCAGCGTAGAACATCCAAGACTCGCCGTGATAAACGTCGTACGCATTTCAAACTTGCAGTACCGGGCATGGTGAAGTGTGAGCAATGCGGCGAGCTGAAATTGGCTCACCACGTATGCAAAGTTTGTGGATATTACAAAACAAAAGAGATCATTTCCCAATAGTGAATTGATGTCAAAGATAGCACTTCATCATTTGATGGGGTGCTATTTTTATTGGTTGAATGAAGGTGGGGCCGTGTTCTCTTAAACGAGTTTTTACCGCATGCTTTTAACGCCGCATTGCGCTCGGGCGCAATTTTTTATATACTTAATTAGTACCAGGTGATAATATCAAGCAACATACATATACTATTTATGCGAAAGCCTTATAGGACTGAGGCACGGAATGATAACCTAATCGATATAAATTGGTAGAAGGTGGTGCCGGACATCGAACGAATGCCCAAACGGCAGCGGCATCAGCAGCTTGCCCGATACATTGACGAAAATCCTTTTATAACCGATCGGGAGCTCACGCGACTGCTCAAAGTAAGCATCCAGACGATTCGGCTTGACCGCATGGAGCTTGGCATTCCAGAGCTTCGTGAGAGGCTGAAGCTGATGGCGGAACGCTCTTACGATTCTGTCAGGTCTTTGCCGCTTCACGAGGTCATCGGCGATATCGTTGACCTGGAATTGGACAAGAGCGGCATCTCGGTATTCGAGATAAAGGAAGAGCATGTGTTCTCCAGAACCGGCATTGCGCGCGGACACCATGTGTTCGCACAGGCGAATTCACTTGCCGTAGCTATTATAGATGATGAAATTGCTCTTACTGTAACAGCAGATATTCGCTTTATTCGTCCCGTAAAGCTTGGAGAGAAATGTATTGCCAAAGCCTATGTGCGGTCGATATCGGGAGAGCGGAGCAAAGCGAAGGTTGAGCTGTTCACGTATGTTGGCGATGAAATGGTGTTCCAAGGCAACTTTGTCATTTATCGGTCCGCGGCAGACACAGATACTGAAGGAGGAGACTTACGTGCGGATCGCTATTGATGCTATGGGCGGCGATAATGCTCCAGGATTAATTGTTCAGGGAGCGATGGAAGCAGCGGCGCAGTGGCCGGATACGGAACTGCTGCTTGTGGGAGACACCTCCGTTATTGAACCACTTATGAAGGGGCAGAAGCCTTCAAACATTACGATTTGCCATGCGGATGAGGTGATTGGTCCCGACGATGAGCCTGTTAAAGCGGTTCGCCGCAAAAAAGGGGCTTCAATGGTCGTTGCTGGACAGCTTGTCCGCGAGAAGCAAGCCGATGCGATGCTCTCTGCGGGCAATACCGGCGCTTTGATGGCAACGGGCTTGCTCGTCGTTGGAAGAATGGACGGCATTGAAAGGCCAGCGCTTGCGCCGATGATGCCTACAATGGACGATATCGGCATTCTAACGCTGGATTTGGGCGCGAATATGGATGCAAAGCCCGAGCATTTGGTGCAATACGCCATTATGGGCAGCATTTATCGCACGAAGGTCCATGGCCTTGAGAAGCCGAGAGTCGGCCTGCTTAACGTTGGAACGGAAGCCATGAAAGGCAACGAAATGGCTAAGGCAGCCTATGCTTTGCTTGAGCAGGCGCCGGTCCATTTCATCGGGAACGTCGAAGCAAGAGATGTGCTTAATCGGAATTGCGATGTATTGGTATGCGACGGTTTTGCAGGCAATATTATGCTGAAAGCCATGGAAGGCGCTGCGGGTACGATATTCACATCGCTTAAAGAGGCGTTCAGCCAAACGCTGCTGACCAAGCTTGCGGCGGCGGTTATGCTGCCTAAGCTTCGCCCCTTGAAGAAGCGGATGGATTATAAGGAGCATGGCGGTGCGCCGCTCCTAGGCTTGAACGGACTTGTCGTGAAATGTCATGGATCTTCGGATGCGTTAGCCGTAAAAAATGCGGTTCGACAAGCAAGAACAGCGCTTCAAGGCCAATTGATTGAAACAATTGCAGCAGAAATAAACGGGAAGTGAGTGTGCGAAATGGGTTTACATCCTGTAGGAATTATCGGAACGGGCAAATACGTGCCTGAACGTATTTTATCGAACAAAGAGCTTGAAGCTATGGTGGAGACCAATGATGAATGGATCGTTACTCGCACGGGCATCAAAGAACGCCGGCTGGCAGCCGCTGAAGAAGCGACGTCCGACCTGGCCCTCCATGCTTCCCGCGCTGCAATTGCTGCTGCGGGACTGACGGCGGAGGATATCGACCTGATTATCGTAGCGACCATTACGCCCGACATGTTCTTCCCTTCCACGGCATGCCTTCTTCAAGATAAGCTTGGAGCGAAGAAAGCTGCTGCATTTGATTTGTCAGCGGCATGCTCCGGCTTCATCTATGGGCTGGCTACCGGCTCCAGCATGATAGCCAGCGGCATGTACAAGCATGTGCTAGTCGTTGGTGCTGAAACGTTGTCGCGAATCACGGATTACACGGATCGCAATACCTGCATTCTGTTTGGAGACGGAGCAGGTGCTGTCGTTCTTGGCGCAGTGGAAGAGGGACGCGGATTCCGCTCGTTCGAGCTCGGCGCGGATGGCAGCGGCGGAGAACTTCTGAAGGTAAGCGGCGGCGGATCGCGCGTCCCTGCCTCGGAAGCGAGCATTCAAAGCAAGCAGCACTATATCTATATGGCCGGCAATGATGTATTCAAATTCGCGGTTAGAATTATGGGCAGCGTAGCTGAAGAGGCATTGCTGAAAGCTGGAATTGCAAAAGAAGAGGTCGATCTGCTCGTTCCACATCAAGCGAATATCCGAATCATTCAATCCGCGCTGAACAGGCTGAACCTGTCAGAGGACAAAGCAATGATTAACTTAGATAAATACGGCAATATGTCATCTGCATCCATACCCGTCGCACTTGCGGAAGCAGTTGAACAAGGGCGCGTAAAAGAAGGCGACGGCATTGTGCTTGTCGGTTTCGGCGGCGGCTTGACTTGGGGCGCTTCCGTCCTTGTATGGTAATTTCAATTTAGGAGGAAACACTCTTGAGTAAAATTGCATTTGTATTTCCGGGACAAGGTGCACAGGCAGTTGGAATGGGCAAAGATGCTTTCGATAGCTTTGACCGCTCGCGGTCGGTGTTTGAACAGGCGGATGAGGCGCTTGGCTTCTCCCTGAGCAGCATTATATTTGAAGGGCCGGAGGATCAGCTGAAGCAGACTGCGTATACGCAGCCTGCACTGCTAACCGTAAGTGTGGCCTTGCTCGAAGCATTGGAAGGCAAAGGCTTGAAACCTGATTTTGTAGCAGGACACAGCTTGGGTGAATACAGTGCGCTTGTTGCGGCTGGCGTACTATCATTCGAGGATGCAGTGCGCACCGTTCGTGCACGCGGACAATTCATGGAGCAAGCTGTTCCAAGCGGACAAGGTGCAATGGCTGCTGTGCTTGGAGCAGAGCGTGCGACGCTTGCAGCGCTTTGTGAAGCTATCACAGCGGAAGGCTCAGCAGTGGAGCTTGCGAATGTTAACTGCCCGGGGCAAATTGTGGTATCAGGGTCGGCGGCTGGCGTTGAAGCGGTCGTTCAGCGAGGTAAAGAAGAAGCTGGCGCTAAGCGGGTCATTCCGCTTGAAGTTAGCGGTCCCTTTCATTCGTCTTTGATGAAGCCGGCAGCTGACAATCTTCAAACGGTACTAGCAGAAGTGGCAATGAAGGATGCTTCGGTTCCTGTCATTGCGAATGTAACAGCCAAAGCGGTTGTTTCGGCTGACGAGATTCGTTCCTTGCTCGTAGAGCAAGTCTATTCGCCGGTACTGTGGGAAGACAGTATGCGTTATTTGATTGAGCAGGGCGTGGATACATTCGTTGAGATCGGATCAGGCACCGTGCTAGCGGGCTTAATCAATAAAATCGACAAAAGCCTGCGCGTTATTTCCATTAACACTATTTCCGCGCTTGAAGCGCTGCAAGCAAATGAACTTTAGGATGGAGGAGATTCAATGTTTGCTAGCTTGGAAGGCAAGAAAGCACTCGTAACTGGAGCATCGCGAGGAATCGGAAGATCGATTGCTATTGCGCTTGCAGAAGCAGGTGCAGATGTTGCCATCAACTATTCCGGCAGCGAAGCTGCGGCAGCAGAAACGGCGCAGGCTGTGGAAGCCTTAGGAAGACGAGCCATTGTGATCAAAGCGAACGTCGGAAAGACGGATGAATTTGACGCGATGGTAAAAGAAGTCATTGAGCAATTCGGAGCCATTGATATTTTGGTAAATAATGCCGGAATTACTAGAGATAATTTAATCATGCGAATGAAGGAAGACGAATTTGATCAAGTTATTGAGACGAACCTAAAGGGCGTATTCAATGGCATCAAAGCCGTAACCCGTACCATGATGAAACAGCGTGCAGGCCGTATCATCAACATTTCATCCGTTGTTGGCGTGCTCGGAAACCCTGGACAAGCTAATTATGTAGCGGCGAAAGCTGGCGTAATTGGTTTGACTAAGGCAAGTGCGCGCGAGCTTGCATCCCGGGGCATCACTGTTAACTGCGTTGCCCCCGGATTTATTCAAACCGAAATGACGGATAAACTTCCGGAAGAGATGCGGCAGTCTTTGGCTGGCCAAATTCCGCTTGCCCGTCTCGGAGACCCGAGCGACATCGCAAATGCGGTCCGTTTCCTAGCTTCCGATGCTTCAGCCTATATGACTGGACAGACGATTCACGTGGACGGCGGCATGTATATGTAATGCGAATTAATTCCCCTAAGCGGAATTAAAACGGTTACGTATGGCAATTTATCTTTAATTCTCGTATAATACCATGGAGGAGGTGAACCGGATGTCCGAAGTAGTAGATCGCGTAAAACGTATCGTCATCGACCGACTAGGCGTAGACGAAGCGGAAGTTACACTAGAAGCTTCATTTAAAGATGACCTCGGCGCTGACTCTCTTGATGTCGTTGAATTGGTCATGGAGCTAGAAGACGAGTTTGATATGGAAATTTCTGATGAAGATGCTGAGACAATCACCACTGTGGGAGAAGTAGTTAAATACATACAATCTCATACGTAAGAAGGACAAGTCCCGTTTTTAATAAACGGGACTTCTCTCCATCTAGGCCATTTCACCATTTCTAATTATGGAAGCGTTGCAGCTTTTACATACACAAGCGTAAATGGCTTCAAGGGCAATGAATTTATACCTCCTTATATTTCAAGTGTAAAGGCGCTGCCGTGTTTGAACGGAATTGCTTGGGTTTACCGAGAAATATAAGCAGGGTATACGCAAAAAGCATGATCGGCTTGCATGTTCAGAATGCGGCCATATGTGCAATAAAAATGCTGGATACAGAGGTGAATCGAATGAAACAAAGAGTAGTTGTTACAGGTATGGGCGTTATTACTTCGCTAGGTTCTGATTTGGATCAATTCTGGGGAAACCTGATGGAAGGAAAGTCGGGCGTATCGGTTGTTGAGGCTTTCGATTTCTCTGAATACCCCACTTATATAGCGGCGGAAGTTAAAAACTTCGTCCCTGAGGATTATGGCTTAGATAAAAAAGAAGCACGCAGAATGGACAGATTCGTACAGTTCGCGGCAGTAGCCAGCCAGCTGGCGGTTAAAGATGCGGATTTGCAAATCGGCCAGAATGCAGACCCAGAGCGCGTAGGCGTAATGGTCGGCTCCGGTATTGGCGGTCTTGGCACGTGGGAGGATCAGCACAATATTTTGCTGGAGAAAGGGCCGAAGCGCGTTAGTCCGTTCTTTATTCCAATGATGATTGCAAATATGGCATCCGGTCAGGTTTCCATGCTAACGGGAGCAAAAGGGCCGAATAGCACCGCGGTTACCGCGTGTGCGACAGGTACGCACTCCATCGGCGATTCTTTTAAACTGATTCAACGCGGCGATGCTGACGTCATGATTGCTGGCGGCGCGGAAGCTACGATTAGACCGACAGGCATGGCAGGCTTCTGCTCCATGCGTGCGATGTCAGTACGCAATAATGAGCCTGAGAAAGCGAGCCGCCCGTTCGATATTGACCGTGATGGCTTCGTTATGGGCGAGGGCGCAGGCGTATTGGTACTGGAATCTCTTGAGCATGCACAGGCACGCGGCGCGAAGATTTATGCAGAGGTCATTGGCTACGGCATGAGTGGCGACGCTCATCACATGACTGAGCCGGACCCGGATGGCGCTGCGCGCTGTATGGTGAAAGCATTGAAGGATGCGGGCATTGAACCTACTGACATTGATTACATCAATGCGCATGGTACTTCTACGCCTGTAGGAGATCGTTCGGAGACGAAAGCGATTAAGAAGGCGCTTGGCGACCATGCTTATAAAGTAGCGGTAAGTTCGACCAAATCGATGACGGGTCATTTGCTCGGCGCGGCAGGAGGCGTCGAAGCTGTCATTTTAGGCTTAACGCTAAAAAATGGCATTATTGCACCGACTATCAATTTAGACAATCCGGATCCGGAATGTGACCTGGATTACGTGCCCAATACACCGCGTGAAGCGAATGTGAGAACGGCTTTGTCCAACTCCTTCGGCTTTGGCGGACATAATGCGTCGATCGTGATGAAAGTTTATGAAGCGTGATTCCTTCTATGAGCTGCAGCAGAGGCTGCAGCTTAGCTTCAAGCGGACGAAACTGCTGAAGCAGGCATTCACCCATACCTCTTACGTTAACGAGCACAAGCGCGGCTCCGCACAGGACAATGAACGCTTGGAGTTTCTTGGCGATGCTGTGCTTCAACTGCTTGTTTCGGAATATTTGTTCGCAACGTATCCCCAGAGGCCGGAAGGCGAGCTTACGAGAATGCGTGCTTCCATCGTCTGCGAGCCGTCGCTTGCACAGTTTGCAGAACGTTTGGAACTTGGCTCGCACGTATTGCTGGGGCGCGGTGAGGAGCAGCTCGGAGGCAGGCAGAGACAAGCGCTGCTGGCTGATCTGTTCGAGTCATTCGTAGGCGCGATTTTTCTCGATGCCGGGATTGAACAGACTAGAGCCTTTCTGAATGAGCATATGTTCCCGTTCGTCGAATCGAACGATTACGGGTTGCTTGTGAAAGACTCCAAGTCCAAGCTGCAGGAGCGCTCTCAGCATCATGGCCTCGGCGCAGTCGAGTACCGGATTATAGAGGAACGCGGACCAGCACACGACCGTGAATTTGTTGTTGAAGTCTATCTCGGTGAAGAGCGCTTCGGCATTGGCAGCGGGAGGACGAAGAAGGAAGCGGAGCAGCGAGCGGCGGCGGAGGCATGGCGCACGCTATCGCAAGAGCAAGGTTAAACGGATAAGAGAGTATCTAACAGGCGATGCAGCCTGCAGGATACTCTCTTTTTGATAAGGAGAATATGCTGACGTGGAGTGGTCGTATTTAGCGGCTGGAATGGTTATCAAGGCCTATGAATTGTGGTACAATGAGGGGTGAGGTGAAAACCAAGACATGTTTCTGAAACGGATTGAATTATCAGGCTTTAAGTCTTTCGCCGATCGGACCGAAATGGAATTCGTAACCGGCATTACTGCGGTTGTAGGCCCGAATGGCAGCGGGAAAAGCAATATCTCTGACGGTATTCGCTGGGTTCTCGGCGAGCAAAGCGCTAAGAGCTTGCGCGGCGGCAAAATGGAGGATATTATTTTTGCCGGGAGCGATGCGCGCAAGGCGGTCAACTACAGTGAGGTTTCACTGACGCTTGACAATTCGGATGGCGCGTTGCCCCTAGAATACAATGAGGTCACCGTCACGCGCCGAGTGCACCGAAGCGGAGATAGTGAATATTTAATAAACAAGCAGCCATGCAGGCTGAAAGATATTACCGAGCTATTCATGGATACCGGTATCGGTAAAGAGGCTTATTCCATAATTGGACAAGGCCGAATTGAAGAAATTTTAAGTACGCGCTCAGAGGATAGGCGCGGTATATTCGAAGAAGCGTCAGGCATTGTTAAATACAAATCGCGCAAGCGCGAGGCACAGCGCAAGCTTGACGAGACCGAACAAAATTTGCTCCGTATTCACGATCTTGTGACTGAGCTTGAGGATCAGGTTACTCCCCTCCGCAAGCAGTCGGAGAAGGCTATCCAGTTCAAAGCGCTGAAGGAGCAGCTCAAGACAAAAGAAATTTCAATGTACGTACATAACATTGAACAGATACACGGATCGTGGACGGAGGCTAACGGCAAGCTGGAGCGTCTGCAGCAAGAGCAGCTTCAGCTATCAACCGTAGTCAGCAAGCATGATGCGCATCTGGAGAAAGATCGCCAGCAGCTTCGGGATCTTGAATTGGAACTCGACCAGCTGCATGAGGCGATGCTGCAAATTAGCGAGGATTTCGAAAAGTGCGAGGGCTACGGCGAGGTTTTGAAGGAACGTAAGCGCAATTTGGACCAGAACAAAGAGAAGCTTGAGGAATCGATTGCAGCACAGGATGCCCGTATCGTGGCATTGTCGCAGGAAGAAGCGGAATTCCGCAGCCGCGCGGCAGCGCTGCAACTGCAGCTTGCGGATCTAAGGTCGAAGATTGCTGACGAGGAAGCCCGCTTGCTCGGTGTGGCAGGCGGAGCTGTCGCGGATGCGGAAGAAACGCTTAAAAGCGAGCTGCTTGAAGTCTTAAGCGCTATGGCTCAGCACCGTAATGAGATCCGTTATGCGTCGCAGCAGCAGGAAACACTGCAGCGGCGTATGGAGCGGATTAGCGAGGATGAGGCCAAATGGCTCGATCAGCAGGCGAAGCTGGACGAGAGAAGATCGATGCTTGCTTCGGCGCTTGAAGCCACGCTAGCCCGTCTGGAGCAGGCAAGAAGCAAGACGCTGACGGAATCGGAAAAAACGAGAGAGATATCTCAGAGTTTGGAAGAGGTTACGCTGGCGATCCGAAAGTGGGATCAGAAGCTGGACAGCCACATTTCACGCCGCGATACGATGAAGGAAATGCAGGATGCATTAGATGGCTTTATGCAAGGCGTTAAAGAAGTGCTCAAAGCCTCAAGAAGAGGCAATAGCGGCATAAGCGGCGTACACGGTGCCGTTGCCGAGCTGATCCGCGTTCCTGAGCGTATTGAAACGGCTGTTGAGACAGCGCTTGGCGGGGCTTTGCAGCATATCGTCATGGAAGATGAGAAAACAGCCCGTACCGCGATTGCTTTTTTGAAGCAGCGTCAGTTAGGCAGGGCTACGTTCCTGCCGCTTGATGTCATCCGCGGCAGGCAGGTGCCAGAGCATGATAAGCGCACTGCCGAATCCGTTGACGGTTTCGTTGGGGTAGCCGCAGATCTAGTAAGCTCGGACGATCGTTACGCAGCAATCGTTAATAACTTGCTCGGCAATGTGTTGCTTGCCGAAACCTTGGAGCAGGCGAACCGGATCGCTTCGAAATGCCAATATCGTTATCGCGTTGTGACGCTGGAAGGCGATGTCGTAAATGCCGGCGGCTCCATGACAGGGGGAAGCTTGCAGAAGAAGGGCGCCAGCTTGCTCGGCCGTCAACGCCAGATCGAGGCGCTTGATCAAGAAATTACGGATGCACGCCGGACGGCGGAGCAGCTTCGCAATAAGCTGAGCGACTTGCGCAAAGAACATTCGATACGCTCGCATAACATCGAAGAGCTGCGTGCGGAGGGTGAGAAAAGCCGTATCGAGGAACAGCAAATCCGGGCTGAGCTCCAGCAGCTTCATAACGAAGCGAAGCATCTGGAGGAACAACGGCAGCTGTATTCAGCCGACCGCAATACGCATTTGACTGAACAGAAGGATGTACAAGCTACGGCGAAGGCAGCTGAGCTTCGGTTAGAGCAGCTCGTAACAGATGAAGCAAGGCTTCAGGAGGCCATTCGCATGGCCGAAGAGCGACGCAAAGCAAGTGAATCGGCGAAAGAGGAACTGCAGGGTCAGCTTACCGACATCAAGATTGCTGCAGCTAAAACGGATCAAGAGAAGCTTTCCTTTGAGGATCAGTCCACGCGCGTCCGCGCTGATATACAGCGAGCCAAGCAGGAACTGGCTAATTTGCGTTCCTTATCCGTTCAGCAGGAGGAAGAGCTGGCTAGACATGCGGGAGAATCGGTACAGCAGATTGAACAGCTGAACCATCTCCGCATCAAGAAGCAAGAATGCGCAGAGCAAACGGACTTGAAACGCGCCGCGCGTGCGCAGCGTATCGCAGAGCTCGACCTTGGCGAGAGTGAAACCAAGGAGCAGCGGGCACAGCTTAGACAAGTCGAAGAGCAGATGCGGCAGACAGAAATTGCTGCCAACCGGCTAGATGTTGAGCTCGACAATCTGCTTCGCAAGCTTAGTGAGGAGTATGAGCTCAGTTATGAGCTAGCGAAGGAGCAGTATAAGGTGCCGGAAGATGTGCTTGGTACCCAGAACGAAGTTAGGGATATTAAGCGACAAATTACTTCGCTAGGCGAGGTAAACTTAGGCGCAATTGAAGAATATGAGCGTGTCAGTGAACGGTTCGAGTTCTTGTCCGAGCAGAAGAATGACTTGATCGAGGCGAAAACAACACTGTATCAGGTTATCCGTGAGATGGACGAAGAGATGTCGAAGCGTTTCAAAACGACCTTTGAAGCTATTCGCGGCCACTTTGTCGTTGTTTTCGCGAAGCTTTTTGGCGGAGGACGTGCAGATCTTGTGCTCGTTGAACCGGACCGCGTCTTGGACACGGGCATTGATATCGTCGCCCAGCCTCCTGGCAAAAAGCTGCAAAATCTTCAACTGCTCTCAGGGGGAGAACGCGCATTGACGGCCATTGCGCTGCTGTTTGCCATTCTGCAGGTGAAGCCTGTTCCGTTCTGTGTGCTTGATGAGGTAGAAGCTGCGCTCGATGAGGCGAATGTATCGCGCTTTGCGCAGTATTTGCGGGAATTCTCGGAATTAACGCAATTTATCGTCGTAACGCACCGCAAAGGAACGATGGAAGAGGCGGATGTGCTGTATGGCGTTACGATGGAGGAAGGCGGCGTATCGAAGCTGGTATCCGTGCGCCTAGAGGATGAAGAGCCGGTATCCGCATAAAGAATAGACATGCCGGCAATGTGAGGATGAGGAGTGGGAACGATGAGTTTTTTTAAGAGACTGAAGGAAAGCATCGCAACAAAAACGGAAGCGGTAACGAATATATTCAAGGAAGGCTTGACCAAAACCCGTACGGCATTTGTGGAGAAGGTCGAGGAGCTCATTACGCGTCGCAAGAAGATTGACGAGCAGTTTTATGAAGAGCTTGAAGAAATTCTTATCGGGGCGGATGTTGGCGTCAACACGGTCATGCAGCTCATTGACGATCTTCGCGTCGAGGTGAAGAAGCGGAAAATAGAGGATGCTGCTGACTTGCAGCCCATTCTGTCAGAGAAGCTCATTAACCTCATGAAGGGGGATGACCAATCTGGTTTGCGTATGGCATCAAGCGGAATAACGGTTATCTTGTTCGTAGGCGTTAACGGCGTCGGAAAAACGACAACAATCGGAAAGCTCGCACATAAATTCAAAAGCGAAGGAAAAAGCGTTCTTATGGCAGCAGGAGATACGTTCCGCGCCGGCGCAATCGAGCAGCTTGAAGTATGGGGACAGCGAGTCGGGGTTGATGTCATCAAGCAGCAATCCGGTTCAGATCCGGCAGCCGTCATGTTCGATGCGGTACAAGCTGCTAAGCAGCGCGGCGTGGATGTCCTATTATGTGATACAGCTGGACGGCTGCAGAACAAAACGAACCTGATGGAAGAGCTGAACAAGATTTTCCGCGTCATTCAGCGCGAGCTGCCGGATGCTCCGCATGAGGTGCTGCTCGTCCTGGATGCAACGACAGGCCAAAATGCCCTTAGCCAAGCGAAGCTGTTCGGCGAGAAAAGCGGCGTTACCGGGCTTGTGCTCACGAAGCTGGATGGCACAGCTAAAGGCGGGATTGTGATCGCGATCCGCAATGAGCTCAGCTTGCCGGTTAAGCTGGTTGGGTTAGGCGAGAAGATGGGCGACCTTCAGCAGTTTGATTCCGAGCAATTCATTCATGCGCTGTTCGCTGGCTTGATACAGCGCGAGGAAGCGGAAGAAGCAGAGAAAACGCAGGAGTAATACTCGTTTCATGCACGACTGCGCTTATAGCATAAGCTGCTCAAAAAGGTGACAAGGTGAAATGCTTGACAGCAGCCTATAGCGTCATGTATGATAAAAGACGTTGTCAGGTGTAAAGGTATTTACCTTGTCGGCGAAACAAGCTTAATAACAGGAGGGGCTGAGGGGATGAAAGCAAATGAACCAGATGCCTTGTCCAAAACAACCCGAATAAACTTGTTGTTCGACTTTTACGAGCCGCTCTTGACTGAGAAGCAGCGGACGTTTCTCAAATATTATTTCCATGATGATTTCTCCCTTGGGGAGATTGCGGCAGAGTTCGGAATTAGCCGACAAGCGGTGTACGAGCATATCAAACGGGCCGAACAGGTGCTTGAGAGCTACGAAAGCAAACTGAGCCTGCTGGTCAGGCATGAATCGCTTCAACATTTAACGGTGCAGCTCGTAAACAGCGTGAATGAGCTTTCCATTGCCGAGCATGACAGGCAGGCGCTCATTCAAGTAATTGCGCAGTTGAAACTGGACGAATAATACATAATGAATGGAGGTGACGGTACATGGCAGCATTCGAGAGCTTATCAAGTCGACTTCAAAATGTGTTCAGCAAGCTGAGGGGCAAAGGCAAGGTTTCTGAAGAAGATGTTAGCGAGGCAATGCGCGAGGTACGATTGGCGCTGCTAGAGGCAGACGTTAACTTTAAAGTCGTGAAGGACTTTATTGCGAAGGTGAAGGAACGGGCTATCGGGTTGGATGTATCCAAAAGCTTTACGCCCGGCATGGTCGTCATCGATATCGTAAATAAAGAACTAACCGAGCTGATGGGCGGCACACAGAGCAAACTGGCGAAGGCGAACAAGCCGCCAACCGTAATTATGATGGCGGGTTTGCAAGGGGCCGGTAAGACAACGACGACCGGGAAACTGGCCAAGCTGCTCCAGAAGAGCAACAATCGGCCGCTTCTCATAGCCTGCGACATTTACCGTCCAGCTGCCATTAAGCAGCTGCAGGTGCTTGGCGAGCAAATCAATGCGCCGGTATTCTCCTTAGGTGACCAGACATCTCCAGTCGAAATTGCGCGTGCAGGACTTCAGCATGCGAAAGAAAACGGAAATGACTATGTGATCATCGATACAGCGGGTCGCCTGCATATCGATGAAGAACTGATGGAAGAGCTGAAGCAAATCCATCAGGTTACGAAGCCGGACGAAGTGCTGCTTGTTGTCGATGCAATGACGGGCCAAGACGCAGTAAACGTCGCCCAAAGCTTCCATGAGCAGCTTGCCTTAACGGGTGTTGTGCTGACGAAGCTTGACGGAGATACACGCGGCGGCGCGGCGCTTTCGGTCAAAGCCGTAACGGGCTGTCCGATCAAATTCGCGGCGATGGGTGAGAAGATCGACTCGTTGGAGCCGTTCCACCCAGAGCGTATGGCTTCACGTATTCTCGGGATGGGCGATATGCTCTCCTTGATCGAGAAAGCACAGATGAACATCGACGCGGACAAAGCTAAAGAAATGGAACGTAAAATGCGTACAGCAGAATTTACGTTCGATGATTTCCTAGAGCAGATGGAGCAGGTTCGCAATCTGGGACCGCTTGATCAAATTATGGATATGCTGCCCGGCATGAACAAGATGAAGGGCATGAAGGATATGAAGGTCGATGAGAAGCAAATCGGCCGTGTCGAGGCGATTGTTCGCTCCATGACGAAAGCGGAGAAGCAAAAGCCAGAGCTGCTTAACCATAGCAGGCGCAAGCGTGTTGCTGCCGGCAGCGGTACAACGATCGTTGAGGTTAACCGCCTTATTAAGCAGTTCGACGACATGAAAAAAATGATGAAGCAATTCTCGTCGATGATGGGTCCGAAAGGCCCTAAGGGCGGCAAAAAAGGCCTGAAGGGCATGCTCGGAAAAAATATGAAATTCCCGTTTTAACGTCAGTTTACTCTTTGAAGGAGGTGAATTTTCATGGCAGTACGTATTCGTTTGAAAAGAATTGGTGCTCATAAAGCTCCATTTTACCGCGTAGTCGTTTCGGATTCCCGTTCGCCGCGTGACGGACGTTTTATCGAAGAAATCGGTACTTACAACCCGGTTGCACAACCGGCTCAAGTTAAGATTGATGAAGAGAAAGCGTTGAAATGGTTGCAAACAGGAGCACAAGCTTCTGATACCGTTCGCGACTTGCTTTCCAAAGCTGGTGTTCTTAAAAAGTTCCATGAGCTTAAGCAACAGAAATAACTGTTGAACAGCGGAGGGCCTTGAGATGAAAGAATTGATTCTTGTCATAGCGAAGGCATTGGTTGATCATCCTGATCAGGTGCAAATCAATGTGAAGGATGATGACCGTGGCACGATATACGAGCTTTCGGTTCACCCCGAGGATATCGGTAAAATCATCGGTAAACAGGGACGCATAGCGAAAGCGATGCGTACGGTAGTGACTTCTGCTTCCGTCAAATCGCAAAAGCGCGTCATCGTCGACATTATGTCATGATGCACGTAAGGGAGAAAGGCTGGGATCAACGTCCTAGCCTTTTTTCTGTGAAGATGCAGGTGCAGATGCTGTATGTATCCTCCGCTCAACGAAACGGCTTCGTCCCTTGCCATGGAACGAAGTCGTTTTTGCATGTATAATGAAGATACATACAAATGAAGGGCTGGTTGTTATGAACGAGAAGTGGTTTACGGTTGGCAAGGTTGTGAATACGCACGGCATACGCGGAGAAATGAAAATATTATCGCAAACTGATTTTGCTGAGGAACGTTTCGCTGCCGGAAGCTCGCTGCTCATGCTGAATGAAGAATCAGGGGCTTCGTTGGAAGTGAAGATTACCAACTCACGTGCAAACAAAAACGTATACATATTGAAGCTTGAAGGCTTCACTGACATTAATCAAGTCGAGAAATACAAAGGCTGGACGTTGAAGGTATCCGCGGACAAGCAGCTTGAGCTAGATGAAGGCGAATATTACTATCATGAGATTATCGGCTGTCGCGTCATCTCCGAAGAAGGAGACGAACTAGGCGTTATATCCGAAATATTAAGTCCAGGTGCCAATGATGTCTGGGTTGTTGACCGTCCCAAAGGCTCCGGTAAACAGCTTCTTATACCCGTAATTGATGACGTTCTGTTAAAGGTAGATAAGAAAGAGAAAATAGTGACGGTCCATTTAATGGAAGGATTGATTTAAGGAATGAAAATAGACGTGCTAACGTTATTTCCGGAGATGTTCGAAGGCGTGTTCAACGCTAGCATCCTAGGAAAAGCAAAAGAAAAGGGACTTGTTACGCCGCAAGCGATCAACTTCCGTGCCTATTCGGGGAATAAGCATAATACGGTTGATGATTACCCTTATGGCGGAGGCGGCGGCATGGTTTTGAAGCCTGAGCCTGTATTTGCAGCTGTAGAAGATTTGAAGCTGGACGAGTCCATTAAACCACGTGTGATCCTGCTTTGCCCGCAGGGCGCGCAATTTACGCAGCAAAAGGCTGAGGAGCTGGCAAAAGAACAGCATATTGTGCTTATTTGCGGACACTATGAAGGCTATGATGAGCGTATACGCGAGCATCTTGTCACGGACGAGCTCTCCATTGGCGATTATGTGCTTACGGGAGGGGAAATACCGGCTATGGTACTCATTGATAGCGTGGTAAGGCTGCTGCCAGGCGTCCTTGGCAATGAAACTTCAGCTGTGACAGATTCATACAGCACGGGGCTGCTCGAGCATCCTCATTATACACGTCCGGCAGAGTTCCGTGGCTGGGCGGTTCCGGATGTACTCATTTCCGGGCATCACGCCAATATTGAGGTGTGGCGTCGTGAGCAATCTCTTATACGAACGCTGGAGCGACGTCCTGATCTGCTGGAAAGTGCGGAGCTTACCGATAAGGAGCGCAGATGGCTGACGGCTCGCCGGAAGCAAAGAGCGCCTCAAACAGATCGATTCATACCTGTATATGAATAAGTGAAAGCCGCAGCGGTAGTCCGTTGCGGCTTTCGTTTGTCCTTTTTTAAGCAGCAAGATTATGGCGTATAAAAGTTTTGGGTATAATAGACTTGATAGCTGCCGCCAACGGCGACTCCGGTACCAAGCTTCGTTAGCTTGCTGTCCAGCAAAGTCTCGCGATGTCCGGATTTGGAGTTCACCCAGCCATAATGGGCATGTATACTGCCTTGGTAACCGGCAGCAATATTCTCAGCCGCTTGATGATATTTGATCCCTTTAGCCTTCATTCGGTCAAACGGGGAAGAGCCGCTGGGATTGATGTGGTCGAAAAAGTCGTATTTCTTCATATTTTCGCTATGGCTGCGGGCAGATGAGGCTGCTAGCTTGTCCCATTCCAGCAGTGGAATGTCTCGTACAGCACGTTCTGCGTTTGCTAGGTCGAAGAGCTGCTGCTCTAATGCGGCCGCAAGCTTGCTTGAATAAATCGATTTGACCGGATTGGCAATCGATTGATTTATGCGAAGAATGCCAGAAACTTTATTAGCGTCCTGTCTGTCATAAAATAAAGTCATTCGCTCACTGCCAGAAGTAAAAGCATAATAGTCATCTTTAAGCACGGCATTTGTTGCGCTTTTGGTTAGCTTTTTGATATTTTCAATCGTTTGTCCGATCTTAATCCCGGATGTGCTCGTCCAATCTTCGCTTGCATTAGAGAAGAGAGCGACGACACGCGCGTTCTGAACGCCGAACATCATGTAATGGCTGTAATCGGGATTGTGATAGACATGCCACGAGAAGCTATATTCACTCAAATCAATCCGTTCAGGCTTGCCAAGCGTCTTCTGGAGCTTCTCAAGCGAGTCGTTTAGTGCGATGCCGCCAAGAGAATCAACCGTCTTAATAATTTTTTTGTCGGACAGTTCATTCGAGTGCTGCTTCAGGTTATAAAAGAAGGTTAATGCTTCAGCGCGTGTTAGTTTGCCGTTAGGAATGAAACCGGCAACCGTAGCGGATGTACGACCATTGGATATCTTCTCGTCAAGCAGCCATTGGATGGCACCATTCTCCGTGAAAGCTTGACCGGTTGCGGCTGATGCGAGCAGCAATGCGGCTTGTCCTCGTCTGAACTCCTTGGCCTGTTGTACGGTGCTAAGCGGCCAGCCGTGACTGTCTGCGTAATCGTAGTAAGGGCTCGACCAGATAGCGCCAGAGGCTGAGGTTTCGTTAACCAAGCTATAAGTTCGGAGCAGCATAGCCAAAAACTCAGCTTCGTTTACGAGGTTATTCGGTTTGAAGAATACGTCCCCATAACCTTTTGCAAGCTTTTGGTCAACTGCCCAAGTAATATAGGAGCCGGCCCAATGTCCGTTTGTATCTTTAAAAGCCGTTGTCTCCGCAAAGATGCGTGAGGGAGCTGACAGAGCAAGTATTAGTAAGACTGCAATTTTACCCCCTTTTTTAATCGCTGAATTGAACGTAAACGATTGGTGCAAATGGGTCACCTCTTCTGTCGGTGTTTGTCATATTTCAGTATACATGAAAAAGGAATAAAAAATCGTATTGTATTATTGGGCGAGCTATGGTAAAATTTCTAATGTTGTTCGTAAAGTCGGACGGTCCGCTATCAGCGATGATCCGGTTCAGAGGAATTCGGTGAGCTTATAAGAACGTCTATGGTGGAAGGAGTGAATCAAATGAATCTTTTGCAAACAATTGCGCAAGAAAACCTGCGCCAAGGTCTACCGAACTTTCGTCCTGGTGACACGCTAAAAGTTCATGTAAAAGTTATCGAGGGAACTCGTGAGCGTATCCAATTGTTCGAGGGCGTTGTAATTAAACGTCGCGGCGGTGGAATTAGCGAAACTTTTACAGTGCGTAAAATTTCCTACGGTGTTGGTGTGGAAAGAACTTTCCCGCTTAACTCGCCTAAAATCGAAAAAATCGAAGTGGCTCGCCGTGGTAAAGTACGTCGCGCGAAATTGTACTACCTACGTAGTCTTCGCGGAAAAGCTGCTCGTATTAAAGAAATTCGTTAAGAACAAACGACAAGAGGGGCTTGCGCAAACAAGCTCCTTTTCGTTATTTCTAAAGGTCGTTTACATATTACAGCATATGGGAAGAAGGCGAGCAGAGTGGACTCTCAGCAGCGTAATGACGAACCGGTCAATGGCAATGATCATGATGTGAAGGATACGCAGAATGTTGCGGATAACGAGCAAAATATACCAAATCGCTCAGCAGCTCATGCTTCCGGCACTAGAAAACAGGGCGGAGCTTACAAGGAAATCGTAGAATGGATCAAAGCGTTAGTAATTGCTGTCGTTCTCGTTTTTCTTATACGCCAATTTTTGTTCTCGCCATTTATCGTAGATGGGCCTTCCATGAAGCCAAACTTTGAGACGGGCGAGCGACTGATTGTAAACAAAATTTTGTATACCATCCGCGAGCCAAAGTTTGGAGAAGTTGTTGTATTCGATGTACCTGAGCAAGGCCGCAAGTTCATTAAGCGCGTTATCGGCGTTCCTGGCGACAAAATCAAGCTTGACGGCGATGACCTGTACATTAATGATAAAAAAATAGACGAACCCTACCTCAAGGAAGCCATTGAGGCGGCTCATGCTAACGGCCAGCTTTATAATGAAAAAGGAGCGACATCCGACGTAGCGGATCTTGTTGTTCCGGAAGACACGATTTTTGCACTTGGCGATAATCGCAGCGACAGTACGGACAGCCGAGTCATCGGTTTTGTTTCCGATAAAGAACTTGTAGGTCGGGCGGATATTATTTTCTGGCCGCTGAACAAGCTGGAATTTATTAAGCACTGGACTAAATGAGGTGAGTAAATGACCATTCAATGGTTCCCGGGTCATATGACACGGGCGAAACGGCAAATACAAGAAAAGCTAAAACTAATCGATCTTGCCATCGAACTGTTGGATGCTCGAGTTCCGCTATCAAGCCGCAATCCAATGATAGAGGAAATTTTGAACGGAAAGCCAAGGCTGATTGTATTGAATAAATCAGATTTGGCCGATCCCAAGACTACGGAGCAATGGATGGCATACTTCCGCAATGAAGGGCATGAGTCCATCGCTATTGATTCATCGACGGGTACGAAGGTCAATGAAGTTCCGTTGAAGGCGAAGCAGATTTTGCATGAGAAAATTGCCCGTCAGATTAATAAAGGAATTAATCCGCGTGCGATTCGCGGTCTTATTGTCGGCATTCCGAACGTAGGGAAGTCGACGCTCATTAATAAGCTTGCCGGCCGTGCAATTGCGTTGACTGGTGACCGCCCTGGCGTAACTAAGGGTCAGCAATGGATTAAGATCGGTACAGAGATGGAGCTGCTTGACACGCCGGGCATTCTGTGGCCTAAGTTCGAGGACGAGCTGGTGGGCTATCGGCTTGCCATGACGGGTGCGATTAGAGAGCAGATCTTGAACGTGGACGATATTGCTTTTTTTGCAATGAGGGAGCTTGTGGACCGCTATTGGCCGAACATGAAAGAGCGCTACGAGCTTGAAACGCCTCCGAAGGATATATCGGATTCGGATGAGATCGTTCGCGTAATGGAGGATATCGGGCGCAGACGGGGCTGTCTAGTAAGTGGAGGACATGTTGATCTGGAAAAAACGTCCGGCATTATTTTACGGGATTTGCGTTCAGGCAAGCTAGGACGCATTACGCTGGAAGCTCCACCTTATTGATGTGAAACGGGGGAACGTAACGTGCTGCAGTACGAACAGTCGTTATGGCAAGAAGGCTATCAAGCAATAGGCGGGGTAGACGAAGTGGGACGAGGCTGCCTGTTCGGAGATGTCGTGGCAGCTGCTGTTATTTTGCCGCCAGGGCTCATTATTGAAGGCGTCAATGATTCAAAGAAGCTTTCGGAAAAAAAACGTGAACAGCTATATGATATTATTTTGCAGGAGTGTGTCGCTTGGTCAGCCGCTCGCGTTGATGCTGAGACAGTTGACCGCATCAATATTAAGCAGGCAGCTAGGCTTGCCATGAAGATTGCGGTGGAGACGCTGCAGATTCCTCCCGATTATTTGCTGATAGATGCAGAGAAAGTGGATGTTGCTTTGCCCCAGCAATCCATTATCAAAGGCGATGCAACGAGCCAAACGATAGCGGCAGCATCCATAGTCGCGAAAGTGACGAGAGATAGGCTCTGCAAGGCGGAATGGGAGCAGGGATATCCTGCATATGGAATTGCGATACACAAAGGTTACGCAACGAAGCTGCACCGTGAACGGTTGCTCGAGAACGGGCCAAGCCCGTTGCACCGCAAATCGTTTCTTGGCAACTTATTCAGTGAGGAACAGCTTTCCCTTTTTTGACATAGGACTAGAAACAAATAACGTTCGATCAGATTCGCTTGGCAAAGAATGCCTGGTGCTATGATTGAACGTTATTTTTTATCGCGAATATAAACTTTAAATTGCTTCATGCTTTTGCTGAATTGACCGATATAAGCGTTATGGGTTTACACAGTCGAGGGATAGGATTGTACATAATAATCAGCGCTTAACAGGAGCGCAATTAGGCGCTAGTGCAGCGGAGGCGGATGAACAGATGAACATAAGTCAAATGATGAGAAGCTTCTTGGGTGAAGCATCTGGTTCAGATACACGAGCGGTAGAGCTCAAGGTCGGTCAGGTTGTACGCGGTGTAGTCTTGCAGGTTATGGAAAACAATGAAGCGCTTGTTCAAATTAACGGCGTGCAGGTTCGGGCGAAGCTGGAGATTCCTATGCAGGTAGGTCAGACGGCCATGCTTCAGGTGCAGCCGCAGTCAAGCGGAGCGCTCGTGATGCTGAAGCCGGTTGAGCCCGGACAGGTAGGCTTGCCGGAGGATACCTTCAAGGAATGGGCGAAGCAGCTTGCTTTGCCAGAGCAGAAATGGGCAGCCCAAATCGTAAAGGATTTACGCAAAGAAGGTTTGATTCTGAACCGGGACGTAGCACAGGCATTCCAGCAAGCTGCCGCAGCTATGCCTCCAGATGGAGATGCGGAGCAGTGGATGCAGTCCGCTGCAGCAACGTACAAGCGCGGCTTGCCAATGACAGGCGCGACCATCGGAGCTATGCAGCAGGTGATGTTTGGTCGCAGTTCCCATGAGCTGCTGGATACGCTGCAAGTGCAGCTATCAGCGCTTATTGGTGATTCTGATGCAGAATCGAGTGAAAACAAACCTGTCAACCAAGCACTTGCAAGGGTACAGGTCCTTCTAAATGAAGGGATGGAGCTGCTGAGGGGGGCAATTGCCGGTAATCAGGCTTCCAATGGAGCGGATGAAAAAGCTTTGGACTTGCTGATGGGAAAGCAGCAAGCAGCACCGAATGGCAAGACAGAATTTCAGCATCAAGCAGCACCTAGCGGCAAGACAGAAAATCAGCATCAGGCAGCTGCCAATCAGACAGGTGATGCTTCTGCAGCAGGTGATACACTTGTGCAAACCATAAAAGCGGCAAATGGTCAACCGAACTGGCTTGGCCAAATGATGAAGTGGATGGGCGTTGATCACGAGCTTCAGCTTGCCAAAGCAGTAGCAAGCGACTCGCAGAAGCAGCAGCCCGTTGCAAATCCAGCACAAGCAGCAGCCCCCGCTGAACTTACGCCTCAGACATCCACGGGGGAAACAGCGAGGCAGTCTGCTACGATTCAAAATGCCGCTGCTTCGCATATAGTCACGCCGCAGTTAGCTGACGATGGGAGCCTGGAAGCTTCTAAACTAGTACAATCAGCATCAAGCGAGACGGATAAGTCGGCAGAACAGCAGCAAGGCAGAGCCTCTGACAGCAGAAATGTGGTAGAACGGACAGCCGCGGCTGTTGTATCAGTCCTTGCTGACAGCTTCCAAGTACCCGATGGATCGCCGCCGGCACAGCAAGAATCGTTAAAGAGCGCACTACTCGCGTTGGTTTCATCAGATAGTACGCCGCCTGCGATAAAGGAAACTGCGCAGCAGCTTGTGCAACAAATAACGGGTCAGCAGCTGTTGTTAACACCTGAACGAAACAACTCGGTGCTTACCCATGTGACCATGTTTATACCGCTTAACAGTCCAGATGGCAAACAGACTGCATCCGTCCATATTCAGACAAGACGAGGGCGCAAAGGAGAGCTCGATTCATCCAATTGCAGGCTGTTGTTCAATTTGTCGATGCATACACTAGGCAACACCATGGTCGATGTGAATGTAATGGACAAAATTGTAAGTCTTAATATTTGGAACGATCATCCAGCGATCGCAGCTCTTGCAGAGTCATCGCGTGGCGAGATTGCGAGCAGCATTCAAGACGCAGGCTATCAACTGCTGTCACTGCGTACAACTCCTTTGCCTAAGGAAACTATCATGAAGCCGGAGGAGGCCGATGGCGCTTCAATGGCTTCTAAGAATAATCCGATGGCCGACCTCACTGCTTTTTCCTCTAACCGTTACAAAGGGGTGGATTACCGAATATGAGCAGTGAGAAAGAGAACAACCCGCATAAAGAAAAAGTGAAAAAAGCAGTCGCCCTTAAATACCAGCCAGGTGAACGGTCAGCTCCTGTTATGATAGCCAAGGGTAAAGGACATTTGGCGGATCAAATTTTGGAGAAAGCAAAGGAAAACGGGATTCCGGTCCAAGAGGATTCTTCCTTGGTTGAGGTGCTCTCGAAGCTGGATATTGATCAAGAAATTCCGCCAGAGCTATATACGCTGGTTGCGGAAATATTGAGCTTCGTGTACCGGTCGGATCGCAAAGCGAGGGATTTGCTTGATGGCTGAAGAAATAACGTCCGTTGGCAAGCAAAGCAGCAATGATCAGCGTAAACAAACGGGTGAACGTGGAGAGCAAGCGGCGTACGCTTATTTAAGCAAGGCGAATTATACGATTTTGGAGCGCAATTGGCGCTGCAGAAGCGGAGAGATCGATATCATTGCGGAGTACGATGGCAGGCTGATATTTGTCGAGGTGCGCACAAGAACAGCTAGTGGGAAATTCGGTAGTGCAGCAGAATCTGTGGACTATCGAAAGCAGCAAAAAGTGCGCAACACAGCTCAAGTTTATCTGAAAAGCATGGGGCGGCTGGATGCCGCTCAACGGTTTGATGTCATTGCGGTAAGTATTAATCGCAAGAATGCCGAGGTTGAAGATTGCAGGCATTTTGAAGGTGCTTTCTAAAGCAAGGGATAAACAAAAGAAGGCCATTCACTGTAGCATTTGGAACAAACCCCTGTTTTTAAGAAAGGGATCAGCTCCATTGCAGTGAAAGGCCTTTTTAATCCGTCAGAAAACAGTTTTGTCTAATCCTCTGAATTGTATCGCTTCTGCGATATGCTCGGCTTGAACGAGATCCCTTGCTTCAAGGTCTGCGATGGTTCGAGCAAGCTTGAGTATACGGTCGTAGGCGCGCATGCTGATGCCGAGCGCATCAAAAGCATGATCCAGTAGACTAATGGCATCTGGCATGATGTCTATGGATTGGCGTAAGGCTGCTCCTGTTAGCTCGGTTATGGGGCTTACGGATTTATTGCCCATGCGGGCTAGACGAAAAGCTCTGGCATGGATGACCATTTGCCTCATTTGATGTGAGGTAAGAGAAGGACTTGCGGATGGCTGCTCCAAGGCAATCGGACGAGGAACCTCGAGCTGTAAATCGATGCGATCAAGAAGTGGTCCGGAAATTTTGGATCGGTAACGACTAATCATCGCTGAGCCGCACGTGCAACGCTTGTCTCCATATTCGTGGCCGAGGTAACCGCAGGGACATGGGTTAAGGGAAGCTGCCAGCATAATATGGGCCGGGAATTGAAAAACGGCTTTAGCGCGGGATATCGTTACGATCCGGTCTTCGAGCGGCTGGCGCATAACCTCAAGCACCTGTCTAGGAAACTCAGGAAGCTCATCGAGAAACAAAATGCCGCGATGGGCAAGGGTAACTTCGCCTGGCTTAGGAATGGCGCCGCCTCCGATTAAGCCGCCTGCCGATATGGTATGATGCGGAGCACGGAAGGGAGCTTGGGTTATTAGGTCTTGAGAGCCTTCAAGCAGTTTGCCTGCCACGCTATAAATTTTCGTAACCTCGAGCGCTTCCTGTTCGGTTAACAGTGGCAATATGCCAGGAAGACGGCGGATCATCATGGTTTTTCCCGTTCCGGGCGGACCAGTGAGCAAAATATTATGTTTGCCTGCCGCGGCGATAAGCATAGCCCGCTTAGCCTGATGCTGACCGATGACATCGCCGAAATCACCGTTTTCATTATTCGCGTCCAAGGCAGCTTGGGTAATCGCGCTGCCAAATTCAATCATATTGTCTCGAGGAACGCGAATATGATTCCAGCCCTCCTGTTTCCTTTTGAACAAATCAAGCTCGTTCAAATGGTTAAGGGCAAATAGCTCCATGTCAGAGATCCAAACTGCCTCCTTTACATTTCCGCTTGGCAAAAGGATTCGCTCGAAGCCGATACGCTTTGCTTGCTCGAGCATGGCCAGTACGCCTGGAACAGGCCGCACCTTGCCATTCAGCGAAAGCTCTCCTATAAGCAGTGTTTTTTCAAAAGGAGCCGCGCTTATTTGCCCGCTAGCGGTAAGGATGCCGGCAGCAATGGCTAAATCGAACGCAGTTCCTTCTTTCCGCAGGTCGGCAGGAGCGAGATTCACTGTTATTCGGTCAAGTGGAAAGGTAAAGCCGCTGTTTTTAAGTGCTGCCCTTACGCGCTCGACTGATTCTCGGACAGCGGGATCGGGCAATCCGACTATGCTGATCTGCGGAAGCCCGCTTGAGATATCAACCTCGACCGATATACTTTTGCCATCCACGCCATATACGCTCGCGCTGTGAATAATGCTGAACATAACAAAAAGCACCTCCATGTATGAGAATGAAGGTGCTTCCTTTCGATTCTGATCCGTATTTATGAATTTGCAAATATCATAGTTTAGATCGCTTCTTATTGTCAATATTTTTAAATTGTCGGGTATGCAGGATCGGTTTTGGTCATACTAGATGGCGTAGTTACCAGGCTCGAAAACGCCTGTATCAACAGGTTTTATTTATTTAATCTCAAATTGAGATGAAACCCATATCAAAAAAGCCGTATTAATTATGTGTGAAAGTAAGGTAACGGATGGGGAAAGGTGCTACAATAATAGAGGTTTGTGTACATATGACTGATTTCAGTCTGTGAAATGGAGGATTTCAACAATGAATATCCATGAGTATCAAGGGAAAGCGGTCCTGAAACAGTATGGTGTCGTCGTACCAGAAGGTAAAGTAGCCTTCTCCGTAGACGAGGCTGTTGAAGCGGCCAAAGCGCTCGGAACACCGGTAGTTGTCGTGAAAGCACAAATTCACGCAGGTGGCCGTGGTAAAGCGGGCGGAGTTAAAGTAGCAAAAAGCATCGATGAGGTGCGTGCTTACGCTAGTGAAATTCTAGGCAAAGTACTCGTAACTCACCAAACAGGTCCAGAGGGTAAAGAAGTTAAACGCCTTTTGATCGAGCAAGGGTGCGATATTAAGAAAGAATATTATATCGGCGTAGTATTAGACCGCGGTACGGGTCGGGTCGTTATGATGGCTTCGGAAGAGGGCGGCACGGAGATTGAAGAAGTAGCCGAGCACTCCCCTGAGAAAATTTTCAAAGAAATCGTTGATCCAGCTGTAGGCTTGCAAGCGTTCCAAGCTCGCAAATTGGCTTATGCAATCAACATTCCTAATGAGCTTGTTAACAAAACGGTTAAGTTCATGATCTCTCTCTACACTGCATTTGTTGAGAAAGACGCTTCCATTGCAGAAATTAATCCGCTTGTCGTTACTGGCGACGGACAAGTTATTGCACTTGATGCGAAACTTAACTTCGATTCAAATGCACTTTACCGTCACAAAGATATCGTTGAGCTGCGCGACCTGGAAGAGGAAGATGCGAAAGAAATCGAAGCTTCCAAATACGACCTTAGCTACATTGCGCTTGATGGCAACATCGGCTGCTTGGTTAATGGTGCGGGTCTTGCGATGGCAACAATGGATATTATCAAATATTACGGCGGCGACCCAGCCAACTTCCTAGACGTAGGGGGCGGTGCGACAGCTGAGAAGGTTACGGAAGCATTCAAAATCATCTTGTCCGACGAGAAGGTTAAAGGGATTTTCGTTAACATCTTTGGAGGCATCATGCGCTGTGACGTAATTGCTAACGGCGTTGTCGAAGCAGCTAAGCAAGTCGGTCTTGATCGTCCGCTTGTTGTTCGCCTTGAGGGCACGAACGTAGACCTCGGCAAAAACATTTTGAAAGAATCGGGATTGAACATCGTGGCTGCGGATTCCATGGCGGACGGCGCGCAGAAGATTGTCGCTCTCGTGAAATAAGATAACTTGCTGTGCGGCAATAGCTGCATACGAATTCATTCAGGGGATGTGAGTTAAGAGTGAGCATTTTGGTCAATAAAGATACAAAAGTCATTACCCAAGGGATTACAGGCGCTACTGGCTTGTTCCATACAAAAGGCGGGCTGGAATACGGCACGCAAATGGTAGGCGGCGTAACACCTGGTAAAGGTGGCACGAACGTTGACATTACACTTGATAACGGCACGCTCGTATCATTGCCTGTTTTCAATACCGTTGCTCAAGCGAAAGCGGCTACTGGCGCTAATGCATCAGTTATCTATGTTCCTCCTGCATTTGCTGCAGATGCGATCATGGAAGCTGTAGATGCAGAACTTGACCTCGTTATTTGTATCACTGAAGGTATTCCGGTACTGGACATGGTACGAGTTAAACGTTACATGGACGGCAGCAAAACCGTTCTAATCGGACCTAACTGCCCAGGCGTAATTACGCCGGATGAATGCAAGATCGGTATTATGCCAGGTTACATTCATACAGCTGGTCACGTTGGCGTTATTTCCCGCTCTGGGACGTTGACTTATGAAGCGGTTCATCAATTAACGACTCGCGGCATCGGACAATCCTCTGCAGTAGGTATCGGCGGCGACCCGGTTAAAGGCTCCGAGTTCATCGATATTCTGAATCTATTCAATGAAGATCCAGACACCTATGCGGTCATTATGATCGGTGAGATCGGCGGTACGGCTGAGGAAGAAGCAGCTGAGTGGATCAAGGCGAACATGAAAAAGCCAGTTGTAGGCTTTATCGGCGGCGCTACAGCGCCTCCAGGCAAACGCATGGGACATGCTGGTGCAATCATCTCAGGCGGTAAAGGTACTGCTGCAGAAAAAATTGCAACGCTTGAAGCTTGTGGCATTAAAGTTGCCCCGACTCCTTCCGAGATGGGTTCAACGCTTGTAAGTGTTCTAGAAGAGCAAGGACTGCTTGAAAAGTGCATTACACGTAAATAATTGCATCGATTGATGTGAGGTAAGCAACCTCTCAACGACCCGAAAACGGGAGTTGGGAGGTTGCTTTTTTTTTACCGATTTCCATTATTTTAGCGGCCGACTTGCATTCTTATGCAGTGTAACGCACAATAGATAAGAATGCAGGCCAGCCCAAGTGAAGAAAGGGTTGGGTAAAATCGTTCAAAATCAAGATATACGCAGAAAAATGATCATTGCGTTTCACGAAATTTCAGGTATTGGCTGGCATGCGATTCAAAAAGCGGTTCAGCACCAATTCTGGAATAAACCACTATGGAGTATAGAAGATCTTCTTGCAATAGGATTGCAGCGAGGTCAAGCGAAAGCGGCAGCAGACCGTTATGCCGAGCATCCTTGGATATTGACGGAAGAGCCTTCCGCAGCCGCGCAGAAAGTAAATGCTGTCGCCTTGACACCATATGATGCAGCTTATCCACAAATGCTGAAAGAAATCGCGCAGCCGCCTTGGGTTCTTTATGTAAGAGGAAGGCTGGAGCTCCTGCAAAGGCCAGCGATTGCTATTGTAGGAACAAGGGTGCCAACCGCTTATGGTAGGCAGGCCGCAGTTTCACTAGCGAAAGAATTGTCACGGTCAGGGCTGACGGTTGTAAGCGGACTTGCGAAAGGGATTGACGGAAAGGCTCATGAAGCTGCGCTAGGAGGAGCGGGAGGCACCATAGCCGTTTTGCCTACTCCGATAGACAGGTGTTATCCGCCGGAGAATCTATCATTGTTTCATAGTATTGCGGAGCAGGGCTTGCTTGTTTCCGAAACTCCGATTGGGACCTCGCTGCACCCAGGGCAGTTCCATCAGCGCAACCGTATTATCGCAGCATTGTCGGTGGGTACGGTTGTGGTAGAAGGAGCAACAAGAAGCGGTTCTCTCATAACGGCACGTCATGCATCAGACATGTCCAGAGAATTGTTCGCCATACCTGGTCCGATCTATTCGCCAAAGAGCGAAGGACCCAATGAGCTAATTAAACGCGGCGAGGCGAAGCTAATTACAGGTATGCAAGATATAATCGAAGAGTTGAATTGGCTGCCGGCTGCATTACAAGCATACAAGGAAGCGGATAAAACGAGCACGTCCAAATTAGACACAAAAGGGGATCAATTAACTCCAGAAGAGAGCAAATTGATTGCATTGCTGAGAGATCAGCCACTCTCGATCAATGAGTTGCATGAGCTTTCTGCCATCCCGTTTGGACATTTGAACGCACTTCTGCTAAATTTATGTATAAAACGAAAAATCGAATTGCAGCCCGGATCCATATATATTGCTTTATAGCTTGCAATGAAGAGAGGAGGCGCCTTACATGGCAGATTCTTTAGTTATCGTCGAATCACCCGCTAAAGCCAAAACGATAGGGAAATATCTTGGCAGCAAGTATATCGTTAAAGCATCCATGGGTCATATTCGCGATTTGCCCAAAAGCCAGATCGGCGTCGAGGTTGAAAACGATTTTAATCCCAAATACATTACGATACGCGGCAAAGGCAGCGTCCTCAAGGAATTGAAGGATGCCAGCAAAAAAGTAAAACATGTCTTTCTAGCAGCCGATCCGGATCGCGAAGGAGAAGCGATTGCTTGGCATTTGGCCCACTATTTGGAGCTGGATGAGACAGATACTTGCCGCGTTGTATTTAATGAAATAACGAAGCAGGCTGTCAAAGACGCATTTAAGACGCCGCGCAAGATCAATATGGATTTGGTGAATGCACAGCAAGCAAGACGTATATTGGATCGGCTGGTCGGATATAAGATAAGTCCTCTTCTATGGAAGAAAGTAAAAAAAGGCCTGTCAGCCGGCCGCGTACAATCGGTTGCAGTAAAGCTCATCATTGATCGTGAAAATGAGATTGATGCATTTGTTCCCGAGGAATATTGGTCTATTACCGCTAAGCTAAATCATTCGGGAATTGCGTTCGATGCCAAATATCATTCCATAAACGGAGATAAACGTGAGCTTGGCAAAGAGGCAGATGTGCAGGAAGTGCTTCGCGCTATGAACGGAAGCCAGTTTACGGTCTCTGACGTACGCGAGAAAGAGCGCTTGCGCAACCCTTCTCCACCCTTTATTACAAGCTCATTGCAGCAGGAGGCGGCCAGAAAGCTCGGTTTCCGTGCTTCTAAGACCATGTCCGTTGCCCAGCAGTTATACGAAGGGGTAGAGCTTGGCAAAGAAGGTACAGTCGGATTGATAACGTATATGAGAACAGATTCGACGCGCATATCCCCAATTGCGCAAGAGGAAGCAAAGGAATTCATTACGGAAAAGTACGGTGCTTCTTACGTGCCTGAACAACCGAGGGTTTATACAAAGAAGAACAGCAATGCCCAGGATGCGCATGAGGCGATTCGACCGACATCCATCTTGCGCGACCCTGAATCGATGAAACCGTTTTTAAGCCGAGACCAGCTTCGCCTGTATAAACTTGTATGGGAACGTTTCGTTTCGAGTCAAATGCAATCAGCCGTCCTGGATACGATGACTGTTGATTTGCAGGCTGGCGAAACGATTTTCAGAGCGACAGGCTCCAAAATCAAGTTTGCTGGGTTTATGAAGGTTTATGTCGAAGGCAACGATGACGGAACTGTGGAAGAACATAAGTTTTTACCACCGCTTGCCGCAGGTGAAGTGATGAACTCAGAGACTATTGATCCAAAGCAGCATTTCACGCAGCCTCCTCCAAGATTTACGGAAGCAAGATTAGTGAAGACGCTTGAGGAGCTGGGTATAGGGCGTCCCAGTACGTATGCGCCAACTCTCGAAACGATTCAAAAACGCGGATACATTGCGATGGAAGAAAAGAAATTTATGCCGACTGAGCTGGGTGATTTGGTCATTCAGCTTATGGAAGAATTTTTCCCTGAAATTCTGGATGCCGAATTTACGGCTAACATGGAAGGGAATCTTGACCATGTAGAGGAAGGTACGGAGGATTGGGTGAAGGTTCTTGCGAATTTTTACGAATCTTTCGAGAAGCGTCTGGAAGTAGCCGAGGACGAGATGAAGGAAATTGAAATTCAGGATGAGGTTTCGGATGAGATTTGCGAGAAATGCGGTCGTCACCTCGTCTACAAAATGGGTCGTTTCGGAAAATTCCTTGCATGCTCCGGATTCCCGGATTGCCGAAATACGAAGCCGATTGTCAAGGATATTGGCGTGACGTGTCCGAAATGCGCGGAAGGCAAGATCATTGAAAGACGGAGCAAAAAAGGAAGAATATTTTACGGCTGCGATCAATATCCGGGCTGTGATTACGTCTCATGGGACAAACCGACAAACAAGCCATGTCCGCAATGCGAAGAATCCAAGCTCGTTGAAAAAAGGAACCGTAGCGGAGCTAAGCTGATATGTCCAACCTGTGATTACTCAGAAGAGGTTCTTGATGAGGACGAACAGGGTACGGACATCGATTAATCGCTAGCCGAGTGTCAGCCAGTGCGCCTAAAATATACTCAGTCTCTATTTATCTAATCGAATAAGTTCCCGCCACCGTCCTCCCTTTCATTAGGGAGGACACCGTTGTTCAACGGGCTGTTTATTCATCAACGTTTTATTCATCAACGTTTTATTTATCCCTTTTTACCGTTAGACGAATGTTTATATTGTGTTAGGCAGAGATTTGAACAACTGTGATTAAATCGTAAATGATGACTGGAAATGGATAAGAATTTGTTAATTGGCATATGAAGTACTGTAAGCAATCGAAGCGAATTACATCATGGAAGGATTGAAATATTTTGTCACAACCACAAAAAGTAACAGTAATCGGAGCTGGCCTGGCTGGGAGCGAAGCAGCATGGCAAATCGCATCACAAGGAGTACCCGTCGTATTATATGAAATGCGACCAGTTACAAAAACGCCAGCTCATCATACGAATCAATTTGCAGAGCTAGTGTGCAGTAACAGTCTCCGGGCAAACGGTCTAGCAAATGCAGTAGGAGTACTGAAGGAAGAAATGCGTCAGCTTGATTCGTTAATATTAAGTTGTGCCGATCAGCATGCAGTGCCTGCGGGAGGAGCGCTGGCTGTTGATCGTGACGGCTTCTCTGGCGAGGTAACTCGGAGGCTGCATGACCATCCGCTCGTTGAGGTTCGTAACGAAGAGGTAACAGAAATTCCGACCGACGGAATCGTAGTCATTGCTACAGGACCATTAACAGCACCAGGATTATCCGCTCAAATCCAAGAGCTGCTTGGCGAGGAGTATTTTTATTTCTATGATGCGGCTGCTCCAATCGTAGAAAAAGACTCCATCGATATGAGCAAGGTTTATTTGGCATCACGTTATGACAAAGGGGAAGCAGCATACCTGAACTGTCCGATGACGGAGGAAGAATTCGAAATTTTCCACGAAGCGCTTACGACTGCCGAAAAAGCGGAAGTTAAAGATTTTGAAAAGGAAGTGTATTTCGAAGGCTGCATGCCGATCGAAATTATGGCAAGCAGAGGAAAACAAACGGTGCTATTTGGTCCGATGAAGCCCGTTGGGCTTGTTAATCCGCATACAGGCAAGCTCCCCCATGCCGTTATTCAGCTGCGTCAGGATAATGCCGCTGGCACGTTGTACAATTTAGTTGGCTTCCAAACCCATCTCAAGTGGGGTGAGCAGAAGCGTGTCTTCTCGCTTATACCAGGCCTTGAAAATGCTGAGTTTGTGCGTTTTGGCGTGATGCATCGCAATACTTTTATTAATTCACCGCGGTTGCTTAAACCGACCTATCAGCTTAATAATCGCGATACACTGTTCTTTGCGGGTCAAATGACAGGCGTTGAAGGGTATGTCGAATCTGCCGCTTCCGGTTTGATTGCCGGCTTTAATGCTGCAAGGCTCGCTCGCGGACTCGAGCCAGTCGTTTTTCCTGAGCATACAACGCTCGGAAGCATGGCTAATTATATTACTACAGCGGATTTCAAGCATTTCCAACCGATGAACGCAAACTTCGGTTTATTCCCGCCGCTTGAAAAAAGAATGAAAAGCAAAAAAGAAAAAAACGAAATGATCGCTAATCGCGCGCTTGAAGGTATTGAGCAATTTAAAAAGGAACATTTGCTGTAGCCAATCGTAATGTAGGCATGGCAGCTGATTTTTAAGACCGAACCTTGAGGAGGCAAAGCAATGGAAATGCAATTTCACGCTACTACGATTTGCGCCGTGCGTCATGAAGGCAAAGGCGCGATTGCGGGAGATGGACAAGTAACTTTCGGTAATAGCATGGTCATGAAAAACACGGCCAAAAAAGTAAGAAGACTATATCGTGGCCAAGTTATCGCAGGTTTTGCAGGCTCTGTTGCAGACGCAATAACCTTATTTGAGAAGTTCGAAGCAAAGCTGGAGGAGCATCACGGTAATTTGCAAAGATCAGCAGTTGAGCTTGCGAAGGAATGGCGTTCAGATCGCGTGCTCCGGAGGCTTGAAGCGATGATGCTTGTGATGGACAAAACAGGCTTGTTATTAATATCCGGAAATGGTGAAATCATAGAACCAGACGATGGTGTATTAGCCATTGGCTCTGGCGGCAGCTTCGCATTATCCGCGGCACGTGCGCTGCAGCGTCATGCACCTCAAATGACTGCAAGCGATATTGCTCGTTCATCACTTGAGATCGCAGCGGAAATCTGTGTATTTACTAACCGAAACATTATTGTTGAAGAGATTGAGTAACGTTAATTATGCTGCAGAACATATAAGGTTGAGCTTCGGAAAGTCAATGTGAAGATTTATAAATCGGAGGGATTTTATAATGGGAAATGATGCAATGACACCCCGACAGATTGTAGCGGAGCTTGATAAGTACATCGTTGGTCAAAAGCCGGCGAAACGTTCTGTAGCGATTGCGCTGCGGAATCGTTACCGCAGAAGCTTGCTTGATGAAACATTGCGCGATGAAATCGTTCCGAAAAATATTTTGATGATTGGACCAACTGGAGTAGGAAAAACCGAAATTGCGCGTCGATTGGCGAAATTGGTCAAAGCCCCTTTCGTTAAACTGGAGGCTACAAAGTTTACCGAGGTCGGTTATGTTGGCCGGGATGTTGAATCTATGGTGCGGGATCTGGTAGAAACTGCAATACGCATGGTGAAGACAGAAAAAACGGAGAAGGTAAAAGACCGGGCAGAAACGCTTGCTAATGAACGCATTGTTTCGCTTCTCGCACCGTCTGCGGCGAAAGCTAAAGCTTCAAAAAATCCTTTTGAAATGCTATTTGGCAATCAACAACAATCCGATGAGCCAAAGGAAGAACCTGAAGCTGAGCATGCGCTGTATCAAAAACGCTCGCAAATAAAAGAGCAGTTGGCTGCGGGTAAGCTTGAGAATGAAATCATTGAAATTGAAGTAGAGGATTCTTCACCTAATATGATGGATATGCTTTCCGGTCAAGGGCCGGAGGGCATGGGCATGAATATGCAAGAGCTGTTTGGGCAACTTATGCCGAAGAAGCCAAAGAAACGCAAGCTGCCAGTCAAGGAAGCACGAAAGGTGTTAACGCAGGAAGAAGCTAACAAAATTATCGATATGGACGATGTTATTACGGAGTCGATTACAAGGGCGGAGCAATCCGGCATAATTTTCATAGATGAGATCGACAAGATTGCCAGCCCGTCACGCGGGTCTGGTCCAGATGTATCGCGAGAAGGCGTTCAACGTGATATTCTTCCGATTGTGGAAGGCTCGACAGTCATGACGAAATATGGCCCAGTCAAAACGGATTATGTATTATTTATTGCTGCAGGTGCATTCCATGTAGCCAAACCATCAGACCTGATTCCTGAGCTTCAAGGACGTTTCCCGATTCGTGTGGAGCTGACGAGCCTCAGTTTGGATGATTTCGTAAGCATTCTCAAGGAACCGAAAAATGCATTAACCAAGCAGTATTCGGCATTGCTAGAAACAGAAGGCATTCAAATTGAATTCTCTGATGAAGCGATTCACGAGCTGGCATCTATCGCTGCAGATGTAAATCGCAATACAGAAAATATAGGAGCGCGTCGATTGCATACCATTCTGGAGAAGCTGCTTGAGGATCTATCTTTTGAAGCGCCAGAGCTGTCGCTTGAGAAGATGACGATTACACCGGAGTATGTTAGAGAAAAATTAGGAAGCATTGCGCAAAATCGCGATTTGAGTCAATATATACTGTAGTTGTTATGAGTTTTGGGAGGCATTGGAATGAGTTTACTAACAAAGACAAGAACGCTGAATCGTCTGCTGCAGCGCGCGGCCGGCAAAGCGCTCAGTTTCAGGGAAATGGCGGAGGTGCTCTGCACGACGATACAGACCAACGTATTCGTTGTAAGCCGAAAAGGGAAAATACTTGGATGTTCCGCTGTTGATGCATATGACCATGATTTCATGCGATCGTTATCTGCGGATGAGCTGCGGTTTCCTCAAAAAAGCAATATTCGATTTCTCGATATGCAGGAATCGATGACAAATGTAAAGCCGGATGTGGGTATCTATGAAACGTTCCCTCGTCTTGGCGATCAAGAAATTATGACCGTCGTGCCGATTATAGGCGGAGGAGATCGTTTGGGTACGCTCGTACTCACTCGGTTATCTGGCGCGTTTGACGATGATGATCTGATTCTAGCCGAATACGGCTCGACGATTGTCGGTATGGAAATTTTGCGCGAACGAACCGAGGAGATTGAACAAGAGGTTCGAAGCCGTGCTGTCGTAGCCGTTGCAGTTGGTTCGTTGTCCTTCAGTGAGCTGGAAGCTGTTGAGCATATTTTTGAAGAGCTGGACGGAAAAGAAGGATTGCTGGTTGCTTCCAAGATCGCCGATCGAGTTGGGATAACGAGGTCAGTTATCGTAAATGCTTTGCGAAAACTTGAAAGCGCCGGAGTAATCGAAACGAGGTCATTAGGGATGAAAGGCACATATATAAAAATCCTAAATCATCAATTACTGCAAGAATTAGACAAAATGAAGTCGTGAATATAGGTCATTTAGACCAAATTAGCCCTATCTTTTTATAAAGATAGGGCTTTTTTCTTATTGTAATAATTTAGGAAATTGTTGAATATTATCATGTCGGCAAAAATCGACACTACAATCTCATTTTTTTAATTTTTACTGTCGAACAAAGAAGGAATGAGCAGTAATCTGTTGAATACGTAAAAGAGATCTCCTATGTGAAAGTGGTGAAACTACGTGAATTTGTTGAATGGCGCTGCATTTGGACGATTGGAAGGCGCGCTTCAAGCAGCAGAAATGCGGCAACGCGTCATTTCAAACAATGTGGCAAACGGTGATACGCCACATTTCAAACGGTCTGAAGTACTGTTTGAGGAATTACTGGAGCAATCAATGGGCAATCAGCAGGGGCAATTGATTGGTAAACGGACCAATCAAAAGCATATAGCAATTGGAGCAGCTTCTTCTAGTCTACCTGTACCCAAAGTTATCACTGATGAAACAACTTCGATGAACAACAATGAAAATAACGTTGATATCGACCGCGAAATGTCTTTGCAAGCAAAAAATCAGCTGAGTTATAACTTTTATATCCAGCAGATCAATCATGAAGTAAAAATGATGCGAACAGCGATTGAAGGGAGAGCTTAAGGATGAAGTTGTCAACCGGATTTGATGTTAGTGCTTCTGCACTGTCGGCGCAGCGCCTGCGCATGGATGTTATCTCCTCAAATATTGCGAATGCAGAAGTAACGCGGGGAAGTTTCGTTAACGGACAATTCCAACCTTACAAGCGGAAGATGGTTGTTATGGAGCCACTGCAGCAATCGTTTTCCAGCGTGCTCTCCCAGCAAATGAGTGGAAACTCAACTGCTCAGGGCGTCAAGGTTACAAGAATCAAAGAAGATCAATCACCAAACAAACTTATTTATAATCCGACGCATCCGGATGCTGACGCAAATGGCTATGTAAATATGCCAAATGTGGATGTTACTAAAGAGATGGTCGATATGATAGCAGCGACTCGTTCGTATGAAGCGAACGTTACCGCATTGAATGCATCAAAAGCTATGTTTGTCAAAGCTCTTGAAATAGGTAGATAACGTTAAAAATAAGCAACAAACGAAAGGGAGGGAAAATGATGATACAATCGATGTCGCTCGGCCCCATTCAACCAGTAAAACTGGTTGAAGCTAAACCCATCCAAGAAGCGACTCCGGCTCAACTGACTCAATCATTTGGTCAATATTTGCAAACAGCAATTGATAATGTCAGTAACCAAGAGAAAAACGTTCATAAGCTTAATGATAAGTACTTAATTGGTGAAGTAGACGTTACCAAGGTGCTAATTGCATCTGAGCAAGCGCAACTGAGCTTGCAGCTTACCTCACAAGTCCGCAACAAAGTGGTTGAAGCATATCAAGAAATCATGCGGATGCAAATCTAATCATCATTTCGAACTAGCATAGTATTTGGGTGAGGTGACAACGTGAACGAGAGAATCGCCCAATATAGAGCAAGGCTCACTCAATTCTGGGGCCAAATGGGCAGAAAACAAAAAATTTGGTTGGGGGCTTCTATTAGTGGATTGTTGTTAACAATCATATTGTTAACAATTGTATTTACAAGGACGGAATACGAAATTGCTTTCCAGAATTTAGATACAACAGACGCAGCTGCGATTATGACTTACCTCGATGGTAGCGGAATTCCTTATGAGCTTAGTAACAATGGTAAAAGTATATCTGTTCCAAGCACGGATGCTGCACGAATTAAAGTGGACGTTGGTTCGCAAGGACTAGTTCAAAATGGTTCGATCGGCTTCGAGGCATTTACTTCAAGCTCAAGCCAGTTTGGAACGACAGAAAATGAATTCAATGTGAAATATCTGAATGCATTAAATGGGGAAATACAGCAGCTTCTGAACGCCATGCAAGGCGTAGACAGCTCAAAGGTGTTAATAAATTTGCCGGAAGAGAGCGTATTTCTTTCTCCTGAAGACGCGGAACAAGCATCAGCTTCGATCATGATCAAATTCATGTCGGGTTACCGCCCAAGTCAGAAAGAGGTTGATGGCTATTACAATCTCGTGAAGACCGCTGTTCCTAATCTCCAAATGAAGGATATTACGATCTCGAGTCCACAAGGCGAATTAAGCTTCTCAGAGGTTGACGGCGGATTGGCGAACAGTACAGATGCTGTAGAGTCGCAATTCAGCATTCAGAGGAAATATGAAACGGAGCTCAAGAAAAATATCCAACAATTTCTGGGCCCGATTGTCGGAGCCGACAACCTAGTTATTCAAGTTTCAAGCAGCATGAACTTCGATAAAAAAACGTCGGAAGAGTCAGTTGTCAAGCCTTTGGATAACAATAATAATAATGGGATTATTCTCAGTGAAGAAATTACGAATAGCACATCAACTGGAACTTCTGGAGAGGCCGGTGGTGTTGCAGGTACTGGTGAAACCGATGTCCCAGGTTACGAAGCTTCAACAAGCGGTGAGAATTCATCAGAGACAAGCTCGCAAATTCGGAATTATGATTATACGAAAATTAACAGTAATATCGTTTCTGGGCCGTTTGTATTGAAAGACCTTTCTATTAGTATTGGTATCGAAGCGTCACAAATTGAGGATGGGGACAGCAGAACAGCAATTATGGCTTATCTGACTGCTCTAGTCCGCGCGCAGCTGGCTGATTCGGGTCAAGATGTAACAAATGACCAGCTTATTGAGAAAAAGGTTGCTATCATTGCAAGAACGTTCTCCGGCAACGCAGCTAATAATCAAGCAAGCACATTGAGCATGCCATGGATAATTGGTATTGGTGTTGCAGCGTTAGCGATCATTGGCGGACTTATCGTCATTCTTGCACGCAGACGCAAAAAAGCGGCTGAAGAAGAAATTGAATTGGCTGCTCCATCCAAAGTGGAATATCCAACTCTCGACTTGGAAAGTGTCAACAATGACAGTCAGGCTCGGAAAAATCTTGAAACACTTGCCAAACGGAAACCGGATGAGTTCGTTAATCTTCTTCGCACATGGCTTGTGGATGAATAGAGGTGGTTCAGGTGTCAAAATCGATGCAAGTCTTATCGGGTCGTCAGAAAGCAGCTATTTTACTCATTACGCTTGGACCTGAAGTATCTGCACAAATATTCAAACATTTGCGCGATGAAGAAATTGAACAGCTTACGCTTGAAATTGCCAATGTCCGTAAGGTAGACAGCATGGACCGTGAAACCATTCTTAGTGAATTTCATCAAATTTGCATGGCACAGGAATATATCACGCAAGGCGGCATTTCATATGCAAAAGATATTTTGGAAAAGGCACTTGGCGAACAGAAAGCGCTGGAAGTTATCAACCGATTGACAGCGACGCTGCAAGTGAGGCCGTTTGACTTTGCAAGAAAAGCAGAACCTACTCAAATCTTAAACTTTATACAGAATGAAAATTCTCAAACGATTGCGTTGGTGCTTTCCTATTTGCAGTCGGAGCAATCTTCGCATATTCTCTCTTCGCTTCCGCAAGAAAAGCAAGCAGAGGTTGCTAGACGAATTGCATTGATGGACAGTACATCGCCTGAAGTCATATCGCAAGTAGAACGTGTGTTGGAGCAGAAACTTTCAGCAACGGTTACACAGGATTATACGAATGCTGGCGGCATCGACTCTATCGTACAAATTCTAAACGKTGTAGATCGCGGAACAGAACGGACGATTTTGGATGCGCTTGAAATACAAGATCCGGAGCTTGCTGAAGAAATCAAGAAACGCATGTTCGTCTTCGAGGATATCGTCAATATCGACAATCGTTCTATTCAGCGTATTATTCGTGATATTGAGAACGCGGATCTTCAGCTTGCGCTTAAAGTGGCAAGTGAAGAAGTGCGTGAAGCCATATTCCGAAATATGTCTAAGCGAATGGCTGAGACTTTCAAAGAAGAAATGGAATTCATGGGCCCAGTACGGCTTCGTGATGTGGAAGAAGCACAAACTCGTATCGTAGCTACTATACGCAGATTAGAAGAGTCAGGTGAAATCATCATCGCCCGTGGTGGAGGAGACGATATCATTGTCTAATTTGATCAAATCATCGAGTGTGATTACTCTTGACCAATTGAAGCAGCTGGAATGGCTGCATCAACGGAATTTTGAAATCGATGGAGCACATATTCAGGAAGAGGAAATAGAGCCTGGACCTGATGAAGAGACGATAACGCTGCGAGATCAAATTTTGAGTGACGCACAGCATTATGCAGAGGAAAGACTGCAAGAGGCTGCAACAGAAAGCGAGAGACTGCTTTCCGAAACCGAGCAACAAATCGATGTTTGGTGGCTGCAAAAACGAACCGAGGATGAAGCCGCATCTGAACTGTCTAGACAAAAAGGATATGAGCTTGGCTACGCTGAAGGATCTGCACAATCCGAGGCGGAGCTACGAGAAGTCTGGGAACAAAAAATTGCAGAAGCATCCGATGTGCTGAAAACAGCCTTCGACATGAGAGAACAAATAATTCAAGAGGCTGAGCCTTTTCTAGTCGAGCTTAGCTGTGCAATTGCAGAAAAGATTATTGGGCAGCAGCTTACTTTAGTACCCGATATGGCTCTTGAGCTAATTCGCAAATCATTATCTCGAAGAAGAGAGCAAGGTGTCATCACACTTTGTGTCGCACCAGGTCAGCTTGCTTTTGTTCAAGCTGCTCGTGAGGAACTGCATTTTGCAATTGATTCACAAGCCGAATTGCAAATTTTGCCTGATTCTACAGTGAAGGATAACGGATGTGTCATTCGTTCGGCATTCGGAAGCATTGATGCCCGAATTGATACGCAGCTCTCAGAAATTAAGCGTGAATTAATCCATCTTGCTCACCACAGCGGCGAAGAGCGAGGTCATTCTGATGATAGTGAATAATCTCGATGTTCTGAAATATATCGAACATCTGCAGCCACTCGATCCCGTTAGAGTGAATGGCAAAGTGTCGCAAGTCATTGGACTAACTGTTGAATCTGAAGGACCCGATGCGAGTATTGGTGATGTATGCTTCATTTATCCGTCTAAAGGAGCAAAGCCCATTAAGGCAGAAGTTGTTGGCTTTCGCGAGAATAAGGTCATTCTGATGCCGCTAGGTGATTTGCATGCGATTAGCCCCGGATGCGATGTTGTAGGCACAGGCAAGCCTTTGACGGTTCAAGTTGGATCCGAACTGCTTGGCAAGGTGCTTGATGGATTAGGAAATCCACTGGATGGATCCTTTCTTCCTAGACGAATGCCGCATTACTCTACATACAATGAGCCCAGTAACCCGCTTAAACGTCCGCGTGTGGTCGAACCGCTTGGTATCGGAGTAAGAGCCATAGACGGTTTGCTAACGGTTGGTCGTGGCCAACGTGTAGGTATCTTCGCTGGATCTGGCGTTGGAAAAAGTACGTTGCTCGGTATGATTGCACGAAATACATCAGCCGATGTCAATGTGATTGCCCTCATTGGCGAGCGTGGTCGTGAAGTGTTGGAATTTATCGAGAAGGATCTTGGCCCAGAAGGCTTGGCTCGTTCCGTTGTTATCGTGGCTACCTCTGACCAGCCAGCTCTTATTCGTATTAAAGGAGCGCTAATCGCTACATCTATCGCTGAGTATTTTAGAGATAGAGGTTTAAACGTCATGCTTATGATGGACTCGGTTACCCGGTATGCGATGGCTCTACGAGAAGTTGGCTTAGCTATAGGCGAACCACCTGCCACTCGTGGTTATACACCGTCTGTATTCGCTGCGCTACCCAAGCTGCTAGAACGCGCAGGAACAGGTCCAAGCGGTTCCATTACGGCTTTCTATACCGTGTTAGTTGATGGCGACGACATGAATGAGCCAATCGCTGACGCTGTTCGCGGTATTCTAGACGGACATATCGTATTAAGCCGTCAGTTAGCCCATAAAGGACATTTCCCGGCAATCGATATTCTTGCTTCTGTCAGCCGTGTTATGAAAGAAATCGTAACCGAAGAACAGCAGGATGCGGCGAATGAATTGAAAAAGCTTCTCTCTATTTATAGAGATTCGGAGGACCTCATCAATATTGGGGCGTACCAACGAGGATCAAATCAAGAAATTGATACTGCGATGCAATTTATTGAAACGATTCAAAGCTATACGAAGCAAAAGACCAATGAAAAGGTTAGCTTAGAGGAAGCGCAAATGGGTTTAATTAATCACTTCTACAGGAGTTGAACCTTTAAATGGCATCATTTCGGTATACATTTCAGAGGGTTGTCGATTTAAAGGGCAGCGAAAAAACACAAGCGGAGTGGATGCTGTCCACTGCCGTTGGCGTGTTAACTGCAGAGGAGCTTTCACTTGCGCAATTACGCATGAAACAGCAAGAATGGGAATCTAAGTTAATAGAGGCTGCCAGCATAGCCGTTCCTCTATCTGAGCTTCAGGTCATTCAGCAATATCTGAATTACTTAGTAGCTTGTATTACAAACAAAATGAAAGACGTATTGCATGCACAAAAAGCGGTTGAGCAAAGCAGACTTAATCTTTCAGACAAGATGAAAGATGAAAAAGTGTGGCTTAAAGCAAAAGATCATGCGCGTGATCGGTTCCAGTATGCTTTGCAAATTAAAGAGCAGAACGAGCTGGATGAGATGGCAAGCGTCCGTTTCATGATACCAACCCCATAAAGTGATGCGTAATACCGGCTAGAGGGAGTGAGTGGAATTGGCGGGTACGGAAAAAGAGAAGCAAGGCTACAGTACGCTTGAGCGAATGATGTTTTTGATGACGCCGATTTTATTTGCCATCGTACTGCTCGGTGTATTGTTTACTTTGTTTAATAACGATTTCCGCAATAAAATGCTTACAGCCGGAAATTCAATTCCTGTCTTAAAAGACGTATTGCCTGAACCAAAGGTTGCAGGTGGTTCAACAAATGACGATGAATTGAAAACTTCGAACATGTCAGCTAAGATTGCGGATTTGCAAGCCAAGTTGACGGCAATCGAAAGCGAATTGGCTGCAGCGAATCAAACAAAATCTACACTGGAGCAAGAAGTGAAGGATTTAGAAAGTGACAATTCGCAGCTAAAGAGTTCAAATGAATCGGATGCATTAGAGGACGAGCAGTATCAGGCAAAAATACAGGAGCTGGCAAGCATGTTCTCCAAGATTACGCCAAGTAAAGCTGCACCGATCATGCAAAGCATGACTTTGGACGAGATGGTTCTTGTGTTTGCGAATATGCGCCCAGACGACCGAGTTCGGATCATGGAAAAAATGAATCCACAGACAGCAGCCGATGCCGCTATGAAACTGAAGGACAATGTGACAGCAAAGGACATGCAGATTGCCGCACTCCAAGCTAGACTTCAAACAGAGAAAACAGAAGTGTCCAAACCGGCTTCTTCCGTTCTTGATCAAGAGCAGCTTAGCGCCACGTTTACAGCAATGGATGCAAAAAGTGCAGGTGAATTGCTGGTTAAAATGGTTGAAGTTAGTCCTAGTAAAGTACTTCGGATTTTAAACGCGGTAGATAATGAAACCAGATCTTCCATACTTGCCGAAATGTCAGGAATCGATGAAAAGATAACCGCCCAGCTTGTAACAAAACTGATGTCAGGAAGTTAGAACCGCCTTTTGGAATGTGACTTTCACGATTTGAAAGGAGGTGAAAAAATGGAAATGGCAATAACGCAGGCTAATCATGCACAACCTCAAACACAAGCCGTTTCAAACGCTCAAGGTAGTAAAGTTGTTGAGGGTGCTGTTTTTCAAAAAACATTGGTTCAACAATTGAACAACGAGGCGGCCTCTAAATCGGGACAAGCACAAGCTGCACCTCTTGTCGCTGCTCTGAATAATGAAGCGGTCGTTGAAGGAGAGGAAGCTGCAGCTTCACCAACACTTTTGGAACTTATGTCTATAATTGATGGTTTGTTAGATAAGCTTGAATCTTCTGAAACGGTGGATGAAGAAACGAAACCAATAGACGATGAGCAGCTGAAACAGCTTTCTGATATGTTGGATCAAATGAATGCTCTGCTTGCTTTGCTTGGATTGCCTGTTCCGCTAGTCCAGCATTCGAATACGGATGTTTTCTTGGATGATGCAAGCTTAGAGGTACCGCAAAAGCTTGATCAAGCAGCTAATATTAAGAATAAACTTCAAGATACGCTTGTTCATATGCAAATCATGTTAAATCAAGGCTCAATGAAATTGATACAACAACAAGAGCCTGCACTAGTGATTGCTCAGCAGCTACAAGCGTTAACAGCGATTTTGGAAGGCGAGCCGGTGGATACGATTAAAGCACAAACGAAATCGACGGCCTTCACACAACAACTGTTTACCGCTCAGCTGGCACCGCAAGCAGATACTGACGTTCTCTTACAGCGTTTATCTCAGAAAACTGTTCATCCGGCGTTGTTAGCCACAATTGCACAAGCGATGGAGCAAAGCGTGAATACAGATCCAGCAGTTTCTAATGTTGAAAGTAATCTGCAAATGCATATTGGTTCAACCAACACTGAGACGATGCGCGGTCTAGCGCCATTGACGGCAAATGCTCCGGCTGCAACCTCCTTTGTCGTTGCGGAAGAGTTCGCAAAGTCGATGACAGGCATGATTGTTCAAAAATTTGATTTAACGACAATCAACGGCGTTTCAGAAGCTAAAATTATGTTGTACCCAGAACATTTAGGTCAAGTTGACGTGCGTATATCAATGCAAAACGGATTGTTGACAGCTGTTTTTCAAACGGATACTGCAATGGCAAAAGACATGCTAGATAACCAAATGGCACAGTTGCGCTCTGCACTTCAAGCACAGGGTCTAATGGTTGATAAGCTGGAGGTATCACAAGGTCATTCGACTACGCAGCTTTCTCAGCAGCAGCAAGGGCAGGGTAGCAGCCAGCAGCAATCATCGAATCGACAAAACTTTAGCAGAGATGAAAGTCCAAACGAGAGCCAATTCGAGACTGAAATGGTTCAGCAAGCTACGATCCAAGGACTTGGATTTGGACGAGGAATCAATGTAAGAGCATAATATCGCAGATTTACCGTCCAAATGAACGGAGGTGATTGGAAATGACAGATAGCGTATCTACTCGTGCGGTATGGCCCAACTACAGCCAAGCCAATGTTCAAGCCGCTGCCAGTAAAAAAAGCTCAGATACTCTTGGCAAAGATCAATTCCTTAGCATTCTCGTAACACAGCTGCGCAATCAGGATCCGATGCAGCCACTGCAAGATAAAGATTTTATTGCGCAAATGGCCCAATTCACATCCGTCGAGCAGCTAATGAACATGTCAACTGAGTTAACCTTAATGCGACAGAACATAGGCTCTGCATCAAGCTTAATCGGTAAGACGATAGAGTGGAGCGAATATGACGAAGCGGGAGAGGTTACTACGGTCAAAGGCGTGGTTGATTCTATTATTTCGAAAGAAGGAATCCTATATGCGAAAGTCGGCGGAGCTGAGGTTGCCCTTGATTATGTAACTTCGATCTCAGAAACGAACGACAGCGAGGACTCTTCTAGCGAAGAGGATGAAGATAGCAGCAAATCTTCTAATTCAGCAAGTGCTGAGGAAGGAGCTGAAAACCGATGAACGATGGCGTGAAAATTGGTCATATTTTCCCCGTCATGACCACACCTCACCAGGCGAGCAAGACCGCAGTCAGCCGTCAATCGCAGACGTCTGAGTTTCAAGAAATGCTTAATGCTAAAGTGCTTAAATTCAGCCATCATGCGGAGGTTCGCATGCAGCAGAGAGGCATTAAGTTACAACCTGAATCGCTGACAAAAATAATAAATGCAGTGGAAGATGCAGCCTCTAAAGGGGCACAGGACTCCTTAATCGTATTCCGCGATATTGCTATGATTGTCAATGTCCCGAGCCGAACCGTCGTAACCGCGATGGACGGTGGGCAGATGAAAAGCAATGTATTCACACAGATTGACAGTGCTATTATTTTAACATAAGCAGGCTGGACCTATCAGGAAGCCTCAAGCTGTGGATCGATTGAAGCAGCTAAATGATAGTGCATTTACAATTTTGAGTTCGTGGTTTTCATCTCATATTCCAGGAGGAATAATTTAAATGCTAAGATCGATGTATTCAGGCGTTTCTGGTATGCGCGGCTTTCAAACAAAGCTAGACGTTATTGGTAACAATATTGCGAATGTAAACACGGTTGGCTTTAAAGCGGGTCGGGTTATGTTTAAGGATATTCTTAGCCAAACAGTTGCAGGCGTTACGGCGCCTGAGGAAGGCGTACGCGGAGGTGTCAATGCGAAGCAAATTGGTCTAGGTGTATCTATCGGATCTATCGATACGGTACATACTGCGGGAAGTGCGATGACTACGAACCAACCGACAGATCTTCGGCTTGATGGAGACGGTTTTTTCGTAGTCAGAGCAAGTGATGATTCCGAAATGCTTCTAACCCGTGCAGGAAACTTTACGCTGGATTCAAACAGGCAGCTCGTGACTGGAGACGGGTATTTTGTTCTGAGCGTAGATCAAGAGCCAATCATTCTTGATGAAGCTATTACGGCATTCTCTATCGGACAGGACGGTACGATTATGGGGGTAACGGCTGACGGTACTGAAGCGATTGCGCAATTAGGGGTTGCTAAAGTTGTAAACCCAAGCGGATTAGAGAAGCTTGGCGGTAACATGTATCGCGTTACAGCCAATGCGAACCCAGACGCTTCGATTGAAGATTTCATGACCTTCGCGGGTGATCCGGATCTAGGAACAGGCGCTATTATTGCGGGTCAGCTTGAAATGTCCAATGTTGATTTAACGGCTGAATTCACGGAAATGATCGTGGCACAGCGCGGCTTCCAAGCCAACTCGCGAATCATCACGACTTCAGATGAGATTCTGCAAGAGGTTGTTAACTTAAAACGATAGGTAATTCATAACGAGCGGGAGGCTTAGTGCCTCCCCTAGGTGTGAGGGGGGTAACTAATGATTACCGTAACGCGTTTAAATGGAACAAAAGTAACAATTAATGCTTTATTGATTGAAGTAATTGAAGAAGCAGCAGATACGGTTATAACGCTTACGACAGGAAAAAAATTAGTCGTTACGGAGAAAACATCTGAGCTGCTGTTGCTTAATCAACAATATCTACGCACAATTGGCCTCATTGCGGCGGCCCAAAAGAGTGAGCAAACGGAGGGTCCCTCATTATGAAAAAAATGCTTCCATGGTTAATAACGATTCTATTATCTATAACACTAATAGCAGTTGTTGCCATTATTTTGTTTAAGTCATTCTTTGCTGATCCGAAAGAGCAAGCTACAGAAACAAAGACAATTGAGGTTAAGGTATTGTCCGCAGACGAGCGGGTGGAGGTTACTTCCGAGTTGAAGGATTTCAGACGAAATCTGAAGGATCCGGAATATGTTGTTGTGCTCAGCTTTGCGTTCCAGCTTGACGGCAAGAAAGCAAAGGAAGAGTTCGATAAGATAATTGAAATTGAAGTTAGGCCCATTATTAACAGAGCACTCGCCGACATGACTGCTGCTGAATTGAATGGATCGCAGGGAGAAGATGCACTTGAATCTAAGCTGCTGAATCTCATTACGCCAATCATTCCAAAAGGAAAATTGGTTAAAGTAGAAATCACTAACTTTATCATTACTGAAATTTAACTTAACTACGCCGACATTCCTCGAAGGAGGTGAGATATTTGGTTGATGTTCTATCGCAAAATGAAATAGATGCGCTACTAGCAGCCTTGGATTCTGGCGAAATGGACGCAGAGGATCTCAAGAAGGAAGAAACGACCCGAAAAGTCAGCTTGTATGATTTTAAGCGCGCCGTTCGTTTTTCGAAGGATCATATTAGGAGCTTAACAAGGATTCATGAAAACTTCGCGCGATATTTGACAACCTATTTCTCAGCGCAACTTCGCACTTTTGTTCAAATTAATGTCGTGCAGGTCGAGCAGCTGCCTTATGACGAATTCATTCGTTCGATTCCTAAAATGACGATCTTGAATATATTTGAAGCGGAGCCGCTCGAAGGTCGAATGGTGCTCGAGGTACATCCGAATGTGGCCTATGCTATGCTTGACCGTATGCTTGGAGGACAAGGGATAGCGCCTTCCAAAATCAACAATCTAACGGAGATTGAAACCATAATTATGGAGCGAATCTTCAGCAGAACGTTTGAAAGCTTACAGGAAGCATGGAAAACGATTATCGACATTTCGCCAAGGCTTGAAGCTTTAGAAACTAATCCGCAATTTATGCAGATAGTTTCACCCAATGAAACGATAGCCCTTATTTCGTTTAGCACCAAAATTGGTGATACGACGGGCATGATTAATCTCTGTATCCCGCATGTGGTTATTGAGCCAATTATGTCTAGGCTATCTGTACATCATTGGTTTGTATCCCAGAAGAAAGCCCGCGCGCCAGAAGAGGTAGAGATTCTAGAGCAGCGTGTTAACAAAGCTAAGCTCCCCATCGTTGCTGAGCTAGGTGAATCGGCACTTACCATTAAAGAATTTTTAGGTCTGAATGTTGGGGATGTCATTTCACTTAACAAATCAGTCGATGAAGGCTTGAAAATTAAAGTGGGGGACAAGCTTAAGTTTATCGGCAGCCCTGGTTCTGTGAAGGATCGGATAGCAGTTCAAGTAGATGAGATTGTCGTTGAAGGAGTGGAAGAAGATTATGATGAGTAAGGACTATTTGTCGCAAGAGGAAATTGATGCATTGCTTCGTCAGTCTTCCAATGATTCGGAAGCCGAGCAACCTTCTGAAGGCGGATCACAGCTTTCGGACTTCTTATCTGAAATGGAGCAATCAGCGCTTGGCGAAATAGGCAATATTACTTTTGGAAGCGCGGCAACAGCATTATCTACATTGTTGGGCAAAAAAGTGGATATTACGACACCTCAAGTAACGATTGTGAAAAAGGAAGAGCTTGCTGATATTTTCCCTAAACCTCATGTAGCTGTAAGCGTGCAATATGTCGATGGGTTTCAAGGCATCAATTCTTTGGTTATTAAAACCAAGGATGCTCAAATCATCGCTGATCTCATGCTTGGCGGCGAAGGAAACAATATAACGGTTGAAGAGCTAAATGAAATTCATATCAGTGCTGTGCAAGAAGCAATGAATCAAATGATGGGCTCATCGGCGACTTCCATGTCTACGATATTCAATCGTTTTGTTAATATTTCGCCTCCCGGCATCGATATTTTAGATGTGAACAACGGTGATGGCATGGAGCATTTGCCGCCAGTTGATTTGTTTATTAAAATTTCTTTCCGGTTAACAATAGGCGATCTCATTGATTCAACGATCATGCAGCTGCTTCCGATTCCTTTTGCGAAGCAGATGGTTGATATTTTAATGGGAGTTGTAGAGGAGCCTGCAGCACCAGCAGCAGTTGCAGCACCGCAAGCAGCGCCTCCTGCTTCAGTACAGCATGCTGCGATGCAGGAGACGGCAGCAACCGCTTATATGAACGCTGCGCCGCCTCAGATGCATGCAGCACCACCTATGCAACAGCAAATGCCGCCTACGCAGTATCAAACGCCTGCAGCTGGCTATGATATGCCAATGCAGCCGCCAGGCCCGCATACATACGGTCATGCTGCTAATCGGAACGTTAATGTACAGCCCGTGCAATTTGCTAATTTTGGCAATGCGCCATTTATTCAACCTGATGAAACAAACCTCAATTTACTTCTCGACATACCGCTTAAGGTCACTGTAGAATTAGGAAGGACCCAAAAGCAGATTAAAGATATTTTGGAGCTGTCGCAAGGTTCAATTATTGAGCTGGACAAGCTGGCCGGTGAGCCGGTTGACATTCTGGTAAACAATAAACTCATTGCCAAAGGCGAGGTTGTTGTTATCGATGAAAACTTTGGTGTTCGAGTTACAGATATCGTTAGCCAATGGGACCGCATACAAAAATTACAATAGCATTCTAGGAGGATAAAAAGATGGCAAACCGCATTCTTATCGTAGACGACGCAGCTTTTATGCGAATGATGATTCGTGACATTTTATCAAAGAACGGATACGAAGTCGTCGGTGAAGCCCAAGATGGCGCCCAGGCGGTTGAGAAGTACAAGGAACTAAAACCAGATTTAACAACGATGGATATTACGATGCCTGAAATGGACGGAATTTCCGCATTGAAAGAAATTAAGAAGCTCGATGGAAACGCAAAAGTGATTATGTGTTCAGCAATGGGTCAGCAAGCAATGGTAATTGATGCGATTCAAGCAGGCGCAAAGGACTTCATCGTCAAACCGTTTCAAGCTGATCGTGTAATCGAAGCGATTAAGAAAACTCTCGGATAACGGTTAGATATTATGCTTAACTTAACTTCGCGCATTTCAATGGTGTCTGCTCTTGGGATGGCGATATGGCCTCGATTTGCGGCTGCTGCTGCCTTAGACGGCAGCAGCGCAAGCAATGACGAACAAATGGTGTTCACGGGATCTAATGATCTCGCAGGCAACTTGGTATGGGTCATCGTCTCACTTGCTATCGTCATCGTCTTAATTATTTTTGTCATTAAATGGCTGTCTCAGCGCAACCGTATGTGGGGGGCGAATCGGTCGCTTCGCTCACTCGGCGGCATTGCACTCGGACAAAACAATTCCATGCAAGTCGTTGAAATTGCAGGAAGAATCTACATAGTTGGCGTAGGCGAAAGCATCACTCTACTAGATAAGGTAGACGATCCAGAGCAGGTTAGTGCTGTGATTGCAGCGTTAGAGCGTCAGAAGGATGCTGGATGGGGCAATGACGTTGTAGGACAAGTGATTAACAGGCTCAAAAATCGCAACAAAAAAAATGAATCAGAGCCTATAAACGAGCAATGGAACAAAAAGACCTCTTTCGAAGACTTGTTACAAAACAAACTTAGCCAGCAAGCTGATCGCAAACAGCAGTTGGAATCGCTATTGCATGACTCAAAATCAAATGAACGGTTGATGGATGATGAAAAATAAATGGTGGATATCAATTGTCGCTGTACAGCTACTTGCGATGTTCATACATAATCAAGCATTTGCTGAGCCGTTGCCTGATATATCCATCAACATCGGTGATGGCAATAGCGAGACACCAGGTACTAGCGCATTATCCATGCTTCTTCTGATTACAGTTTTAAGTATTGCCCCTGCGATTTTGGTGTTAATGACAAGCTTTACGCGAATTGTAATCGTGCTTGGTTTTGTAAGGACTTCCCTAGGTACGCAGCAAATGCCTCCTAACCAGGTGCTTATTGGTTTGGCCATGTTTCTTACTTTCTTTATTATGGCTCCCACCTTTTCACAGGTAAATGAGGTGGCATTGCAGCCATATTTGAAAGGTCAAATTTCACAAACAGAGGCTTTTAGTGAAGCAGCCGTTCCGATGAAAAAGTTCATGTTTTCGCATACGCGTGAAAAAGATCTCATGCTTTTCATGAATTACACGAAAACAGAGAAGCCTACTTCTTTCGAAGAAATCCCTATAACGGTATTAATACCAGCTTATGCAATAAGCGAATTGAAAACGGCATTTCAAATGGGCTTTATGATCTTCATTCCATTTTTAGTCATTGATATGATTGTTGCAAGCACATTAATGGCGATGGGGATGATGATGCTCCCGCCTGTTATGATTTCACTGCCATTTAAAATATTGCTTTTTGTGTTAGTAGATGGGTGGTACTTGATCGTTAAATCTTTATTGTTGAGCTTCAACACGTGATACTAGCAGGGAGGGACATTCGATGAGTACTGATTTCATAATCGGATTAGCCGGTGAGGCTGTATTCGTGGTTTTGAAAGCCAGTGCGCCAATGCTCGTTCTTGCTTTGGTCGTAGGATTGATTATCAGCATATTCCAAGCAACAACTCAGATTCAAGAGCAGACGCTCGCATTTGTTCCGAAAATTGTAGCGGTTTTTGTATCCATCATTATCTTTGGACCATGGATTCTAAATACGGTTATCGATTTCACATACAATCTGCTGAATAATCTTCATAATTACATCGGTTAGGTTGTGAGTGGATGAATACGATCGTACAAGGTTTTCCTGTTTTTTTGTTAATCTTTTGTCGAATAACTGCGTTTTTCGTCGTTGCGCCTGTCTTTTCATCGCGAGGCGTGCCGAATGTATTTAAATTAGGACTCGGTTTTTTCATTTCATTTATCGTTTTCCTAACGTATGGAATGAAACAATCGATTGTGCCTGATGCAGAGTATGTGCTCATATTGTTTCGCGAAATATTGATTGGCGTATTGATGGGCTATGTCGTTTATTTATTTTTTACGGTCGTTCAAACGGCTGGAGCTTTTATGGATTTACAGGTTGGATTCGCAATGGCGAATATCGTTGATCCGCATACAGGAACTTCTGCGCCGCTGCTTGGTAACTTCAAATACATGGTGTTGATTGTCATTTTTCTAATGATGAACGGCCATCATTTTTTATTGACTGGCCTCATGGACAGTTATCAATGGATGCCGCTAGATAACGAGCTGTTCAGTCGATTTATGAATGGTAGTTTAACGGATTTCTTAACTCGAACAGTAGGGAACACCTTTTTAATTGCAATACAAGTCGCTTCACCGCTTATCGTTGCTATGTTTCTCACCGACGTTGGATTAGGGTTTTTAACAAAGACGGCTCCGCAATTTAACGTTTTTGTAATCGGCATTCCTCTTAAACTAATTATTGGTATGTTTTTATTAACCTTGTTAATGCCAAGTCTAGCAGCCATATTCGAAAGATTATTTTCCATCATGTTCGATTCATTAGAGCAATTATTCGGTGTCGTACAAGGGCCGCCGGCTGAAGGGCAATAGGAGGATGCTTGTGTGCGTAATTACCGTCTAGAGCTTGATCTCCAGCTTTTCAGTCAGGAAAAGACAGAACAGGCTACTCCAAAGAAAAAAGACGAAGCTAGAAAAAAAGGACAAGTCGCCAAATCCGCAGATTTAGCCGGATCTTTTATATTGTTATTTGTGTTTATGAGTTTTATTATGCTAGGCAGCTATTTTAAACAGCACATTATGATGTTGTTCGGGAATTTATTTGAAGACTGGCTCTTAATGGATTTGACGGTCGGCAATGTGTTGTCTCTCTTTACAGAAATCACGATTGAAATGCTCCTCATATTGCTGCCAGTATTTGTGATAGCGATTTTAGTTGGAATTCTCGGCAATATTGTGCAGTTTGGATTTTTATTAACGGGTGAACCACTCAAAATGAAACTAGAAAAAGTCAACCCTATTAATGGTTTCAAACAAATTTTTTCCGCAAAGACACTCGTTGAATTTTTAAAAAGCGTGTTAAAGCTTTTAATTGTAGGAGTACTCGTTTATTTGGCCATATCAAAGGAATGGGAACGAATACTCGTACTAGCAGGCTTACCCATTCAACAAATTTTTTCTTTTACGGCTGGTTTAACCGTGAAGCTTGGCATTGAAATAGGAGCGGTTTTGACCGCTCTTGCGTTAGCTGATTATTTCTATCAACGATACGAGCACAATAAAAGTTTAAAAATGTCCAAGCAGGATATAAAAGACGAACACAAAAAATCCGAAGGTGACCCGTTGATTAAAGGGAGAATTCGTGAGCGCCAAAGAAGAATGGCATTTCAACGCATGATGCAGGAAGTACCTAACGCAGATGTCATAATTACCAACCCTACCCATTTCGCTATCGCTTTGAAGTATGATGCCTCTAAGATGGAAGCGCCTAAGATCATTGCAAAAGGGATGGACCATGTTGCTCTTCGTATTAGAGAAATAGCGAAAGAAAACGGGGTTGTCATGATGGAAAATAAACCACTGGCCAGAGCGCTTTACGAGCGGGCTGAGATTGGGGATGTCATCCCTCCAGACCTGTTTCAAGCGGTGGCTGAGGTGCTTGCATATGTATACAAAATGAAAGGCCGAGTAAAATCATCATAACACTACGGGAGGAGTCGGCGTCATGAAAGCAAGAGACTTTGTAGTATTATTTGGCGTAATTGGCATTGTACTCATGATGATAATTCCGATCCCAGTCCTACTACTTGATATACTCATTATTTTAAACATTTCAATTGCCTTGATGATTTTACTTATTGCGATGAATACGAAGGAAGCGCTGGATTTCTCTATCTTCCCTGCAATACTATTAATAACTACCCTGTTCCGACTAGCTCTAAACGTCTCAACAACAAGAAATATATTATCTCATGCCGAGGCTGGAGAAGTTGTCGCGACCTTCGGCAGCTGGGTAGGCGGAGGACAAATTGCTATTGGATTTATCGTCTTCCTTATCCTTGTTGTGGTGCAGTTTATCGTAATCACAAAAGGCTCGGAGCGTGTGGCAGAGGTGGCGGCAAGATTCACGCTCGATGCTATGCCCGGTAAGCAGATGAGTATTGACGCAGATTTGAATGCCGGACTGATTAATGAGCAGCAAGCTAAAGCCCGTCGTTCGAAAATCGAGCGAGAAGCTGATTTTTACGGAGCGATGGACGGTGCAAGTAAGTTCGTAAAAGGGGATGCAATTGCATCTATTATTATACTTGTCATAAATCTTGTCGGTGGTTTCATTATCGGTATGGCGATTCACGATTTAAGCTTTGGCGAATCGCTCTCCACTTTCTCCATTCTGACCATTGGTGACGGACTAGTAAGTCAAATCCCTGCCTTGCTTATTTCAACAGCTGCTGGTCTAATTGTGACAAGAGCGGCTTCAGACGGCAACTTGGCAGAGGATGTTACCAATCAGTTATTCAAATATCCTAAGCTTTTGTTTATTGCAGCAGGAACAATTGGTTTGTTAGGTTTAACACCAATTGGACCGTTAAGAACATGGCCATTCGCCATAATGCTTGCAATTGGTGGATGGTATATGCAAAAGGCTATTAACAAACAGCAAGAACAAGAGGAAATGCTCGTTGAAGAGCAGCAGATCGAAGAAGTTCGCAGCCCAGAGAGCGTCATTAGTTTACTGCAGGTTGATCCGATTGAATTTGAGTTTGGATACGGTCTTATCCCGCTGGCAGATACCCAGCAAGGTGGAGACTTGCTTGATCGAATCATTATGATTCGCAGGCAATGTGCTCTAGAGCTGGGGCTTGTGGTTCCCGTCATTCGAATTCGGGATAACATTCAATTAAAGCCAAATGAATATGTTGTCAAAATAAAAGGAAACACCGTGGCTCGTGGAGATTTATTGCTGAATCATTATCTGGCAATGAGCCCTGGTTTTGAGGATGATTCCGTCATTGGGATCGAAACGATGGAGCCTGCTTTTGGATTGCCTGCTATTTGGATTGATGAGCAGATGAAAGAAAGAGCAGAACTTTCCGGATATACCGTAGTAGATCCACCATCAGTAGTTGCGACGCATCTCACAGAAATTATTAAACGACATGCTCATGAGCTTATTGGACGGCAAGAAACGAAGCAGCTTGTTGAGAATGTTAAAGAATCATACCCAGCACTCATTGACGAATTGATTCCGGCCATCCTTACTGTTGGTGATGTTCAAAAGGTATTGTCCAAGCTGTTGCGCGAGAAGGTATCCATTCGTGACCTGGTGACGATCTTCGAAGCGTTAGCGGACCATGGAAATTATACGAAGGATCCTGATATATTGACGGAATATGTAAGACAGTCATTATCAAGACAGATTACGCAACAGTTCTCATCGGGCGGCGATACGCTGAAAGTGATTACAGTAGGACCGCAGTTGGAGAAAAAAATTGCGGAATCGGTTCAGCAGTCGGATCAAGGCAGCTATATTGCATTGGATCCGATATCTACGCAGCAGATCTACCAGAAGCTGAACGAGCATGTCAATCGTCAGATTCAATCAGGTCAGCAGCCAGTTGTGCTCGCTTCGCCTACAATTCGCATGTATCTTAGACAAATTGTAGAAAGAACGATGCAGGATGTACCGGTGCTTTCATACAGTGAACTAGAACCAAACATTGAGGTACAAAGCGTTGGGGTGGTGAATTTATGAGAGTGAAACGATATGTCGTTAACGCATTGCCTGAGGCAGTGTCGTTAATTAGAAGTGAACTTGGTAAAGACGCCGTTATTCTGAACACAAAAGAAATCAAGGTTGGCGGCTTTATGGGCATGTTTCGCAAAAAAAAGATGGAAGTTATTGCAGCTATTGAATCGAATCAAGCCAATCCCCCAGCTCAAGCGCAGCGAGCACCGAACCCGCAAGTCGATGCTGCTGTAGAACAGATCCTTCAATCGGTACAGAGAACGGCTACTGCAGTAATGGAGCCGCCACCGGCACCTTTGATTGATGTGCAGGAACAAAAGCGCAATGAGCGGGAGCAATTCATAATTGATGAAATCAGAGATTTGAAAGAATATATGGCCACTCTTTCAAAGAAGCAGAGTCAAAGCACAGAGATGTCAGAGCATCTGATTGCATTAAGTGAGCATCTTACTGAGCAAGAGATGGATGTGCAATGGATTGAACGCTTGCTTAACGAAATTTTGGACAAGCAAACGGAGGAAGGAACTACCTATAGTAAAGAGCAGGTCTGGGAGCAGGCATTTTTGCAACTCGAAGCATGGCTTCAACCTTATAGTGGAAGCGGCATTAGCAATCAAGCCAGAGTTGTACATTTCGTAGGTCCGACAGGTGTTGGCAAGACAACGACTATTGCTAAGCTGGCAGCTGAACAAACCATCAAGCAAGGGAAAAAAGTTGGGTTTATTACTTCTGATACTTATCGAATCGCAGCGGTGGACCAGCTTAGGACATACGCTAACATTTTGAACGTTCCAATGGAGGTTGTGTTTTCGCAAATGGATTTGCCACGCGCATTCAAGCAGCTTGAAGAGCGTGAATTAATTTATATGGATACAGCAGGTCGAAACTTTCGCAGCGAGCTTCACGTTTCAGAAGTGAATAGCCTGCTTCAAACGAGCGAGCCGAGCGAAACCGTGCTCGTGCTAAGCATGACAGGCAAAACACGTGACATGGCCGCAGTTGCAGATCACTTTTGCAAATACGGTGTACGGAAGGTGCTATTCACAAAGCTTGATGAAACATCCGTTTATGGAGCCATTTTCAACCTCATCATGAATTTTGAGCTGCTGCCGACATACATGGCAAGCGGGCAAACCGTTCCAGATGATATTGAAAGCTTTAAAGTTGAATCGTATATTCGACAGCTTTTAAGGAGTAGTGTCTCATGATGGACCAAGCTGAAGCGTTGCGTAACTTAGTCAAGCAGCAAGAACGCAGTGAAGATGTTCTTGCGACTCGGGTTGTAACGGTTACCAGCGGGAAGGGCGGAGTAGGGAAGTCGAATTTCAGCTTGAATTTTGCACTTTCATTGCAGCGGTTAGGTAAAAAAGTACTTGTTTTTGATGCTGACATCGGTATGGCAAACATCGATGTACTGATGGGAGTTTCATCTACTTACAATCTCTATCATTTGCTAAAGCAGGAAAAAACAATCTGGGAGATTGTGCAGGAAGGTCCCGAGGGGCTTCACTTTATTGCAGGAGGATCCGGGTTCCGTGATTTAATGGACCTGTCATCGGAACAGTTGGACCGGTTCGCGGATGAAATCAGCAAGCTTCACGGCAAATATGATGTCATTCTGTTCGATACTGGCGCTGGATTATCGAAGGAGACCATGAAGTTTATAACGGCTGCTCAAGAAACGATTGTCGTAACAACTCCTGAACCTACATCGATTACGGATGCATATGCTTTAATTAAGATGGTTAAAGGAATGGAAGCAGACATTCAGTTCAAATTGATTGTTAACCGTGCATCCGATGCGAGAGAAGGAAAACAAACCGCAGACAAAATCAGCATGGTTTCACAACGGTTTCTCCAGTCGGAGCTTCCACATCTCGGCATTCTTCCTGATGATCCTAATGTGTCGAAGGCTGTGAAACGCCAAGTACCTTTTACTCTTGCATACCCGGGAACAGAGGCATCCATTGCTATTAATCAAATTGCAAAACGTTTTCTAGAAATCCCACAAAGTGATACTGTCAGCGGCGGCGTCAAAGGATTTTTGCATAAAATGTTCAGACTCTCGAGATAATCCTTTGAAAGTGAGGTGCGAAAAGAATGGTTCCTTACCGCGTACTTGTTGTTGATGATTCCGGATTCATGCGGAAAATTATTAGTGATTTGATCGTTCAAGACCCGCAATTTATAATTGTGGCTACTGCCGTGAACGGCCAAGAAGCCATTGAAGCAGTGCGTGAATGGAAGCCAGATGTCGTTACTTTGGATTTGGAAATGCCTCTCATGAACGGCATTGAAGCCTTGCAAGCCATTATGAAAGAAAATCCAACACCTGTTATTATGTTGTCAGGAATTAGCGAGGATAATACGAGAGAAACGATCAAAGCACTTCAGTTCGGGGCCTTTGACTTTATCCGTAAGCCTTCGAGCGCCATATCCAATGATATACATCAAGTTGGAGAGGTCCTACTGGAAAAGTTGCGGATTGCCGTTTTAACAAAGCGTTATCAGCCTGTCATCTCCATTATTGAGAAATCCGCTTCTATTATTGAAGATAACGATCAAGTCAAGCAGCAGATTTCTGCTGCCATAGAGAAGAAAGTACAACCTGTGGAGCCCAGCCTTCCCACTCAGCCGACTGCATCACTTAGTTCGGACTCGATCTTGATTCCGAAGCCAGAGGAGCAGCAAGTGACGCAGCGTTCGGTATCCTCTTTACATAAACAGCAAAAACCTAAAGGATCTGAAACTTCTGCTCCGAATAATGCGAAGCCCCAGGCTTCAACACTGAAACCTGTTGTGAAGTCGAAGCTTCCGGAGATTAAGTCTTTAATTCCTGAACCGCCTAGTATAAAAAAAAGCAAGACTAGCGGAGCGACTGGAGCCTTTAAACATATTGTGGCTATCGGTACATCTACAGGTGGTCCTAGGGCCCTGCATGAAGTAATTACTTCTTTGCCAGGTGACTTTCCGGCACCTGTACTAATCGTTCAGCATATGCCTCCTAAATTTACAAAGTCGCTAGCTCAGCGTTTAGACAGCTTCAGCGAGCTTCATGTTGTAGAGGCGGAGCAGGGCGAGAGAGTTGTAGCAGGGAAGGTTTATATCGCACCAGGTGCTTTTCATATGGAGCTTGCAAAAGATGCGGCCGGATTCTTCATTAAGCTCACCGAGCAGCCGCAGCGAAATGGTCATCGTCCATCCGTTGATGTTCTGTTTGAATCTTTACTGCCGATTCGTGAGCTTAAACGTCATGCTGTTATTATGACAGGAATGGGAAGTGACGGTGCAAAAGGAATGAAGCTGTTATCAGAGTCTGGGATTGAGACTTCCATTGCCGAAGCCGAAGAAACCTGCGTGGTATATGGGATGCCGAGATCTGCGGTAGAAGCTGGCTGTGTTGATCAAATCGTACCGCTGCACAACATAGCTTCACAACTCGTGCAAGCCATGCTGAAATAAATAGGCCACACTCGCAAGAACATACTAACAGGAGGTGCTAGGAAATGGATATGAATGCGTATTTATCGATGTTTATCGATGAATCTAATGATCACCTGCAATCCTTGAATGAGAATTTACTTCGTTTAGAAAGCGAGCCTGAAGAACTTAGTATCGTTCAAAACATCTTCCGTTCAGCGCATACGCTGAAAGGGATGTCAGCAACAATGGGCTTCGAAGATTTGGCTGCACTCACACACGAAATGGAGAACGTACTGGACCTCGTACGAAACAGCAAACTCAAAATGGACAGCTTTATCTTTGACACATTGTTCAAAGGGCTGGATGCACTTGAAGCGATGGTTCAAGATATTGTTGGCGGAGGGACTGGCAAAGCTGACGTCACAGCAATCGTAGCGTCATTGCAAATTATTCTTAAAAGCGACTACAGCGCGAGCAGTGCCGCAGCAGCTCCTGTCGTAGCAGCTAATGCATCAATATCAAGCGCATCAGGGGCGATGCTGCTCGATGAATTCCAATCTTCAATCCTTCTCCAATCGATTGAGACCGGCCACAATGTCTATCATATTCAAATCGCCATTCGCGATAATTGCATGCTGAAAGCCGTTCGTGCTTATATGGTTTTTGATTTACTCGAGCGAAACGGTGAGGTCATTAAATCCGATCCATCCGTCCAAGATATCGAGCAGGAAAAATTTGATTTCACCTTTACTGTGTTTACAATCTCGAACTTGAAGCAGGAGGATCTTCAATCCCAGCTTCTTAATATTTCTGAGATTGAATCCGCTGAGGTGACTCTGCTAGATGCTGAATCATTAGCCGTTCTCGGTCAGTCCACTGCGGCTGCGGCCGTTGAGACAGTCGAGGCAGCTCAAATTGAAGCGCCTGTCGTGGCTAAAGCTAAAGAAGATGCAGCTCCGAGCAGTCAAGCAGCTAAGGGACAAGCACCTGCGGCAGCAAATGCACCTGCTAATGTTTCTAGAACCATTCGTGTTGATATTGAAAGATTAGATGCACTGATGAATCTATTCAGCGAGCTGCTTATTGACAGAGTACGGCTGGAACAGCTTTCAAGTGAAATTAAACGCAATGATTTAACGGAAACCGTGGAGCATATGACGCGAGTCAGCTCCGATTTGCAAAGTATCGTACTGAAGCTACGTATGGTGCCGGTGGATTCTGTATTTAACCGTTTCCCGCGTATGATTCGCGATTTAGCGAAATCGCTGGACAAAAAGATTGATCTTGTCATTACCGGTGCCGATACTGAGCTTGATCGTACGGTGATTGATGAAATCGGGGATCCTCTTGTTCATTTGTTAAGAAATTCCGTCGATCACGGCATTGAAACCGTTGAAGAGCGAATAGCGGCAGGGAAGCCAGAAACGGGAACCATTTATCTGCGTGCTTATCACAGCGGGAACCATGTCTTCATCGAGGTAGAAGAGGATGGCCGAGGCATTCATCACGAGCGCGTGCTTAAAACAGCCATTAAGAATGGTGTCGTAACCGAAGAACAAGCCAAGCTGCTGTCAGCCGATGAAATTAACATGCTTATATTTGCAGCTGGATTCAGTACCGCTGATAAAATATCCGATATCTCCGGACGAGGCGTAGGGCTCGACGTGGTACGTTCTAAAATCACTTCGCTCGGAGGCAATGTTACGATTGATTCTGCATTTGGCAGAGGAACGAAGTTCTCTGTTCAACTGCCACTCACACTGTCGATCATATCTGCGATGTTAATTAAGCTTGGTTCCGAGAAGTATGCCATTCCATTATCATCAATCGTTGAGACCGGCATTATTCGCAAGGAACAAATTCTGCATGTACACGGCAATAAGATGATTGAGTTTAGGAACGTAATTATTCCGCTCGTATCGCTAAGCAAAGTGCTCGATTCACCTGATTTCAATGAGAACGACGAGACAGAAACCGAAATCGTAGTCGTGCGCAAAGGTGAAAAATGGGCTGCAGTGATGGTCGATGAGTTTATCGGCCAAAGTGAAATCGTTCTGAAAACGTTGGGCAAGTATTTGACCAATGTTGAAGCGATCTCGGGGGCTACTATTCTAGGCGATGGTTACGTCGCACTGATCATTGATCCGAATGCACTAATTAAATAGGGAGGTTTTTAGTATGGGAGAAGAATTAAAGGTTATCGTGTTTGCGCTTGGCAACGAAGAGTACGGTATCGAAGTAGATAAGGTTCGCACGATTGAAAGGCTGTCTCCAATTACTCGCGTCCCTAAAACTGCGGCATTTATAAAAGGCGTTATTAACTTGCGCGGTATTGTCGTCCCAGTTATCGACCTCCGTGGTCGCTTTAACCTCACGGAAACGACACCAACAGAAAATTCAAGAATTATCGTTGTAGCTGTAGCCGATATCGAGGTAGGTTTCATCGTTGATTCAGCAAATGACGTAATCGATATTGATACGGATGCAATCGACTTGCCTCCTGAGATCGTAGGCGGGATTAAAGCTAAATACTTAAGAGGCATTGCTAAACTTGGTGAAGGTCGACTTCTCATCATGCTTAACTTGTCCGAGGTACTTAATAAGAATGAAATCATCCAAATCGAACAGCTTGAGGTTTAAAAGGTGAGCTTATTTAGCCGATTTGAAGCGTTTGAACTGGATGTACTGAAAGAAGTCGGCAATATCGGAGCAGGCAATGCTGCTACTGCACTATCAAGGTTGTTGGATAAACCCGTCGATATGGCTGTGCCAAAGGTAAGCCTGCTTCCGTTCGAAGAAGTCGCTGAGCGAGTTGGCGGTTCTGAACAAATCGTAATAGCCGTTTTCCTCAGGGTGGAAGGTGAAGCACCAGGCAATATGTTTTTTATTATTGAAGAAGCTTCTGCAAGAAGAATTTTGAGGCAGCTGCTTTCGATCAATATGGAGGAGCAAGAGGGATATTCAGAAATGGAGCTCTCAGCTCTTTGCGAGATTGGCAACATACTGGCAGGCTCTTATTTATCCTCGCTTGCAGATTTTACTCATCTTACGATGGCACCTTCTGTTCCTGCGATCGCAGTTGATATGGCTGGTGCGGTACTCAGTTATGGTTTAATGCAGTACGGTGAGATGGGCGACTCGGCCCTATTAATTGAAACGACGTTTTTAGAGGATCGTCAATCACTGGAAGGACATTTCTTCCTGATTCCGGATCCAGAGTCGTTTGAGAAAATTTTTAGGGCTTTGGGAGTCGTTACCGAATGATACAACATAATTTGGTCAAAGTCGGCATGGCTGATTTAAATATTGCAACAGATGGAGCAATACTCAAAACGACCGGCTTAGGATCTTGTGTGGGTCTTACTTTGTTTGATCCCATTCGAAAAATAGCCGGAATGGCACATGTGATGCTGCCATCTTCAGAAATTGCCCGTGAGACCAAAATGAATTTGGCTAAGTATGCAGATACAGCCATCCCTGAGCTGCTGGACCGTATGTTAGCGGCAGGCGCACATGTTATTAGCATGAAGGCTAAAATGGCGGGCGGGGCCCAGATGTTTGCTATGTCGGGGCATACGGATTCGCTCAGAATTGGACCGCGTAATGTGGAATCCTGCACGGAGATGCTGCACCGGTTTAAAATTCCCATTATCTCACAAGATACGGGAGGCAGCTTCGGAAGGACGATTGAATTTGATAGTGTTAGCGGGATGCTCTCGATAAGAAGCGTCCAGTTCGGAACAAAGGAGATTTGATATGCTGGGAACATGGCGATGGAATGTCGTATTTGGAATTTTCGGCACCGTGCTGACGGTAGCTTTCTCAATTGGTAATAATCCGATTGTTGTCATGCTGCTAAGAAGTATGTATGCTTTCATCGCTTTTTTTGTTCTTGCGTATGGAGTAAGAGCCATTTTGGCCTACATTCTTCAGCCTCCTTCATTAGTAGGCGATTCACTCGAAGATAATGATGGTAAAGGTACACAGCTTGACTTAAAAACACCTGACGAGTCGGCGGATTTAAATGCAATGCTGAAGTCGCAGCTGCAGGATGGAGGAGCATCTCCGACAACTGATTCTCACAATAATGCAGCAGTTGATTTCAAACCGTTAAGCCCGCCGCAATTGCTATCTACAAAAAATACACAACCTGAAGAATTGGTTAAAGCCATTCGTCACCTGACAGGAGAGTGAGTCGATGACTGAGCAGAAACCCCCTCATTTGACAAACTTGCAGATGTGGCAAGCCTGGAGAGAACAAGGCGATTTGGAAGCGAAAAAAAGTCTGATCGAGCAATATTTGCCTTTAGTTGATTACGTTACAAATCGAATGGCTATTGGACTTCCCAAAAACGTTATTAAAGATGACCTTGCGAGCAATGGTGTGATGGGATTAATTGATGCCATCGAGAAATTCGATTACGGACGCGGCTTACAGTTTGAGACCTATGCATCTTGGCGAATTCGTGGAGCTATTATTGATGGGCTGCGACAAGGAGATTGGGTACCGCGTTCAGTAAGAGAGAAAGCGAAAAGAGTGGAAGAGGCCTACCAGCATTTAGAACAGCAATATTTGCGCTCTGTGACAGATGCGGAGATCAGCCAGTATCTGGAGCTGACAGAGAAGGAATTTACGAATATGCTACAAGATATTTCGGTCACTACCGTATGTTCGCTGGAAGACCCGATAAGAGAAGAAGAGTCAGAGACGAGAATGTCTTTGCTCGTGGATGACAAAGCTAAAAACCCTGACCATAAAGTACATGAGTTCTACATTAAGGAATCGCTGGTAAAAGGCATTGACCGGTTAACGGAAAAGGAACGAACTGTCGTTTCATTGTTTTATTATGAAGAGCTGTCCTTGAGTGAGATTGCAGAAGTAATGTCACTATCACCATCGAGAATTTCCCAGCTCCATTCAAAAGCCATTCTAAGGCTGCGCGGAGCTTTGGCTAAGCATAAAGATCAACTCATGCAACATTAAGAGAGGAGGAGTCAGGTGGATAATCTACAATTAGAATCATACCTAAGCATCCAGACATCAGCCGATAAGCTGTCTGCCTTTATTACATTTAGCAGGATTACGGATGAATTCGAATGTAACGGCGATGAGCTTGAACGGTTTCTAAGAAGCAAGGGAATCGTTTATGGTCTTCGAACAGAAGTTCTTAATCAGATTGGCACTAATCCTCTCGCATACTGCAAAGAACAAACACTTATCGCACAGGGGGAGCCGCCGCTGCCAGGTAAGGATGGATACGTTAAGCTCGTACAGGATCTGAACAAATCTAGTAAAGCTCCAGCAGAGCTTGAGGATGGCAAAGTTGATTTCAAAGAGGTTGTACAGCTAAAAAATGTCAAGCGTGGTCAATTGATTGCAGAGCGGTTTGATCCCACACCAGGTCCAATGGGGAAAACAGTGACAGGCGAAGACATCCCTTCTAAGACGGGGAAATCGGTCCGTTTTAAAGTAGGCAAAAATGTGGTACTGAACGATCAGCAAACTGCAATGTATTCCGCAATAGATGGCATGGTTTCCTTGACAGATAAAGAAAAAATCAATGTCTTTCCGGTTTATGAGGTTAATGGCGACGTTGATTATAGCGTAGGCAACATTGATTTTGTAGGAACTGTAGTCATTAGAGGAAACGTCCTTAGCGGCTTCCGCATTAAAGCATCTGGCGATATTCGCGTAATTGGCGGGGTGGAAGGTGCCGAAATCGAATCGGAAGGCTCAATTGAAATTACAGGCGGAATATTGGGCGGAAATAAAGGTTTTGTCAAAGCGGCTCGTAACGTGCGAAGCAGCTTTATTCAAGATAGTAATGTATTAGCGGGCGAAGAGGTTCTCGTTTCTCAAAGTATTATGCATTCTCATGTGAAAGCCGGAAAAAATGTCATTTGTTCAGGTGCTAAAGGTCTTATTGTAGGAGGCTTAGTGCAAGCTGGTGATATGGTTAGCGCAAGAACGGTAGGGAATTCGATGTCTACTGCAACGACAATTGAAGTTGGTGTCAATCCTGAATACCGTACGGAGCTGCTTGATTTGAGAACGAGGGGCAGGCAGTATTTCGATAATCTTGATAAAACGGATAAAGCGCTTACTATTCTTGATCAACTGGCGGCTGCGGGGCATCTTACCCCGGAAAAACTTGCTTTGAGAATAAAGTTAACGGCTTCCAAGCGTCAGATAGTCATGGAAAATGATGCTGTCAAATCGCGAATTCTTGAAATTGAAAAGACGCTCGAGGACACGGAACGCTCAAAAGTGGATGTCAGCAATATTGTTTATGGCGGGACAAAAATTGTAATTGGACGATATACAAAGTTTGTTAAGGATTCTTCCCAACGCGTTTCTTTTCGGTATTCGGACGGAGATATCGTGTTAGTACCGTACTCAAGCTAGTTCAATAATGATCAATAACCCAAAGGGGTGAGTTGATATGACCTTTAAATCGATTGACTTGCAGATGTCTATACCGCGCACGCAGGAATTTAGCGGCATGCATGGTCAAGCACTTCATAAGCCAGTGGCGGATCAGAATACGCTGGCTGCTCAAACAACAAAACAAACCGAGCTTCTGCGCGGCAAGAATACGGCTGTTGAGCAGTCTAATGGAGCTCACATACGCAACGATCAGGATGGTGAGCAAGGTAGTTCTTACCAAAACGCCAAACGAGAACGAAAAGAGTCTGGCTTAGATCATGAGGAGCAAGAACATCCACCTGCACATCCATTCAAAGGGCATCGATTGGACATAAAGCTTTAGAACCAGGTTATTTCAGAAAGGCAGGCTAAAACGATGCAGCCTTACTTGCAATATATTATTTTACTCGGAGCGGTTGTCATTGTTGGCGGCTTAGTTATGCCCCGGAAGAAGCAGGAAATGGCAGCACGGCCGCAATCTATGGAAAATATGGAGAATGCGCTGGAGCAGTTTATGGAGAACATGGAAAAGGATAATGAAGAGCTGGTTCTTCTAGTAAGAAACTCACAAGAAGAATCGAAATCGGATGCTGTTCGAAAAGAACAGCGCATTGCGCAGTTGGAAGCCAGATGCGAGCAGCTAACGGAGCAGCTGCAAGATACACTCACCAAAGTGAGCAAATCCGGCAGCTTACCAGCTATAGAATCCGCACAGAATGCATCAATCGATTCGAATCATACACAATACCCTGTACCTTCCCAGCAGGAGGCAATGCGTTTACCTGAAGCAGAGGCACAAATAGAAGCACAAGTAGAAGCAGCATCTGATAAACAGTCGATACAATCGCGCTACAAGGATCTTTTTTCACTTTATGAGCAGGGTAAATCGATTGAAATTATATCGAAGAAGCTGGGGATGAACAAAGGCGAGGTTCAGCTTATTATTCAGCTGTCTAAGCAAGAGGAGGCATCCCGTGCTTAAAAATCGAATATTTTTAATCGGACTAGGCTTGGGTATTATCATTGGTGCCTTGTTGTTCCAATTGATGCTCTCAGGAGAGCAGAGCAGAGAGAAGCTAGCAGAGCGGGATAACGAGACTACGGACAAGTTATATACGCAGATTGAAGTCGATGCGCTGCTAGAGGCTGAACGTGATTCCATTGAGCTTGACCAAGCGATTGGTACTGAAGCTGGCACGCAAGAACCTGAGCCGGCCGTGACCCCAGTACCGAGTGCAGAGCCAACGAACAAGGTCGAGGAGACTGCTGAGAGCCCGACTGCAATACCTGAAATTGAAAAAGCTGTTATTAATCATGTGATAAGAATCAAAGCTGGCCTAGGTCTATCCAAGACGGCTGAGCTGCTTACGTCAAATCATATCATTAATGATGGCGCAGCATTTATTGCTGAAATGAAAAAGTCTAAAAAGCTGGTTCGCGCCGGTTATTTTTTGTTTCATGAAGACAGCACAATTGAACAAGTTATAACTGTAGTAACAAGCCAACCGCTTACGGAAGAACAAGCTGCGGCATTATCATCAGCTAAAAATAGTTAGTCTATCTTTTCGGAAACGAATGTTGCGCGATGATTGTATTTATGGTATATTAATTCACGGTGTTAAAAACGCACGCAGGTCAATTTTGTCAAATGGTGCTTCCGCCCGGCGGAAGTTTTGACAGAAGATGCGACTAGCGGAGGAGCACTAAAAAACCATTATTAGGAGGTGTTGAAGAAATGGCGGTTATTTCCATGAAACAGCTACTAGAAGCTGGGGTACACTTCGGTCATCAGACTCGTCGTTGGAACCCGAAGATGGATCGTTATATCTTCACAGAAAGAAACGGGATTTACATTATCGATTTGCAAAAAACGGTTAAGAAAGTTGACGAAGCGTACAACTTTGTTAAATCGATCGCTGCAGACGGCGGCACTATGCTGTTCGTAGGTACGAAAAAACAAGCTCAAGATTCCGTAAAAGAAGAAGCAGAGCGTTGCGGCAACTTCTACATCAACCAACGTTGGTTGGGTGGAACTTTGACTAACTTCCAAACGATTCAAAAACGTATTGATCGTTTGAAACAACTTGAAAAATGGGCTGAGGATGGCACTTTCGAGGTTCTACCTAAGAAAGAAGTTATCATTCTTAACAAAGAAAAAGACCGTTTGGAAAAGTTCCTCGGCGGTATCAAAGGCATGAAAGGTTTGCCAAGCGCGTTGTTCATTATTGACCCACGCAAAGAGCGTATTGCGGTTGCAGAAGCTCGCAAACTTGGAATTCCAATCGTAGGTATCGTTGATACAAACTGTGATCCGGATGAAATCGACTACGTGATCCCAGGTAATGATGATGCAATTCGTGCCGTTAAATTGTTGACGTCCAAAATGGCTGATGCTATTGTTGAAGCTAATCAAGGCGAACAAACAACGGCTTAATCTAAGGCTTTAGTTATTCAACAAAGGGTGGTCAGATGGTGATAAACCTCTCACTGCCCTTTTTTCGAATGTAAATCATTAAAACCAATATTAATTATTTGCGAAGCTACATAGACTTCGTGAAACCTATAGGAGGGCTTACAATGGCAGTTAGTGCTAGCGCGGTAAAAGAGCTTCGGGAAAGAACTGGAGCCGGAATGCTTGATTGCAAGAAAGCTTTGGACGAAACAAATAATGATGTTGAAAAAGCGATTGCGGTACTTCGTGAAAAAGGCTTGGCGGCTGCAGCTAATAAAGCAGGCCGTATTGCAACTGAAGGCGTAGTTGAATCATATATTCACGCAGGCGGCCGTATTGGCGTTATCGTTGAAGTAAACTGTGAAACGGATTTCGTTGCAAAAACGGATCAGTTCCGTGAGTTTGCAAGAGACGTTGCGATGCAAATCGCTGCAGCTAACCCTAAATTTGTTAGCCGTGAAGAGGTTTCTTCCGAAGAGCTTGAAAAAGAGCGCGAGATTTTGAAAGCTCAAGCGCTTAACGAAGGAAAACCTGAAAAAATCGTTGAAAAAATGGTTGAAGGCCGTATCTCGAAATACTACGAAGAGTTCTGTCTTCTTGAGCAATCGTTCATCAAGGATCCAGACAAAACGATCTCTGTATTGCTAAATGAAAAAATTAGCAAAATCGGTGAAAATATTTCTATCCGTCGCTTTGTTCGTTATGAACTTGGTGAAGGTCTTGAGAAAAAAGTTGACAATTTCGTTGAAGAAGTTATGGCACAAGTTAAACATTAATCCGAACGCACAGGCGGGGCGGGGCGTCCGCCCCGCCTGCTTGTATGAATAGAACATATTTGAAGGACCTCAGCAAAAATGAGGTGCATGATGGAGGTATTAACGTTGGAGCAGCCTGTGTATAAACGTATCGTTCTGAAAGTCAGCGGTGAATCATTGTCTGGGCAAGAGGGTTATGGCATTGAAGCAACTGTCATATCATCAATTGCAGATCAAGTGAAAGAAGTCGTAGCACTTGGGATAGAAGTAGCTATAGTAGTTGGCGGCGGCAATATATGGCGCGGCATAGCTGGTTCTGCTAAAGGAATCGACCGCGCTACAGCTGATTATATGGGTATGCTGGCTACACTTATGAATTCACTCGCACTTCAAGATGCGCTTGAACAAATCGATGTACCGACTCGCGTCCAAACTTCAATCGCAATGCAACAGATTGCTGAGCCATACATCAGACGTCGTGCTATCCGTCATTTGGAGAAAGGCCGCGTCGTTATATTTGCAGCTGGAACAGGAAATCCTTTTTTCTCTACAGATACTACAGCGGCATTGCGTGCTGCAGAGATTGAAGCTGAAGTAATATTAATGGCGAAAAACAAAGTGGACGGTGTGTATTCAGCCGATCCGTTTAAAGATAGTACGGCTGAGAAATTCGAGGAGCTTACATACCTGGATATGCTTAACCGTAATTTAGGCGTAATGGATTCAACCGCTGCATCGCTTTGCATGGATAATAATATTCCTCTTATCGTATTTGCGATTACAGAGAAAGGGAATATTAAACGCGTCGTGCTGGGTGAGAAAATCGGAACGATTGTGAGAGGAAGTGCGAAATAATGCCACAAGAATTGAAAAAAAACGCTGAAGAACGTATGGATAAAGCAATCTCGGCTCTAAAACGAGATTTGTCATCACTACGTGCGGGAAAAGCAAGTGCATCATTGTTGGACCGTATTCAAGTTGAGTATTATGGATCAATGACGCCAGTGAATCAGCTTGCCAACATCAGTACGCCTGATTCACGCACACTATTTATTCAGCCGTGGGATAAAACATCGATGTCAGCTATCGAAAAAGCGATTATGAAATCGGACCTTGGTCTAACGCCATCGAATGATGGTACATCAATTCGACTTTCGATTCCGCCACTTACGGAAGAACGCCGTGGCGAGCTCGTAAAAACATCAAAAAAACTCGGCGAAGAAGCTAAAGTAGCCATTCGCAACATTCGTCGCGATGCTAATGACGGCATTAAAAAGCTAGAGAAAACAGCTATTTCCGAGGATGAATCACGCGGTCACCAAGAGGACATTCAAAAAGCGACCGATAGGTTCATCGCTGAAGTGGATAAAGTACTCGTTACAAAAGAAAAAGAAATTATGGAAGTATAATAATCTCTGGGCCCCTCCGCTAGGTGGGGTTTGGTTTTGATTTCGGTTGGGAGGAAGTAAGATGATCGAGCGACTTTGGGCCAAATTAGGCAAATCGTCCTTACAGCCGACTGATTCTGTGGCCTCAGAAAACGTGCCTGAGCATGTTGCGATTATTATGGATGGTAACGGCCGCTGGGCTAAACATCGCGGATTGCCAAGAATGGCAGGTCATCATTCTGGGATGAAAGCGATCAAACGCATCACTATTGCAGCAGATCGGCTTGGCGTCAAATATTTGACGTTATATGCATTTTCTACGGAGAACTGGAAAAGACCAAAGGCTGAAGTGGATTTTCTGATGAAGCTTCCTCAGCAATTTCTTGAGATTGAATTAGAAGAGCTGATCGCAAACAATGTACAGGTTCGGATGATGGGGCATAAAGAGGACTTGCCATCTTTCACATTAAACGCTATTGAGGAAGCCATCGTAAAAACGGCTAACAATACAGGCCTTGTTTTGAACTTTGCACTTAATTATGGAAGTCGCAAGGAAATGCTTGAAGCGATAAAAACGATTGCTTCGGATGTACAGCAAGGACAACTGTCAATCGATGATATCGACGATAAGGTGATGTCAGATCGATTGCTCACGAGCGGATTGCCGGATCCGGATTTGCTTATTCGAACAAGCGGAGAATTGCGATTAAGTAATTTCATGATGTGGCAGCTTGCTTATAGTGAATTGTGGTTTACTGATGTGTATTGGCCGGAATTTACGGAAGCGCATTTTCAAGAAGCGATTTTGGAATATCAGCGACGTGCGCGTCGATATGGTGGATTGTAGCTTCAAGCAACGGAGTGTGACTTTTCATTGAGACAACGAATTATTACAGGTGTAGTAGCAGGTGTAGGTTTTATCGGTTTAACTGTGGTCGGCGGTTGGTTATATACCGCGCTACTCGTCTTACTGGCAATTATCGGCTTTACTGAATATGCGCGCATGAATGGTGTAGCATGGTCGCATCCGTCTTCATTGCTCGGATATGCGGGTGTGCTACTGTTTGTGCTTCCTTGGTCGGAGTGGGGAATTAGTGTTCCGTCCACTTTGGCAATCCTTTGGATATTAGCCTTTTTGTTGCTGGCTCTTACCGTGATTACAAAAAATAGAACAACAATCGATGGCGCCGCACTTATGTTGCTTGGCGCTTTATATGTAGGATACGGCTTCGCTGCAATGAGTGAGGTTAGGCAAATTGAAACTTACGGCATGATGTGGACATTTTTGTCTTTTGGATGTATTTGGGCATCGGATATTGGCGCCTATTTTACAGGACGAGCTATTGGTAGAACAAAGCTATGGCCATCCATCAGCCCGAATAAAACGATTGAGGGTGCACTAGGAGGCGTCTTGTTTTCGTTGGCGGTTTCTGCTGTTTTTGCATTATGCTTTCCGGATTTTATTACGCTGTCGAAAGCTTTGCTGATTGGCTGCATCGCTGCTGTGGCTGGTCAATTCGGAGATTTAATACAATCGGCTTACAAGCGTGTAAGAGATATTAAAGATACTGGAACACTGCTTCCGGGGCATGGCGGCGTTCTTGACAGATGCGACAGCTGGCTTATCGTATTTCCGCTATTAGTGCTTACGGAGCTGCTACCTGTATAAGCCAGGAGGATTTGCATGAAAAAAATTAGTGTATTAGGTTCGACGGGTTCAGTTGGAACGCAAACCTTGGATGTCGTCGCTCATCATTCTGAGGAGTACAAGGTAGTTGGATTATCCGCTGGATCTAATATTGATTTGCTAATTGCTCAAGCCAATCAGTTTAAACCGACGATTGTAAGCTTGGCATCCAAAGCAGATGCTGATAAAGCACGTATTCATTTGCCGCCCGGAACCAAGGTCGTTTATGGCGAAGAAGGCTTAATTGCAGTCGCGGCAGAAACTGATGCAGATTTAGTCGTGACTGCAATTATGGGCAGTAGAGGTCTTCCAGCAACGCTCGCAGCAATTGATGCGGGCAAGACGATTGGACTTGCTAACAAAGAAACGCTAGTGACAGCAGGACACATCGTGATGGATCGAGCTAAAATGCGCGGAGTATCGATATTGCCTATCGACAGCGAGCATTCCGCTGTTTATCAATGCTTGAACGGAGAGGATCGTAAATCGGTTCAACAAATTACGTTAACGGCATCGGGCGGTTCCTTTCGAGATCGGACAAGAGATCAGCTTGAGGGAGTAACGGTTGCAGAAGCGCTTAACCACCCGAACTGGGCGATGGGAGCTAAGATTACGATAGACTCCGCGACAATGGTTAACAAAGGCTTAGAGGTAATAGAAGCGAAATGGTTATTCGATGTTACATACGACCAAATAGATGTCATTATTCATCCGGAAAGCATTATTCATTCCTATGTTGAGTTTTCCGACAATAGTGTGATTGCGCAGATGGGAATGCCAGATATGCGCGTACCGATTCAATATGCGTTGTCGTATCCACAGCGGAAGACGACACCGACAGAGAGACTGAACCTTGCTCAAATCGGCAAGCTTCATTTTCGAGAAATGGATTTCGAGCGATATCCATGCCTGCGATTGGCTTTTGAATGCGGAAGGCTGGGACAATCTGCACCAGCTGTGTTCAATGCAGCGAATGAGGTTGCCGTTGCACGGTTTTTAAAAGGTGAGATAACATTTCTTGATATTGAACGGATACTGGAAACTGTAGTCGGTCAGCACAGCGCTATCGATATTCATGATGTGGAGACGATTGCGGAAGTGGACGCTTGGGCACGCAGAATGGCTGAATCCGTTTAAGTTGGCCGAAAACCGGTTCTCTTGTATCGGACGGGAGAATAATGATAATCTATGTACAGGCCGTAATGAACAGGAGGCTTCAGCTTAATGCACATGATTCAAGTTGTGTTTTTGACGATACTCGTCTTTTTCGTCATTGTGACGATTCATGAATGGGGTCATTACTATTTTGCCAAACGTGCGGGTATTTTGGTACGCGAATTTGCCATTGGCTTCGGGCCGAAGCTGTTTTCTGTCAAGCGTGGAGAAACCAGATATACGCTTCGTTTAATTCCTGCAGGCGGATTCGTGAGAATGGCAGGCGAGGATCCGGAAATCGTCGATGTTCAACCTGGCCAGACGATTGCGGTTCGTGTGAAGGACGATAAAGTGACCCGCCTCTATCTGGATCGCCTTGACGAGCGGAGCGGCGTTATACGCGGTGAAATTGTTACCATTGATTTGGAGCACAGACTTTCAGTAACATTGGATGTGGAAGGCGAGAATGAAACGTATTCGGTTCATCCTGCTGCATTAATGATTACAAAGGGCAAGGAAACTCAAATTGCACCAATTGATAGACAATTCGGAAGCAAAACAGTTCCACAGCGTGCGCTTGCTATTTTTGCAGGCCCGATGATGAACTTTATTCTTGCTTTCGTATTATTTGCAGCCTACATCCAAATGGCCGGCATTCCAGTTGAAAATCCGGATAAGCTGCTCGTGGGAGAAATCTCAGAGGGGATGCCGGCATCGAAGGCGGACCTGAAAAAGGGAGATGTCCTTGATGCCGTTAACGGCGTCAAGATCGGAGCCGATTTCGATAAAATGATTGAAATAATCGGGAAATCGCCGAATGTTCCCATTCGCATCGATATCATCCGTGACGGCATAGCACAGCAAGTCGTCATTACCCCAGAAGCTAATAAAGAAGGCGTAGGCAAGGTAGGCATCAGCGCTTCAATCCCTACGCGTTCTGCAACCTTTGGAGAAACCTTTACAGGTGCTGCAAAGCTGATGAAAAGCATGACAATTAGTATTTTTGAAGGATTCAAGAAGCTGATTTTCGGAGAATTCAAGCTGGATGATCTCGGTGGTCCCGTACGTACAGCCGAAGTAACCAGCCAGATCGCTCAGCAAGGCATTGTTCAGTTAACTTCTTGGACAGCGCTGCTCAGCTTGTACTTAGGAATATTCAATCTATTGCCGATACCGGCACTCGATGGCAGTCGCCTCATCTTCCTTGGAATTGAAGCGATACGCCGTCGTCCAATCGATCCAAATCGCGAGAGCATGGTTCATTTTGTGGGCTTCGCGCTCATCATGCTTCTCATGCTCGTGGTAACCTATAATGATATTTTACGTTTGGTAAAAGGGGAGTAATTGGTCGCTTATGTCTAAAGACAAACAGTTCGTAACCGAAATCACGCCACAGGGCGAGGATTTCTCAAGATGGTATCTCGATGTAATCAAAAAAGCAGAACTAATGGATTACTCGCCTGTACGAGGCTGTATCGTATTTCGCCCTGAGGGCTATGAGCTTTGGGAAAATATTCAACGTGACCTTGACCGTCGATTCAAAGAAACGGGACACCGGAACGCATATTTTCCTTTGTTCATTCCCGAGAGCTTTTTTCAGAAGGAAAAGGAGCATGTGGAAGGCTTTAATCCTGAGCTGCCTTGGGTAACAGAAGCGGCTGGCGAGAAGCTTGAGGAGCGTCTTGCCATCCGTCCGACATCAGAGACAATGTTCGGCCATATGTACTCGAAGTGGATCCAGTCTTACCGTGATCTCCCGCTTCTGATCAACCAATGGGCGAACGTTGTCCGTTGGGAGAAGCGTACGATGCCTTTCCTACGTACAAGCGAGTTTTTATGGCAGGAAGGCCATACAGCTCACGAGAACGAAGTGGAAGCACGTCAAGAGACGATGCAAATGCTTGATGTTTACACGCAATTCGTCGAAGAGTTTCTTGCTATCCCCGTCATTAAAGGGGAGAAGACGCCTTCGGAGCGATTTGCCGGAGCAGTAGATACGTATTCGATTGAAGCAATGATGAAGGATGGCAAAGCCGTTCAAGCAGGTACTTCGCATTACCTCGGAACTAAATTTGCTATTGCGTTTGATATTAAGTATCTCGATCGCGAGAATACGCTGCAATTCGCGCACACGACTTCTTGGGGAGTAAGCACAAGACTAATTGGTGCGTTAATCATGGTTCATGGTGACGACAGGGGGCTAGCTTTGCCTCCAAAGGTTGCGCCTACACAGGTTATTATGATACCGATTGGTCCTGCCAAGATGCGTGAGCAAGTTGTGGGTCGTGTAGATGAGCTGTATGCGGAGCTCAAAAAAGCTGGCATACGTGTGCGCATTGACGATCGTGCTGATGTAAGTCCCGGCTGGAAATTTAATGAATACGAAATGCGCGGTGTGCCGCTTCGTCTGGAGCTTGGACCGCGCGATATGGAAAACGGTCAAGTGGTTCTCGTATCTCGTATTACTGGCGAGAAGCGTATCGTCAAACAAGACAACCTGATTGCTGAAATTGAAACAATGCTCGAAGAAACACATCATGAGATGTTTAACCGTGCCAAGCAATTCAGAGTCGATAATTCCCGTACGGTAGATACGCTTGATGAAATGAAAAGCTTTTTGGAAGAGCAGCGCGGCTTCGTAGAAGCAGGCTGGTGCGGCTCTGCGGCATGCGAGAAGCAGGTTAAAGAAGAAACCGGGGCAACAAGCCGGAACATTCCATTCGAGCCTACTGTTCATAAAGAGAACTGTTTAGTATGCGGCGACTCCGCTAAACATACAGTCGTATTTGCAAGAGCTTATTAAGGACTGAAGCTAGTTCGGTTCGGATCTTAAGGGGTTGATTTTTTTGGGCCAAACCGCAGATAATCGGCAGCGCTTCGAGATGCTATTGCAGCAATCGGGGCTGCCGAAAGAACTTATACAAACTTATTTTCAAGATGGTTATATCGAGCAAGTTATAGTAAGCAACAGTAATCGTGAATGGACGTTTTGCATACGCAAAACGTCCATGGTTCCTTTACAGGCATACAATGGCCTTTGTCAGGCGGCGCGAATAAAGTTTGAGCATATTGCTGAGGTCAAGTTTATTCTTATTTATGATGAGGTCGTGGAAACAGAATCCATCGTAACGCAATATTGGGGTTTGTTCATGGAGTGGGCGCAGCGTGAGATTGCCTCCGTAAACGGCTGGCTTCAAAAAGCGACGATAGCGGTTGAAGGCGATACGTTGATCTTGTCCCTTTTGGACAATACGGGATTGGAGCTTGCTAGAAAAAAACGTCTTGATGATGAAATTATTCGTTTTTACAATCAGTATTTTCAACGTTCCTGCAAAGTCAAAATGATTATTAGCGAGTCTAGACAGGATATTCTGGATGAGTACGCACTTAAGATTGTTCAAGAAGAACGTGAATATGTGCAAGAACTCATGGCAAGCTCGCAAGCAGAATCTGATCTTGTTGATGAGTCTGAAATTAGACTTGCAGTGGGCTATGATATTCGTGAAGAGCCAGTTCCACTAATGAACATAGTCGAGGAAGAGAAGAAAATTACCGTTCAAGGCTCAGTATTTGGCCTGGATGTAAAAGAGCTTCGCAACGGCAGTACCTTGTTTACCTTTAACGTCACCGATTTCAGTGATTCGATTGCAATGAAAATGTTTGCAAAGACGAAGGATGACGTGAAAATACTCAATCAGCTCTCAAATGGAAAATGGGTGAAAGCACGGGGCAGAATCGAATATGATCGTTTCATGCAGGAGCCGGAGCTAGTCATGATGCCGAATGATTTGCATGAAGTCAAATCACCGCCTGACCGTATGGACAAAGCGGAAGAAAAACGCGTTGAATTTCATCTGCATACGACAATGAGCGCTATGGATGCTGTTACACCAGTGGATACGTACATCAAGACTGCAGCCAAATGGGGCCATCAGGCGATAGCTGTAACGGATCATAGCAATGTTCAATGTTATCCAGACGCTAATAAATCAGCCAAAAAACACGGGATTAAAGTGCTATTCGGTGTAGAAGCCAATATTGTAAACGATGCTGTTCCTATGGTATTGCATTCAAGGCCTGAGCCACTGGCATCGGCAACCTATATCGTTTTTGATATCGAGACGACGGGCTTGTCCGTTATCAATAATAAAATTATAGAGCTAGCGGGCGTTAAGATGCGTGATGGTAAAGAAATCGATCGATTCTCGACGCTGATCGATCCGCACGAGAAAATCCCATACCATATTCAGCAATTGACCAATATTAATGATGATATGGTCAAAGGACAGCCCGAAATTGAGCCAATGCTTCGCGAATTTATTTCGTTTATAGGAGATGACGTGCTTGTAGCGCATAATGCGCGATTTGATATCGGATTTATACAAGCGAATTGCAAAGCATTTGGTATGCCTGAGGTGAAAAATCCAGTTCTAGATACTCTTGAACTCGCCAGATTTATATTTCCGTCGCTCAAAAATCACCGTTTGAACACGTTGGCGGATAAATACAAGGTTAGCCTTGAGAACCATCACCGTGCAGTAGATGACTCTCTTGCTCTCGGCGGTGTGCTGTACGGCTTAATTGCCGATGCGGCAGAACGGAATATTACGGATCTCCACCAGCTTAATGATTATGTCGGAATTGATTTGTCGAACTCCAGGCCGTTTCATAGCAATGTTTATGCTCTGAATGCAGTTGGCAAGAAAAATTTATTTAAGCTTATCTCATTATCCCATACGGAGCACTTCAAACGTGTGGCAACGATTCCAAAAACGAAGCTTACCGAGCACCGTGAAGGCTTGCTTGTCATATCAGGCTGCGAGAAGGGCGAATTTTTTGAAACCGTTCTGAACAAGTCTTATGAAGAAGCGCTAGAGGTTGCTCGTTTCTATGATGTTCTCGAAATTCAGCCGATTGATTTCTATATGCACCTTGTAGAGAAAGGTCTCGTCGGCAGCCGTGCAGAGATCGAGCAAGCCCATCGCCGGGTTTGCCAAATCGGGGATGAGCTGGGCAAGCCGGTTATTGCGACAGGAAACGTCCATTACTTGAATCCTCGGGACAAAATGTACCGTGATATTACGATTCATGGGATTACAGGCTTTAGCCCGCTTAAAAGCATACGAAAGCCTGATGCCCATTTTCGGACGACTGAGGAAATGCTGGAGGAATTTGCTTTTTTGGGAGATGCAAAAGCCCGCGAAGTTGTTATTACCAATACGGTAGAGCTTGCAGAGCGTTTTGAACCTTTCGACATGTTCCCAAAAGGCTTGTTTGCCCCGGATATCGAAGGAGCGGACGATGAAATCCGCAATACCTGCTATGATACGGCGAAGTCTATGTATGGAGAAAACTTGCCGCAAGTGGTCATTGATCGGTTGGAAAAAGAACTTATTCCAATTATCAAATTCAAATTTTCCGCGAACTACTTAATATCGGAGAAGCTGGTCAAAAAGTCTAATGCGGACGGTTATTTGGTTGGCTCAAGGGGATCCGTAGGCTCATCGGTCGTGGCGACGTTTCTTGGCATCTCCGAGGTTAATCCGCTGCCAGCGCATTACCTTTGCAAAAATTCGGATTGCCGCCATAGTGAATGGTTTCTAGACGGCAGCATACCGAGCGGCTTTGACCTTCCTGATAAATTATGTCCAAAGTGCGAAAAGCCGATGAAGGGCGAAGGGCAAGACATACCGTTCGAAACCTTTCTTGGATTTAAGGGCGATAAAGTTCCCGATATCGATCTTAACTTCTCTGGCGACTATCAGCCGATTGCCCATAACTTCACGAAGATTATGTTTGGTGAGAAAGCGGTATTCCGGGCAGGAACGATCGGAACGGTGGCGGAGAAAACGGCATATGGCTTCACTAAGAAATATGAAGAGGAGCATAACAAGAAATGGCGGGGAGCAGAGCTCGCTAGGCTTGCTAGCGGATGCACCGGCGTAAAACGCAGCACAGGGCAGCATCCAGGGGGGATTGTCGTTGTTCCCGATTACATCGAGGTAGAGGATATTACGCCTATTCAGTTCCCGGCAGACGATGTAAACGCAGAGTGGAAAACGACGCATTTCGATTACCACGCCTTCGATGAAAACTTGCTTAAGCTCGATATACTTGGACATGATGATCCGACCATGATGCGGATGCTTCAGGATTTGACTGGTGTTGATCCGATAAGCATTCCAATGAATGATCCGAAAGTGATGAGCATGTTCAACTCTACAGCAGCACTCAACATACCAGGTGAGCGAATCCGATCTTCGGTAGCCACTTATGGCGTTCCAGAAATGGGTACGAAATTCGTAAGACAAATGCTTCAGGAAACGCAGCCGTCTTCTTTTGCGGATTTGCTGCAAATTTCTGGTTTATCTCACGGTACGGGCGTATGGCTGGGTAATGCTCAAGAGCTTATTAAGAAAGGCACTTGTAATATTAAGACGGTTATTGGATGTAGGGATGACATCATGCTATTCCTCATCTACAAAGCTGGCATGGATGCCGGACTTGCGTTTAAAATTACGGAAAGCGTACGGAAGGGGAAAGGACTTACTCCTGAGTGGATAGAAGAGATGAAGCGCTGCAAAGTACCCCAATGGTACATTGACTCCTGTCTACGCATCGAGTATATGTTCCCGAAAGCACATGCTGCCGCGTATGTCATTTCTGCTGTACGTACCGCCTTCTTCAAGCTTTATTATCCGATTGAGTATTATGCAACTTATTTCACGGTAAGAGCGGATGATTTTGATTTGGAGCTGCTATGCCAAGGCTATGATGCGATATTGCGAAAGCTGATCGAGATCGAAGCAAAAGGATTCAATGCGCTGCCGAAAGAAAAAAACATGGTATCCCAGCTCGAAATGTCGCTTGAAATGACTGCGCGCGGTTTCTCTTTCAAACCGATTGACCTCTATCGCTCAGATGCTACGAAGTTTCAGGTGGATGGTGATTCTCTCATCCCGCCATTCGCAGCGATAGCTGGTATCGGAGATAATGCGGCACGCAATATTGCTGCTTCAAGGAATGAAGGCGAATACCTGTCAATAGAGGATTTTCAGATGAAATCCAAGGCAACCAAGACGATAATCGAGGTACTTGGAAGCATGGGTTGCTTCCGTGGTTTGCCTGAATCCAACCAGCTTTCCTTGTTCTAGAATTGGTTTCAATAGAAAAGATTTCTTGTCACTATAGTGCGGTTATGTTATAATTTTTCTGGCAATGATGATGATAAAGACTTTGATGCAGAAGAGTGGGGAAACCCACTCTTTACGTTTTGTAAACGGCAAAATGGCATAGTGCGTATAAACAGGAGGTCAACAGAATTTGAGTACATCCAAAATCAAAGCCGCTGTCCAAGAAATGGCTCTGCCATACCTCAGCAGCAATGGATTTGAACTGGTTGATATTGAGTATGTGAAAGAAGGAAGCAACTATTTCCTTCGTATATTCGTGGATAAAGAAGGCGGCATCGATATTGATGATTGCGGCCGTATTAGCGAATTTATGAGCGAGCAGCTGGATAAAAACGATCCGATTACCGACGTTTATTTCCTTGAGGTTTCTTCCCCCGGTGCAGAAAGACCGCTTAGGAAGGAAGAGGATGTACGTAAAGCTATCGGTAAACACGTTTACATAACGACATATGAACCGATCAGCGGCGCTAAAGAATTTGAGGGGCTGCTGCTTGCGTTTGACGGGGTAAATGCGATCGTTCGAACTGCCAAGAAGGAGTATACGATTCCTTACGATAAGGTAGCCGGTGCTAGACTGGCTATCGTATTCTAAATATTCGCTTTTATATTGAAAGGGGGAAATTCAGTCCAATGAGCATGGATTTTATTGAAGCATTACAAGAAATAGAAAGAGACAAGGGAATCTCGAAGGATATTCTCCTCGAAGCGATTGAGGCTGCTCTTATCTCAAGCTACAAAAGAAATTTTAATACCGCGCAGAATGTGCGTGTTGACATTAACCGCCATACTGGCGTAATTAAAGTTTATGCACGCAAAACGGTTGTCGACGAAGTGCTAGATCCGCGTCTTGAAATCACGGTAGAAGCATCTCGTGAAATCAATCCGCATTATCAAATCGATGACATTGCGGATATTGAGGTTACGCCGCGCGATTTCGGGCGAATTGCAGCCCAAACCGCTAAGCAGGTCGTAACGCAGCGCATTCGTGAAGCTGAGCGTGGACTGATCTATAACGCATTTATCGATAAAGAGGAAGATATCGTCAACGGTATCGTTCAGCGTCAGGATGTCCGCAATTTGTTTGTGGATCTTGGCAAGGTCGAAGCGGTACTTCCGCTTACTGAGCTTATGCCTACTGATAAGTTTAAGCACGGCGATCGCGTAAAGTCTTACATCACTAAAGTGGAGAATACGACGAAGGGTCCTCAAATTATTTTATCCCGTACGCACCCCGGCTTGCTTAAACGTTTGTTCGAGCTTGAAGTGCCTGAAATTTATGACGGTGTCGTAGAAATTCGCTCTGTAGCCCGCGAAGCAGGCTTCCGCTCCAAAATTGCGGTTCATTCCCGCAATACCGAAGTTGATCCGGTAGGATCATGCGTCGGTCAAAAAGGACTGCGCGTTCAGACGATCGTAAACGAGCTTAAAGGCGAAAAAATCGATATCGTTCGTTGGTCTGAAAGCGTGGATGAGTACGTTGCGAATGCACTTAGCCCATCAAAGGTGCTTGAAGTTATCGTATTCGAACAAGAGAAAATGGCCCGGGTAATCGTTCCAGATTACCAGCTTTCGCTTGCGATTGGCATCAAGGGACAGAATGCAAGGCTGGCAGCTAAGCTGACTGGCTGGAAGATTGATATTAAAAGCGAAACGCAAGCGGAGCAAGAATATGGCCGTCCGAAATCGTTGACTACCGTTATGCACCAGGATTCGGTATCCATCGATTAATCCGTTTCGGCAACTATAGCGTCAATTCAGCTGGCAGAGGAGGGGTGTGCAATGAGACCGAGAAAAGTACCGCTTCGCAAATGCGTCGCTTGTCAGGACATGAAACCGAAGAAGGAACTCATCCGGATTGTGCGGACACCGGCCGAAGAGGTGCAGATTGACCTGACAGGCAAAAAAGCTGGACGCGGTGCGTATTTATGCGGCAAAGTGAGCTGTTTTAAACTGGCGAAAAAATCCAAAGCGCTCGATCGAGCGTTGAAACAGCAAGTTGGAGAACATATATATGACCAGCTCGAGCAGGATTTCGTAGCGGTAGAGGAGCAGTTTATCGCGAATAAGGAGCTGATAAGCGATGAAGCAGAATAAAAGCTTATCACAGCTCGGCATGGCGATGCGTGCGGGAAAGCTGATTACAGGGGACGAAATTGTTCTCAAAGCCGTCAGAAACAAACAAGCATTTCTCGTTATCATCGCAGGAGATGCTTCAGACAATACGAAGAAAAAATTTCGTGACAAATGCAACACCTACGGTATACAACTCGCCGAAGCATTCGATCGTGAGCAACTAGGAAGGGCGATTGGTAAGCCAGAACGGGTTGTGCTTGCGGTAACCGATATGCAGTTCGGAAAAATGATTGCGAGTCATCTGAGCCATAATACGGAGGTGGATCATATTGGACAATAAACAAGACAGCAAGGATAATAAAGATAAGCTGCGCGTTTACGAGTATGCCAAGTCACTTAATATGAGCAGCAAAGAAATTATTACGATTCTAAAAAGACTGGATTTGCCAGTTAATAACCATATGAGTGTTATGGAAAATGAAATGGTAAACAAAGTCGAAGGGTTTTTTCGCAATATCAAGCAAAACGCTGCCGTTAAGCGCGCACAGGAAACGACGAATGTCTCGGTTTCCTCCGCACAGCCTACTGCCAACAAGCCGCAATCGCAGCAGCCGCAGCAGCAGGAACGAAAGCCGCAATTGATTCAGGAAAACAAAAATACTACGCAAGACAGACAGGGGCCTATGAATTCTATTAATACGAAACCACAAACCACAGAGCAACAATCCGAACAACGACCAGCCGGACAACAAACAAGTCGTCCAGCGCAAGCATCCAGCAATAATCGTCCAGCACAGAGCAGTAATTCCAGCCGCCCTTCACAGGGCAGCAATAATTCCAGCCGTCCAGCTCAAAGCGGACAGGGCAACCGTCCTTCACAAGGCAGCTCCAGTCGTCCAGGGCAAGGTCAAGGCGGACAAGGCAACCGTCCAGCATCTGGAGGACAGAGCCGCCCACCACAAGGCGGACAAGGCAGTTCAGCTAGTCGTCCTAGCGCTCCGCGCCAAGATGCTTCCAGTCGTCCTGCTCCATCCGGCCAAAGTCGTTTTGACTCCAAGCCGGCACAGGGGCAAGCACGCGGAAACGACAACAGAAATGCAAGACCAGGCCAGAAGAGATTTGAAGACGGCAAGCCAGGCGGCTTCAGAGGCAACAATGGTCGTGGCGGTCAAAAAGGCCGCGGTGGCAAGTTCCAACAACAGCCGCCACGCGAGAAAGTTGACAATACACCGAAAAAAATTATCGTTCGCGGTACGATGACTGTCGGCGAACTTGCCAAATTGCTTCATAAGGATGCTTCAGAAGTTATTAAAAAGCTAATTTTCTTAGGCGTTATGGCTACCATCAACCAAGAGATCGATATGGATGCGATTCATTTGATCGCTACTGATTACGGCGTTGAAGTAGAAGTGAAAATTCCGGTTGAGGAAGATTCCTTCGAAACGGTTGAGGAGTCGGACGAGGATGAAGATTTAGTATCACGTCCTCCAGTAGTTACCATTATGGGTCACGTTGACCATGGTAAAACGACTTTGCTTGATGCTATTCGTCAAACAAACGTTACTGGTGGAGAAGCAGGCGGCATTACACAGCACATTGGTGCATACCAAGTTGAAATCAACCACAAGAAAATTACTTTCCTAGATACACCGGGTCACGAAGCATTTACGCTTATGCGTGCGCGCGGTGCACAGGTTACAGATATAACGATTATTGTTGTCGCAGCCGATGATGGCATCATGCCTCAAACCGTTGAAGCGATCAATCATGCCAAAGCTGCCGGTGTACCTATTATCGTAGCGGTAAACAAAATTGATAAGCCTGAAGCGAACACGGAAAAAATCAAGCAAGAAATGACTGAGTATGAGCTTGTTCCGGAAGAGTGGGGCGGCGATACCATTTTCGTCGAGGTTTCCGCTAAGCAAAGAATCGGTCTTGAAGGTTTGCTTGAAATGATTCTGCTTGTTGCTGAAGTTAACGATTACAAAGCGAACCCAGATAAGCGTGCAAGAGCAACGGTTATTGAAGCAGAGCTCGATAAAGGAAAAGGTCCAGTTGCCCGTATTCTCGTTCAACACGGAACATTGAAAATCGGAGATGCTTTTGTAGCTGGTAACTGTTTCGGTCGTATTCGAGCAATGGTTAACGATAAAGGCCGCCGTTTAAAGGAAGCAGGTCCTTCAACTCCGGTAGAAATTACTGGATTAACGGAAGTTCCACAAGCTGGCGATCCGTTCATGGTATTTGAGGATGAGCGTAAAGCTCGCGCAATTGCTGATCGTCGTTCGATTAAACAACGTCAATCGGATATGGGCGCTAATACGCGCGTAACGCTTGATGATCTGTATAACCACATTAAAGATGGTGAAATTAAAGACCTGAACGTTATTATCAAGTCCGACGTTCAAGGGTCATCTGAAGCACTTAAAGGCTCGTTAGCCAAGATCGATATCGAAGGCGTTCGCGTTAAGATCATTCACAGCGGCGTTGGAGCGATTACGGAGTCCGATATTATATTGGCATCCGCATCGAATGCGATCGTTATCGGCTTTAACGTTAGACCTGATCCGCAAGCAGAAGCTACAATTGGCCAAGAAAAAGTCGATGTTCGTATGCACCGCGTTATTTACAACGTAATCGATGAAATTGAACAGGCAATGAAAGGCATGCTTGATCCAATCTTCAAAGAAGTTGTAATCGGCCATGCTGAGGTTCGTAACGTATTTAAAGTGACGAAGGTTGGCGCAATTGCAGGCTGTATGATTACTTCCGGTAAAATCACACGTTCCGCAGAAGCGCGTCTGATTCGCGGCGGCATTGTGGTCTTTACGGGTAAAATCGATTCCTTGAAGCGTTTCAAGGACGACGCCAAGGAAGTTGCACAAGGCTACGAGTGCGGTATAACGCTAGATCGTTACAACGATGTTCGTGAAGGCGATACAATTGAAGCGTTTGTCATGGAATCAGTAGAGAGGTGAGTATAGTATGGCAAAAATCCGGGTAGGACGGGTTGGCGAACAAATTAAAAAAGAGCTAAGCCAGATTATACAGACTGAGCTTAAAGATCCAAGAATCGGTTTTATTACCGTTACAGGCGTAGAAACGTCAAGCGACCTTTCTCAAGCAAAAGTATACTTAAGTGTACTTGGCAGCGAAGAGCAGAAGGAAGCAACGCTTAAAGCACTAGCTAGCGGAACTGGTTTTATCCGTACTGAGCTCGGAAAACGCATGCGACTGCGTCATACGCCGGTATTGCTGTTTAAGTTTGACAGCAGTATTGAATACGGCAGCCGAATTGAGGCTTTGCTTGAAAATATCAACAACGGAAATTCGGCTCGATGATGGAACAAGGCAGCTATTTAAAGGAGCTCGATTCAGCGCTGGCTTTCATGAGAACCTACGATGATTTTCTGGTTGTTTCTCATGTTCAGCCTGATGGGGATGCGATAAGCTCCACTGTCGTTATAGGCTGGCTTCTTGAAAAGCTGGGTAAAACCTTTGTTCTGATTAATGAAAGCGAATTGCCATCGCGGCTTAGCTTTCTAAATCAATTTGATTCCATTATTCATTATAAGAATGCCATTCCGGAGCGAAAATTCGATGCGGTGATATCCATTGACTGCGCTGACTTCAAACGGATCGGTGAGGTTTCGAGCAGCTTTGCATTTGGTGCAAAGCTGCTCAATATCGATCATCATCCGACCAATAATGGATTTGGTACGGTCAATGTCATTCGTGCAGAAGCAGCAGCTACTGTTGAAATCTTGTTCGATTTGATAGAACGAGCTGGGATCGCTTGTGATCTGGACTGCGGAACAGCAATCTATACCGGATTATTAACCGATACAGGCGGTTTCCGTTATTCCAATACGAGTCCGCGTGTAATGGAAATTGCATCGCAGCTTCTTGCATTGGGAGTATCGGGAAATGAACTAGCAGACCATCTCCTTGAGAAAATGACAAGAGCCAAACTAAAGCTGCTGCAATTAGCATTGAATCGACTTACTTTCTCAGATAACCAGGAAATCGGCTGGGTTTATATCGGAAAGGATGATCTTCGCGAAACAGGCGCTGTTCCTGAGGATCTTGAAGGAATCGTGAATTACGCGTTGAATGTCGATGGGGTTGAAGTCGGTATTTTGTTCAAAGAAACAGAGGATGGTGCAGTTAAAGCGAGCATACGTTCCGCCGGTAAAGCCAATGTGGCTGCCATTGCGCAGCAATTCGGTGGCGGAGGGCATGTTCGGGCGGCAGGCTGTCGTCTGGAAGGCTCGTTGCCAGCTTCGATTGCCGTGTTAGTGGAAGCAGTAAGAAAGGCGTTGGTTTAATCGATGGACGGCATTTTGGCAGTTTGGAAGCCCGAAGGCTGGACTTCCCACGATGTGGTCGCTAAAGTTCGCCGAGTGTTAAAGATGAAACGAATTGGACATGCAGGTACGCTTGATCCTATGGTCACCGGCGTATTGCCTTTATGTCTTGGACGTGCAACGAGAGTCGTTGAATACGTGCAGGAGCGTCCGAAATCTTATGAAGCAGTACTGCAGCTTGGAATCGCAACCGATACGGAGGATTTAACCGGTACGGTGATCGAAAGCCGAGCATCAATATCTGTGACAGAAGCTGAGGTTCGTCAAGCTTTGACTGGTTTCATCGGTGAGATCGATCAAGTACCTCCGATGTATTCAGCCGTCAAAATCGACGGCAAGCGTTTATATGAGCTTGCAAGAGAAGGCAAAACGGTGGAACGGAAGTCTCGGAAGGTGACAATTCATGAAATCAACCTTCTTGATTTTCAGCTTGAGCTTGATCAACCGAGAGTAACCTTTTCTGTCGTGTGCTCCAAAGGTACATATATCCGTACGTTATGTGTGGACATTGGCAAAGCGCTAGGGGTTCCTGCAGCAATGGCTCACCTGACGAGAACGATGTCTGGCGGCATAACGAAGGAAAGCTGTTTGACGCTTGAACAAATCGAGGAATTGCAGCAAGCAGGAAAGTTGAATAGCCATCTGATTCCCGCCGATGAAGCGATTACGCATTTAGAGCGCGCAAGCGTCTCTGAATCGATTGGCCGACTTGCTTTAATGGGACAGAAGGTAGGGCTTGCCCATTCTAATATCCATTTGGACAATATGCGGAATGAGCAGCTAGTACGACTTTACAACGAGCATAACTCTTTTCTTGGCATTTTCCAGATAGATTTTGTTTCTGCTGTTTTCAAGCCAATTAAAGTTTTTTCGGCATAATTAACGTTCTAGAAAGCTAAAAGGAAATGCAGGTGTTTCAGCGTTGGAAATAATTCCATTAAGTTTCCCTTTAAACGGTTTGTCCATGTTATCGCTGGACAAACCGCTTTCCATAGCAATCGGCCATTTTGACGGTGTCCATCGCGGTCATCAAAACGTCATTCGCCAGGCGGTTAATGAGGCAAAGGGCTCTGATATGCTATCGGCGGTTTTAACATTCGATCCGCATCCGAAGGAAGTACTAGGACAAGGCGAGCAATACTATCGTTGTCTAACTCCACTTGATGCGAAAACTGCTTTATTTGCCGAACTTGGAGTGGACCTGGTCTTTATAATGAGATTCGATACGGAATTCGCTTCGGTCTCACCAGAGCGTTTCGTAGCTGAAGTACTGCGTACACTGCGAGCCAAACATGTCGTAGTGGGTTTTGATTTTAATTTTGGACATAAAGGACTCGGAAATTCTGAAGCCTTGATGAAGCTGGGTCAACCCGATATTTCTGTCGAGGTCATTGAGCCTTTATACGAAAATGGGATTAAAGTTAGCAGTACTTATATACGCGAAGCGTTGGAGCAAGGGGAGATTGAGCTAGCAGAACGCTTGCTCGGACGTCCTTATGAAGTAATCGGCAGTGTCGTACATGGAGATAAAAGAGGTCGGACTATCGGTTTCCCAACTGCAAATCTCCAGATAACAGCACCCTATATAACACCACGTTTAGGTGTATATGCGGTTACTGCTTGGGTTGACGGCAAAGCGTATTCCGGTGTTTTGAATTATGGACTGAAGCCAACCTTCAACAAGGATGGTCTGCAGCCCGTAATGGAAGCTCATTTATTCGATTTCAACAGCGATATCTATGATGAGCAGCTGCGTCTTCAATTTATTTCATTTATAAGATCAGAGAAAAAGTTTGAATCGATAACGGAGCTGATCGAACAAATCAGCACCGATTCTCGACAAGCGAAAGAGATACTCGGGTATACCGATTAGTTTGCTTGTTTCATTTAGAATCGTTAATATTGCAAACTAATGTTATGCTTCTCGACATTTGTCCAGCATATATGTTATACTATACAACGTTGTGAGTAGTCATACATTCTGTATGAAATATTCATGAACTTAACCTTAGCTTGGATGCCCGTTCTCACCGACGGCTTCGTGGCTATTGGCGATTATCAAGAAGGAGGTGAATTAGGATGGCAATTACACAAGTACGTAAAAACGAACTGATTGAGACGCATAAGACACATGCAACTGATACCGGTTCTCCGGAAGTTCAAGTGGCTATCCTGACTGAAAACATCGTTAACTTGACTCAACATTTGCGGGAGCACAAGAAAGATCATCATTCCCGTCGTGGTTTGCTCAAGATGGTAGGTCAGCGCCGTAAGCTGCTTGCATACCTTAAAAACAATGATGTTAGACGTTACAGCGCATTGATCGAAAAACTCGGCCTACGCCGCTAAACTATGCGTAATGAAAAGCAACCTGGTTGTCCTGCCGTCCGGGAATAACGGATAAGCGGATTCGGGTTGCTTTTTGTAATAGGGAAGCACCTATAAATACCTGCGAATTGCAGTAAAATAGTCTACATAGAAACGTATAGGAGGGATATAATGGTACAACGAATTGAGATGGAAGTAGGCGGAAGACCGCTATCCATCGAGACAGGCCGTCTTGCAAAGCAAGCAAATGCTGCAGTAACCGTGCAATATGGTGATACTGTCGTATTATGTACGGTGACAGCTTCTGCGGGTCCGAAGGATTTGGATTTCTTTCCGCTAACGGTTAACTATGAAGAGCGGTTGTATGCGGTTGGTAAAATTCCAGGCGGATTCATTAAACGTGAAGGCCGTCCAAGCGAGAAGGCTATTCTGTCGAGCCGACTTACAGATAGACCTATTCGTCCATTGTTCCCAGAAGGCTTCCGTAATGATGTTCAAGTGATGAACATCGTGATGAGCGTGGATCAAGATTGCTCGCCTGAAATTGCAGCAATGATTGGTACATCTGCGGCCTTATCGATCTCTGATGTTCCGTTTGACGGTCCAATTGGCGGCGTAAATGTAGGCCGAATTAACGGTCAATTTATTATTAACCCGACCGTTGAACAAAGCCAAGAAACGGATATTTTTGTAGTCGTTGCCGGTACGAAAGATGCCATCATGATGGTTGAAGCCGAGGCGAACGAGGTTTCTGAATCCGTGATGCTTGAAGCGATCATGTTCGGACACGATGAAATCAAAAAGATTGTTGGTAAAATCGAAGAATTGCAGGCTGTTGCCGGCAAGCCGAAAATGGAAGTAAAGCTGCGCAAAGTCAATGATCAAGTTAATGCCGATGTACGTGCATATGCTTCTGCTGGTTTAGTCGATGCGATTAAAGTAGAAGAAAAGCATGCTCGTCAAGACGCAATTGATGCGGTTAATAGTGAGGCTGTTGCCTACTTTGAAGAGAAATATATGGATACGCCTGAGCTTCTCTCTGATGTCAAGGAAGTGCTTTATGATATCGTAAAGGAAGAGGTCCGTCGTCTGATTTCACATGACAAGATCCGTCCGGATGGTCGCTCGCTTGATGAGATTCGTCCAATCGATTGTGATGTTGCGATTCTTCCGCGTACGCATGGTACAGGATTGTTTACGCGTGGACAAACACAGGCGCTAAGTATTTGTACGCTTGGCGCAATGGGTGATGTTCAAATTTTAGACGGCATTTCGCCAGAGGAAACAAAGCGGTTTATGCACCATTACAACTTCCCTCCATTTAGCGTAGGTGAAGCTCGTCCGCTTCGTCCACCAGGTCGTCGTGAAATTGGTCATGGCGCATTAGGCGAACGAGCATTATCAAAGGTTATCCCGTCTGAAGCGGAATTCCCTTACACGATTCGCCTTGTATCAGAGGTGCTTGAATCGAATGGCTCCTCTTCGCAAGCAAGTATTTGTGCTAGCACGCTGGCGATGATGGATGCAGGCGTACCGATCAAAGCTCCTGTAGCAGGTATTGCAATGGGTCTTATCAAAGATGGCGATCATTTCGCAATCTTGTCGGATATTCAAGGGATGGAAGATCACCTTGGAGATATGGACTTTAAGGTTGCAGGTACAGCTGAAGGCGTAACGGCTATTCAAATGGACATTAAGATTGCCGGCATCAACCGTGCAATATTAGAGCAATCACTTGAGCAAGCCCGTCAAGGACRTATTTTCATACTTGGCAAAATGCTTGAAAGCCTGCCGACAACTCGGACTAGCTTATCCAAATATGCTCCGAAAATTTTGACGCTTCGCATCAATCCGGACAAAATCCGTGATGTAATCGGTGCCGGCGGCAAGATTATCAACAAAATTATTGAAGAAACTGGCGTCAAAATCGATATTGAGCAGGATGGTATGGTATTTATCGCTTCATCTAATGAAGAGATGAACCAAAAAGCCAAATCCATTATTGAAGGTATCGTGAAAGAGGTTGTGGTTGGTGAGATCTACCTAGGTACGGTTAAGCGCGTTGAGAAGTTCGGTGCTTTCGTTGAAATTCTACCGAACAAGGATGGACTTGTCCATATTTCCCAACTGTCAACTGAACGTGTAGCCAAAACGGAAGATGTTGTTAACATCGGCGATCAAATTAAGGTAAAAGTAACAGAAATCGATCAACAAGGACGAATTAACTTGTCTGCAAAAGTGTTGATGACGACTGAAGCTGCTCCGCAATAGACATTATGTCTAGTGGATCCATATAAGTGAAATATGAAAAGAGACAGATTCAATCTGGCTCTTTTTTGCTTTTTGTTGCCTACATAATCAATCATTGCAGGAGGCCTGCTGCATAAACTCGTCCAATGATTCATACATATGAATTAACATGCTGGATTAAGGTCAAGCTTAAAAGGCATGCTAGGACTTTTATGGGAGTGGACGAAATGATGGTGAGGAAGGCAGCGATGATTGCAGCAAGCATGCTGCTCGTGCTTGCACTGGTTAGCATGAATGATGATGTTTCTAGATATCTGGCTACCATTAAGTATACAGACAACGTTACAGCAACAACAAACATATATAACAAAACGAATGAGCGCGATCGATTGCTTACTATCATCCAGACAGAGGCTGATAAATTGAAAATAGCACCAGTAAACGCGCGTATCGATCGTGTGTGGAGAGCCATTCCAGGTTACAATGGTTTGGAAGTGGATGTGGAAAAGACATTGGAAAGTGCTTTACTTGCATTGCCATCAGAAACCATTCAATATGTCTACAAAGAAGTTGAACCTCAGATTAAGCTGAATGATTTGGGACCGCATCCGATCTATCGAGGTAATCCTGATAAGAAGATGATATCACTAATGATCAATGTGGCTTGGGGCAATGAATTCATGGATTCCATTCTTAACACGCTGAAAAGAGAAAACGTAAAGGCAACTTTTTTTCTGGATGGAAGCTGGTTAAATAAAAATGTGGAGCTCGCATCTCGCATTCAATCTGAGGGACATGAGATGTCCAATCATGCTTATACGCATCCAGATATGAAAGCACTAAACAGGCAGTCACAATATAACCAAATAGCAAAGACAGAAGCGCTTTTGAAAACGAAGCTTCACGTGAATAACAAATGGTTTGCTCCGCCTTCAGGATCTTTTAACCAAACGACCGTTCAGATCGCTGAGGAGATGGGGTTAAAGACGGTGTTATGGACGATCGATACTATTGATTGGCAGAAGCCGCCAGCGGACTCGGTTATTAGAAAGATAACCGCAAAGCTTGAACCAGGAGCTTTAATCTTAATGCACCCTACAGTAACGACGCGTGATGCGCTTCATGGCATCATAACGGCTGCAAAAGCAAAAGGGTATGCGATCGGAACGGTTAGCGAAACGCTTTCTTCTAGACGGGTTCCTGCTGCGGTTGAGGGAGCCGACTGATTCTGCTATAGTAAAAACATTCATGTTCAAGAAAGCATGTTTAATGATGCGAATTTTGTAAGGTGATAATATTAATGTTAATGTTAATGACTGAATTTCGTTTTGCCGAACGATACACAAGGAGGACTACTGATGAACAAATACATGCTGAGCAACGGCTTACGCGTTGTTGTTGAATACATACCGACTGTAAGATCGGTTTCATTTGGCATTTGGGTCAAAACAGGTTCAAGAAACGAGACGCCGGAAAACAACGGAATTTCGCATTTTATTGAACATATGCTTTTTAAAGGAACAGAAAGCCGTACGTCAAAGGACATTGCCGATCTGTTCGATGGTATTGGCGGCAATGTAAATGCGTTTACTTCCAAAGAATACACCTGTTATTTCGCCAAAGTGCTTGATGAGCATTTGCCGCTCGCCGTTGACGCTTTATCCGATATGTTTTTCAACTCGCAGCTCGATCCGGAGGAGCTCGCTAAGGAGAAGAATGTAATTCTGGAAGAAATATCGATGTACGAGGATACTCCCGATGATAAAGTGCATGATGAAGCGTCACGTGCTGCATTCGGTGACCATCCGTTGGCTTACTCCATCTTGGGGCTAGAGGAACGGTTGACGGCGATGACTTCGGAGACGCTGCGCGGATACATGAATGACAACTACACGCTGGAGAATGTCGTGATCAGTGTTGCAGGCAATGTAGAAGAGCAGAGTCTATTAGCGCTTTTGGAAAAGCATTTCGGCAGCTTCACCAATAGCAAGCCAGCTTCCGCTATCGTGACAGCACCATCCTTTCATGGCGATTACCTGTTCTACAAAAAGAAAACAGAACAAAATCATTTATGCATATCGTTTCCGGGCTGTTCAATTACGGACTCTCATTTGTATGCCATGATTCTGCTGAACAACGCTTTGGGAGGAGGCATGAGCTCCAGGCTATTTCAGGAAATTAGGGAAAAGCGCGGTCTTGCCTATTCTGTTTACTCCTATCATACTTCTTATGCGGATACCGGGCTATTTACGTTATATGCCGGTACTGCACCGAAACAAACCAAAGATGTGCTTGATTTGACGATGGAACAGCTTAATGAGCTGTCCGTCAAAGGGTTAGGCGAGGATGAGCTGCACCGCGGCAAGGAGCAATTGAAGGGGAGCCTGATCTTAAGTTTGGAGAGCACAAGCAGCAGGATGAACCGACTCGGCAAAAACGAGCTGATGTTAGGCCAGCATTATACGCTAGATGAATTGTTGAAGCGCATCGATTCGGTAGAGATGTCGCATGTGGTTGAGGTTACGAAACGAATGCTGTCCGTTCCTTTTTCCGTAGCGATGGTAGGCTCGAATGATAAGGCAGCAGCGCAATTGGGGAGGAATCAATTTGTATCAGGTACAGTTTAAGCGTTTATCTGGAAACGAGGATATTGCTATTCCGCAAAAAATGTCTGAATGGGCCGCAGGCTTCGACCTGCAGGCAGCTGTTGCAGAATCAATCGAGTTGCATCCAGGAGAGCGAAAGCTTATTCCTACCGGCTTTGCCATGGCAATGCCAGGCGAGCTTGAAGCACAAATCAGGCCACGGAGCGGTTTGGCATATAAGCATGGGATAACCTGCTTGAATTCTCCAGGTACGATTGATGCCGATTATCGCGGTGAAGTGAAGGTGCTGCTTGTTAATTTGGGGCAGGAACCATTTACAATTACACGTGGCGAGCGTATCGCACAAATGGTGTTTCAGCTTGTGCCAGCGGTTTCTATTATCGAGGCGGATGTACTACCCGAAACGGTGCGAGGCGCGGGCGGCTTTGGCCATACAGGCGTTTAGAGAAAGCAAGTGTACATAAGTTCTAGTTGTGACCCTGTGTAGGGGTGGTTGCCGTAAGGATTCACTAATTTCATAAGATGGAAAGAAGATCGGGTTATTTGCCCGATCTTTTTTTATTTTTCACCCCGCTCTGGGCGCAAGCATAAGATGATCTTGAGCGATTAGCAAGAAAGGAGTGGAGCTTAATGCTAACAGGCGTCCGAGTGCTGTTGCTTGGCGGTGATGCAAGGCAGCTTGAGGTCATTCGCAAGTTGACAGAGCTTGATGCTTCAGTCACTATATCAGGATTTGACGGCTTACATTCATCGCTGGACGGAGCCGTTCAGGCAGAGTTTGAGGAGCAGCTGTTCGAAGCCGTCGATGCACTGCTTTTGCCTGCGGTAGGTACCGATGACCAAGGCATCATTCAAGCTGTATTCAGCGACCGGGAGATGCAGATAACAGAGGGTCATTTTTCGAAGCTGCCTAAACACTGTACGGTCTACACTGGAATGGCAAAGCCTTTTTTGCGACAGCTTTGCGAGCAGCATTCCTTATCGTTAGTCGAGCTGTTTGACCGTGACGATGTTGCGATATACAATTCGATCCCGACAGCAGAAGGCGCATTGATGATGGCGATTCAGAATACGGATATCACGATTCATGGCTCCTCTTCCATGGTCCTAGGCTTCGGAAGAACGGGCTTCACGATGGCACGCACGTTGAAGGGTTTAGGGTCTAAAGTGAAGGTTGGCGTACGTCGTTCCGAGCACTTCGCAAGAGCGGCAGAAATGGGCTTTGAGCCTTTCTACATCAGTGGTTTATTGCAGCATGTAAGCAATATTGACTTGCTTTTTAATACAATTCCGACTATGATAGTCACAGCACAAATTATCGCAAATTTACCCTCGCGGGCCGTCATTATTGACCTCGCATCGAAGCCTGGCGGCACTGATTTCCGCTTTGCAGAGAAGCGCGGGATTAAAGCGATGCTCGCGCCCGGACTTCCCGGTATCGTCGCACCCAAAACAGCTGGACGTATCATGGCGGATTGCTTATCACAGTTGATTTTGGACGATACGATTAAGCGGGGGAATGGGATATGAATTGGTCTGGAATTACGGTGGGCTATGCTTTGTCAGGCTCACATTGTACGTTTGCTGAGGTTATGCCAGAAATTAAACGGTTCGTCGATGCAGGTGCGAATGTGGTGCCGATCGTTTCGAATACGATTATGACTACGGATACGCGGTTTGGCAAGTCCGAGGATTGGCAGTCACAGCTTAAGGCGATTACAGGAAATGAAATTATTTCAACGATTGTGCAGGCAGAGCCGCTAGGTCCATCGAAGCTGCTGGATGTGCTTGTTATTGCACCATGTACTGGAAATACAACAAGCAGACTAGCGAATGCGATTACGGATAGTGCCGTTCTTATGGCCGCCAAAGCGCAAATGCGCAATGGACGCCCGCTTGTTCTTGCGATTTCGACGAATGATGGACTAGGTTTAAATGCTGCTAACATAGCGAAGCTATTAGTGGCTAAACATATTTATTTTGTACCGTTTGGCCAAGATAATCCTGTGCAGAAGCCGAATTCGCTTGTTGCTAGAATGGATTTGGTCTTGGAAGCATGCGAAGCTGCCCTTCAAGGCAAACAGCTGCAGCCTCTGCTTGTCGAGCGGCATTAAGGACAGATGGACGAGGGGAGACGACAACAAATGTCGAATCAGCGATTGTTTAATGTTGCAGTAGTTGGGGCAACAGGCGCTGTTGGAGAACAAATACTACATTTACTCGAGTCCAGAAACTTCCCTATCAAACAATTAAAGCTATTATCTTCTGCCCGTTCCGCAGGCAGAATCATTACCTTTAAAGGTCAGGATCATACGGTTGAAGAAGCAACACCTGATAGCTTCAAAGGCATTGAAATCGCGTTGTTCAGCGCGGGCGGCGACGTAACAAAAGCGCTTGCACCTCATGCAGTTAAGCATGGCGCAGTATGTATTGACAATACGAATGCATTTCGTATGGACGAGAATACTCCTCTTGTCGTCCCTGAAGTTAATCTAGAGAAGATTAGCGAGCATAAGGGCATAATCGCTAATCCTAATTGTTCCACTATCCAACTGGTAGCTGCGCTTAAGCCGCTTCAAGATCGCTACGGAATAGCACGCATTATCGTATCTACGTATCAAGCAGTATCCGGCGCCGGTAGCCTTGCAATCGATGAGCTGCTTCGTCAGACAACTGCCTCGTTGAATGGAGAGGAAGTGAATCCAGCTATTTTACCTGTGGGTTCATTGCCTGTTAAGCATCAAATCGCATTCAACGCGATTCCGCAGATTGATAAATTCCAGGACAATGGCTATACGCTTGAAGAAATGAAAATGGTTCGCGAAACAAAAAAGATTATGGGTGACGAGTCGATACAGGTTACAGCGACTTGCGTTCGTATTCCTGTTGTATACGGGCATTCAGAATCTGTTTATGTGGAACTTAAAAACGACTACGATTTGGAAGAGGTTAAACAGCTGCTTGCGGACGCACCGGGCGTAACGCTTGTTGATGATCCAGCAAATCAGCAGTACCCTCTAGCGACTGAGGCTGCCGGCAAGCCGGATGTTTTTGTTGGTCGCTTGAGACGCGATCTTGGGTTTGAGCGCGGACTTAATATGTGGATTGTATCCGATAACCTGCTCAAAGGCGCAGCATGGAATGCCGTACAAATCGCAGAACATATTTCAAAAGGTTAGTGTATTAAGCAGGTCATTGTTTGCTTTTTCCTGGGATCGATCATGGAGGATTATATTATGCGCATCCTGATTCAGAAATTCGGGGGCACGTCACTATCTACCAATGATGCCAGAGAACATGTGATCGAACATATTACTAGAGAACGAAACGATGGTTTTGCCATTGTCGTTGTTGTCTCCGCTATGGGACGCAAGGGTGATCCTTATGCAACGGATACCTTATTGCAGATGATACGTGATAATGGCGACAGCTTGCCGGCTCGCGAGCGAGATATGCTGCTTGGCTGCGGAGAGATTATTTCCGCAGCTGCTTTATGCAGCTTACTCCATGCGAGCGGGATATCTTCCGTTGTCCTAACTGGCGGACAGGCGGGCATGATGACTGACGAGCAGTACGGGCAGGCACGGATCAAAGAAATCCGACCAGAAAAGGTGATTGCTCATTTGCGGGAAGGTACCGTCGTTATTATTACGGGCTTTCAAGGAAGCACGGCGCATGGCGATACGACAACACTAGGACGTGGCGGCAGCGATACTTCGGCTACAGCTCTAGGAGCAGCACTTCGAGCTGAGATGGTGGATATCTATACGGATGTGATTGGCATATTGACAGCGGATCCTCGAATTGTTGAGGAAGCGAAACCATTGCCAGTTGTCAGTTATGCTGAAATCTGCAATATGGCTCGGCAAGGCGCGAAGGTCATTCATCCTCGAGCTGTGGAGATTGCACAGCAAGCACGCATACCGCTGCGTGTAAGGTCAACATTTTCTAAAGAAACGGGAACGCTTGTTACGGATTCAGTAGAGCTGAAAGCAGAGCTATCTGTCAAGGATAGGCATGTTACTGGAATTGCTCACGTTTCTGGGATTACCCAAATTTCAGTAAAAGCGATTGAAGGCCGAAATGATGTACAGCTTCAGGTTTTTCAATCGATGGCGAAACATCATATCAGCGTTGACTTTATTAATGTGACGCCTAGCGGTGCAATATATACTGTTTTTGATCAAGATGCAGAACGAGCAGTAAAAGTGTTGGTTGAGGCTGGTTTTGCCCCTTCTGCCATTAATGGCTGTGCTAAAGTATCTGTAATAGGCGGAGGAATGAACGGGGAACCCGGCGTCATGGCACGTATCGTGGAAGCGCTGACGGAGCAAGGGATCTCTATTATGCAATCTGCTGATTCAAATACAACGATTTGGGTGCTCGTTCGTGAAGCGGATATGGCTGAGGCACTTCGTTCTCTCCACGCGAAGTTCGAGCTTCATCGATAGAGAGCAACACTTTAGGAGGAATTCAGATGGAATTTGGAAGATTGATTACCGCAATGGTAACACCATTCGATGCGAATGGTCATATTGATTGGGAAACTACTGGCCAATTGATCGATTATTTAATTGAGGAGCAGCAGAGCGATAGCCTTGTCGTGTCAGGTACGACTGGTGAATCGCCGACTCTTTCCGATGAAGAGAAGCTGGAACTGTTCCGATTTGCTGTAAAGCATGCAAACGGTCGCTGCAAAATTATTGCAGGTACAGGCAGCAACAACACGGCCCATTCCATCCATTTGACCCAAGATGCTGAAGCAGCTGGCGTTGATGGAATCCTGCTTGTCGCACCTTATTACAATCGTCCTAGCCAAGAAGGACTTTTCCAGCATTTCAAAGCAATCGCAGAAGCAACGGCTCTGCCGATTATTTTGTATAACGTGGAAGGCCGTACAGGCGTAAATATCTCTGCGGATACAACGCTTCGGTTAGCTCAAATCGATAATATTATTGCGACTAAGGATTGTGCTAATACAGAACAGCTGTCGCAAATTATTAGCGGAGCACCTGAGGGCTTTAGGGTATACAGCGGTGATGACAGCGCGACGCTGCCGTCTTTGGCTGTAGGCGGCTATGGTATTATCAGCGTAGCTAGTCATATTGTAGGCGTTCAGATGAAAGAGCTTATTCAAGCTCATTTGGATGGCAATGTTCAGGAGGCTGCACGTATTAACGGAACGCTGCTGCCTGTATTCAAAGGACTGTTCTACTGTCCGCATCCTGTGCCTAACCCAGTGGCAGTAAAATATGCATTAGGCTTAAAAGGTATTTCAGTTGGCGGGGTTAGATTGCCGCTTGTTACCGTTAATGAAGCTGAGGCCGCATTCCTACGCAATTTATTGGCATAATCAATCGATTTTATTTATCCCAGCCGGTGCGTCCAGCATCGGTTTTATTTTTTGGGGAAACCTAATTCAAAACAGCAATATCGTGTTTCACTTGTATTCCAGCTTTTTCTTCATGTATAATGATTTCAAGTGACTGGGTGCGGCAAATATTTGGAAATGAACTTAACGTCAGAGCGGCATCTGACGAAACACGTGCATAGGTAGCGAGAAGTTCGGCATCACAACACCTATGGATAAGTAATGTATAGCTTTGCTTTTCCATATAAACACAATAATTACGAGGCCATTCTAGCTTCGCAAAAATAATTAGATGCTCTGAAGCGAAATTGCTTCGACAAATTTAACAGATGATTACGAAGCGGTTATCGCTTCGCAAAATTTTAAGGAGGAAAGATACACTTGTCTAAGAAGAACAACCAGGATAAACTGCTCATTTTTGCACTAGGCGGAGTAGGCGAAATCGGAAAAAATATGTACGTTATCCAGTATAACAATGACATCGTTGTCGTTGACTCGGGCTTGAAGTTTCCAGAAGAGGACATGCTCGGCATTGATATTGTAATACCAGATATTTCATACCTCACTGAAAATCGTGACAAAGTTCGCGGAATTATTATTACGCATGGTCATGAGGACCACATCGGCGGATTGCCTTATGTGCTGAAAAGCTTAAATGTTCCGTTATATGCAACAAAACTTACTATGGGCCTAATTGAAGGGAAATTGAAGGAAGCTAGCTTGCTTGGAGAAACTAAGCGTATTCTCATCAATGCAGACAGCGAAATCCAATTAGGAACCATCCGAGCATCATTCTTTAGAACAAACCACAGTATCCCAGATTCCGTTGGCGTTAGCTTAGACACTCCGGAAGGAACTGTTGTCCATACAGGCGACTTTAAATTTGACCATACTCCGGTTAATGAGCAGTTTGCAGATTTGCAACGCATTGCCGAAATCGGAAAACGTGGCGTATTGGCACTTTTATCCGATAGCACGAATGCTGAGCGCCCTGGCTATACGCCGTCGGAAGCTCAGGTTGGAGACAACCTTGAAGATATTTTCCGCAAATCAGCACAACGCGTTGTTGTTGCGACTTTCGCTTCCAACGTTCACCGTATTCAACAAATCATTAACGCAGCTATCGCGACAAAACGCAAAATCGCTGTTGTAGGACGCAGCATGGTTAATGTTGTTGGCATCGCATCTGATCTTGGTTACTTGAATATTCCAGAAGGCATGATTATCGAGCCAGAGGAAGTTAATAAACTTGCAGCTGATCGTGTAGTTATTTTATGTACAGGCAGTCAAGGTGAGCCGATGTCGGCGCTTACGCGCATGGCACGCTCAACACACCGCAAGGTGGATATTCTTCCTGGCGATACCGTTATTATTGCAGCAACGCCTATTCCAGGTAACGAACGTTATGTTGGTCGTACAGTTGATGAATTATTCCGCCTTGGCGCGAATGTTATCTACGGCAACGGTTCGGTATCCGGCGTTCACGTATCCGGTCACGGCAGCCAAGAAGAATTGAAGCTAATGCTCAACCTTATCAAACCGAAATATTTTATTCCGATTCATGGTGAGTATCGTATGCTTCGTCAACATGCGAAGCTGGGAGAAGCAATCGGCATCGAACGTGAGAACATTTTCGTTATTGATAACGGAGATACTGTCGAATTCCAGAACGGAAACGGTCGCAAAGGGTCGAAAGTACAAGCTGGTAACGTACTGATTGATGGTTTGGGTGTTGGCGACGTTGGTAATATCGTATTGCGTGACCGCAAGCTGCTTTCGCAAGACGGTATTCTAGTCGTTGTTGTTACGCTCAGCAAACAGGACGGAGCGATCTTGTCTGGTCCGGACATCATCTCGCGTGGTTTCGTCTATGTTCGGGAGTCCGAAGGTCTTCTTGATGAAGCGAACCGCATTGTAACATCGACATTAACTCGTTTGATGAATGATAAAGTCAATGAATGGGCTTCGCTTAAGACGAATGTGAAGGATGCGCTTGGTCGCTTTTTGTACGAGCAAACCCGTCGCCGTCCAATGATCCTGCCTATTATAATGGAAGTATAATACAATAATTTTCAAATGAAGAGAATCACTTGTCCATTCCGCAATTGCCGCGGCGGATACAAGCGATTCTTTTTTTATATCTGCTAACACACGCGTGGCAACTGCATAAATTCGACGAGAGACCCCATACTATGACAAGCAATATCACAAGAGGGGGATTGTACATGTATTGGCATTCACGTATGGATATTACGGCTGAGCAGCCCGAACCAAATGCAGATGAGAAAAGGAAAGCAAGTGCTGTCGTTGAAACGATTCAACAGCTAGGTCAGACCGCGATACCGGCAATGACGGAATCAAACATATTTTGTATGACGATTATCGGGCAAGTAGAGGGCCACCTTGTATTGCCGCCACAGAATAAAACGACCAAGTACGAGCATCTTATTCCTCAGCTAGTCGCAGCAGAACAAAACCATAAAATCGAAGGCATATTTATTGTGCTCAATACAGTCGGCGGTGACGTGGAAGCAGGACTAGCCATAGCTGAAATGATCTCATCTTTAACGAAACCTACGGTCACCCTTGTCCTTGGCGGCGGTCACTCCATTGGCGTCCCGATCGCTGTTGCAGGAGATATGTCATTTATCGCAGAAACCGCGACAATGACGATTCACCCGATAAGGCTGAACGGATTAGTAATCGGAGTCCCGCAAACGTTTGAGTATTTGGATAAGATGCAGGAGCGTGTCGTACGTTTTGTAACCTCGCATTCTAATGTGTCCGAGCATATCTTCAAAGAGCTGATGTTCAAGACAGGGGAGCTCACGCGTGATATCGGTACGACGGTCATTGGTTCTGATGCGGTAAAGCACGGGCTAATTGATGCCGTTGGCGGTTTAGGAGAAGCGCTCAAAGAGCTAAATAATCGAATAGAAGCGGCCAAGCAAAGCAAAGTGGCGGTGACACTCCAATGACGCTTTATACGAATATGCCTCTAGAAGTCGTTCTTGAAGGATTTAATGACGACAGGGAAGACATGCAGGAGATATGGACAAGCGGAGTAAAAATGCAGGTCATTCCCATTGCTCCTGGAATGGGGAAAATTGTAAGGTTAATCGAATGTGGCCTAGATGATTATTTGAACCCGAAATTCACGCCTGGTACTATCATTCAATACCAATAACGCCAAACGGATGTTCGTACGAATGTCTCATAGGAACAATTGCCCACCTATGGTATAATCTTTTACCAGAGGTGACCGAATTGGCTAAAAAAAAGAGACGAAGAAAATCATTAGGTACTAACCTAAAATACGAAGTATACGGCATACTGCTTATTACAATCTCCATCATAGCTCTCTCCGGGGAAGCGGCTGTCGGGCGCTCGTTATCCAAATTATTTGGACTTGTGCTCGGCAAGTTTTATTTTGTGCTCGCAGTAGTTGGTATCGTAATTGGATTAACGGTAATGATCAAGAGAGCTTGGCCAAAAGGCTGGACGAATAAGCGGACAGGCTTGCTTATTTTGGTGCTTGCTTTCACATTGATGAGCTCCATCTCTGAAATTGAACAAAAACTTAGTCCTACCGTGGAACTCACCGGAACGTTGATATTTAGGCAGTTAAGCAGTGATCTGCAGCTATTATTAATAAGTGTACCAGTAGAGAACGATTTGCCTATCCGCGATAAGGAAATCAGCGGCGGGTACGTAGGCGCAATTCAATACGCAATGTTTTTCTCATTATTCGGTTATTATGGTGCGAAACTCATTATGTTCGTGATGTTTGCGATTTCGATCATGCTTATGACAGGCAAATCTTACGTAGAGCTGGGAAGAATAGTGAGCAGCCGTGGTACGCGCATGTTTAAGCTGCTAGCGGCCAAATGGGCCAAGCGATCCACGATTCGAGCGTCAGCTGCAGCAAATGGAAGCGCAGGACAAGGAGATTTGGACGACGATGATACAATTGATGACGAGCATGATGATTACGTAGCAGCTCCACCTAAGAAAAGAAGATCCTTATTTTTCTCATGGCGGTCTAATGCTGACAATGAGGAGTCGGATGCCAAAGAGGAAGGACTTGATGATTGGATATTTGAGCCAAACAGTACTGAGACAGCAACAGGTAGCAAGCCAGCCTGGCTGAACGAGATAGAACCGCCTTGGGAAAAATCGGGCACAGACATACATAATGCTTCCATTCCAAATGAGCTTGAACATACGCAATCAGAACCGTGGGTTAACGATGAGAAAGGCTTTATTATTGATCCCGATTTACCAGAGGCCGTAGATGAAGCGCCTTGGACCGAGAACGGTATTGCGCCAATTCGAGCTGAGGAGTCAATGCAATCATCCGATTCAGATGATTGGGAAGATGATTCGGAAATTAACGAAGAGCCCGATGTATCCGAGCAAGCATCAGAACATTTGCAAACTGGATCAGAGGCTCTGGTAGTGGATGATAATCAGGTGCAAGCGGTACCGCGTCGTCCAATATCTACGGTGGAAGCTGTGACCGTTAAGCCATACCAGCTGCCGCCTTTTTCATTGCTGACGAAGCCGAACCTAATGAGCAAAAATGCTGATGCAACGGACATGTACGACTCCCGAAGGAAGCTGGAAGCTACATTAGAAAGCTTCGGCGTGCGTGCGAAGGTGCTCGATGTGGTTAGAGGACCAGCCGTGACACGCTATGAGGTCCAGCCGGCGACAGGCGTAAAGGTTAGTCGTATTGTGGGATTAACGGATGATATCGCTTTAGCGCTCGCCGCTAAGGATATCCGTATGGAAGCTCCGATCCCCGGGAAATCGGCTATCGGCATTGAGGTTCCGAATATGGAAGTATCCGTCGTGACGATGCGTGAGGTAATGGAAACGGCCACTTTCCAGAATGCTGCATCCAAGCTGTCCATTGCATTCGGACGTGACATTTCGGGTCAGACTATTGTCGGGAACTTGGCAAAAATGCCCCATTTGCTCGTAGCTGGAGCCACGGGCTCTGGTAAGTCGGTTTGTATTAACGGTATTATTACAAGTATCTTGTACAAAGCAGCTCCGGATGAAGTTAAGTTTCTGATGATCGATCCGAAGATGGTCGAGCTTAATGTGTATAACGGCATTCCGCATTTGCTAGCGCCTGTCGTTACAAATCCAAAAAGAGCTTCGCTTGCGCTTAAAAAAATCGTCGTGGAGATGGAGAGCCGCTACGAGCTTTTCTCAAAATCTGCTACACGTAATATTGAAGGTTATAACACGTTAATGGCGGATAACCCTGCGGCAGTTCTTCCATATATCGTTGTAATCGTGGATGAGTTAGCCGATTTGATGATGGTTGCTGCCAATGATGTAGAAGATTCAATTGCCCGCTTAGCCCAAATGGCTCGTGCTGCCGGCATTCATCTGATTATTGCGACGCAGAGGCCGTCTGTCGACGTTATTACCGGCGTAATCAAAGCAAACATACCTTCACGCATTGCGTTTGGCGTATCTTCCCAAGTCGATTCTCGTACCATTCTGGATATGGTCGGAGCGGAGAAGCTACTGGGCCGCGGTGATATGCTGTTTTTACCAGTTGGCATGTCTAAGCCCATCAGGGTGCAAGGCGCTTTCTTATCGGATCAGGAGGTTGAGACGCTCGTTAATTTCGCACGGGGCCAAGCAGAGGCTGAGTACAAGGAAGATCTTGTGCCGGAGGTTGAAGAAGAAACGGCGGAAGGGAATGAAATGCTTGATGAACTCTATGATCAAGCCGTTCAGATTATCATTGAAGCAAAGCAAGCATCTGTGTCGCTGCTGCAGCGCAGGATGAGAATTGGATATACAAGGGCGGCAAGGCTGATCGATCAGATGGAGGCACGCTCTATCGTGGGTCCATACGAAGGAAGCAAGCCAAGGGAAGTTCTGATCACAATGGATCAATTCCAAGCTGGGAAAGTTAGCTCATAATCCCTGCTGATTGCCGAATACGGTATAAAGTGCATAGAAGCGGATTGAATTTCTCATACTAAAGTTAGGTAACGCTACCTTAAGCGAACTAACTTGCAAGAGAAAGGCAGATCCCATCATGAGAAATCGTTTGATTCTGGCAACCTCGATTATCGTGCTGTTGTTGTTTGGCTCCTTTACGATGCTGCACGGGGATCGGGAGAAGGCTGCGGAGACGTTTAGCAACGCTACCTTGACCGTAGGCTCTTCCGGACAAGACGTAAACGAGCTTCAAGGACGACTGAAGCACCTCGGATATTTCAAAGGAGAAGTAGACGGGAAGTTCGGAACGGGAACTAAAAACGCGGTAACTTGGTTTCAGTGGAAATTTGGTCTGAAGTCGGATGGCGTTGTCGGTGCAAAAACAAAGCTTAAGCTTTGGGAAGCTACTAAGAGCTGGAAGCCGACTGCAGCAGCCCCGCCAGCAGCTAATTCGGGAGCGGGCGGCAAGGAAACAGCAAGTTCAACCGACAAAGGGTCGACGATAGCCAAGTCCAACCGTCTAGGCTTGACTGAGAATGACCTGCAGATGATGGCTAATGCCGTATATGGAGAATCGCGCGGCGAGCCTTATGTAGGACAAGTAGCTGTTGCAGCTGTTATTATCAACCGTCTGAAATCGCAAAGCTTTCCTAATACGATATACGGCGTTATATTCCAGCCGGGCGCGTTCACTGCGGTTGCAGACGGACAAATCTGGCTCACGCCAAATGCAAAAGCTAGGGAAGCGGTTGAAGATGCAATCAATGGCTGGGATCCAACCGGCGGCTGCATTTACTACTTTAACCCTGACACAGCAACATCGAAATGGATATGGACAAGGACACAAATTAAGACGATCGGCAAACATATTTTTTGTATGTAACTATAGGACACTTACGAGAGGAAGCAGCCGTTACTGCCATAAGCAGCAGTGGTTGCTTCTTCCATTTCCTATAGGTTAGAATGGTATAGTGATTTGTCTACTGGAATAGATTTACTCTATAACGCGCCGATGAAAGGAGCAAACCGAGTGACCACATTTGAAAGAGGACAGCTGCAGCGTATAAGGCTGCATGTACTGCCTACAAAACGATTCAAAACGTTTGCTATTTCCTTATTTGCGGGACTTACACTTGATGAAGCAACGGTAACCCCGGTTGCTTTACTTCCGTTTGTAATGAGAAGAGGTACTGCCGATTTGCCTGAAACGATCAGCTTCCGAGAAAAGCTGGATGATTTATATGGAGCAGGTTTCGGATTTGATGTATATAAAAGAGGCGATTCCCAAATCGTCCAGTTCCGCATGGACGTTATAAATGACGCATTCGTCTCTTCGAGCACGTCTTTGCTTGCTGAATCGCTGCAATTTCTAGGCGATGTCGTTACGGATCCTTTGCTTGAAAAAGATGCATTTAACTCGAAATATGTAGAAGCCGAGAAAATCACGCTTAAAAAGCGTTTAGAAGCAATCGTAAACGATAAAATAAGGTATGCTGCCGAGCGCTGTCTCGAAGAAATGTGTGCGGATGAGCCATATCGCCTTCATCCGCTTGGCAAGCTGACGGAGATTGATTCCATTACACCAGCTTCGTTATACGTGCAGTATGAACAATGGCTGGATCAGGCTGCGCTTGATTTGTATGTCGTGGGAGACACAACGCTGGCTGAAGTTACGGAGCTCGTTACGCACGCATTCAAGCTCAAGGAAGGCTCTCCATCGTCTTATGCAACGCCTAATGTTCACCATAAAGTCAAAGAAATAAAGCAAGTAACCGAGCGGATGGAAGTAAGCCAAGGCAAGCTCAATTTAGGACTTCGCACAGGAGTAGGATATGTTGATGACGAGTATCCTGCTGCGCTGATGTATAACGGTATTTTAGGCGGTTATCCGCACTCGAAGCTATTTCTGAATGTCAGGGAAAAGGAGAGCTTAGCCTATTACGCGGCTTCCCGGCTTGATGGCCATAAGGGACTTTGTACGATTCAATCCGGTATTGAATTTGCTAATTATGACAGAGCCGTTGTCATCATTAAAGAACAGCTAGAAAGCATGCGCGCAGGCAATTTGTCGGAGCTGGAGTTAAATCAGACGAAAGCGATGATTTCGAATCACCTTAGGGAGCTTCAGGACTCCGCCTACGAAATGATCGCCTACGATTTCAACGGCGTACTCACCGGCAAGCACAGAAGCGCAGATCAGCTGCTGGAGCAGGTACAGGCGGTCACGCCAGCAGACATTGTCAAAGTAGCTGAAGGCGTGCAGCTGGATACGATTTACTTTTTGCGTGATCGGAAGGAGGCATAACGATGCAAACCCTTAACTATCCTAACGTGCAGGAAACGCTATATCGCGAGGTGCTTGATAACGGGCTTGAAGTGATCGTGCTGCCAAAGGAAGGCTTCAATAAAACTTATGCAACGTTCTCAACGAAATACGGTTCGGTAGACAATCATTTTTCAGTTGGCAGCCAAACACCTGCTAAGGTGCCTGACGGAATTGCTCATTTCCTTGAGCACAAAATGTTTGAGGAGCCGACTGGTGACATATTCGCAGTCTTTGCTTCCCAAGGGGCTTCTGCCAACGCTTTTACGAGCTTTGATCGCACCGTGTACTTGTTCTCGGCAACCGAACAAATTCATGCGAATCTGGAAACCTTGATTAATTTTGTTCAGAACCCCTATTTCACGGATACCAATGTGGATAAGGAAAAAGGAATTATTGAGCAAGAAATCAATATGTATCGCGATAATCCGGATTGGAGAGTTTATTTCGGGCTGATCGATGCGCTTTATCATAAGCATCCGGTTCATATTGACATTGCCGGCACGGTTGAGTCCATCAGGCAGATTGATAAGGAAATGCTTTACCAGTGCTATGAAACCTTTTACCACCCTTCCAATATGCTGTTGTTCGTCGTTGGCGGCGTTCAAGCGGAAGAAGTGTTCCAACTGGTTCGCGACAATCAAAAGGCCAAAAACATCGAGCCGCAGGATGCTATTTCACGTTATTTTGACGATGAACCGGAATCGGTCAAAATAAAACGAAAAGTAACCGAGCTGCCGGTCTCACTACCTAAATGCATGCTTGGCTTTAAAGATAAACGGACGGGATTGACCGGCGAAGCCCTTCTCCGGCAGGAAGTAACGACAAAGCTGATGCTGGAAGCTTTAATTGGTCCTAGCTCTAAGCTTTACCAGCAGCTGTACGAAGCGGACCTTATATCGGATTCCTTCGGACATGAATACAACTCTAGCACGGGTTATTCATTCTCCGTTATCGGCGGCGACACACGCAGCTCAGATGAATTAATCGAGCAGTTCCGTACAGCGGTAGAAGCAGCATTGGCTAGCGGCATCGAGCCGACCGCGTTCGAGAGATCTAAACGGAAAAAAATCGGCGGATATTTGCGGATGCTTAACTCCCCAGAAGCGATTGCCGGTGAATTTACGAGATACCGCTTCCGTGACAGCGATATGTTCGACGTGCTGGATTTTTATGAGAAATGCACCATTGAAGACGTGAACGCCCGGCTGCGCGAGCATTTCGACTTTGAACAATTGGCCGTATCGATTGTGGAACAACCGACGGCATGAAGACGCTCCAACAAATGACGGTATTGATTACGGGGGGAGGCCGCGGAATCGGGGCAGCGATTGCCAAACGTTTCGCGGCAGAAGGAGTCAATATTGTCATTCATTATTTGGAGTCCCACGAGACCGCTAATGAAACCGCCAGAACATGCATGGCTTTAGGTGCCAATGTGCTAACGATCTCTGCTGATTTGCGCTCAAAAGAGCAGCTCGCGCGAATGCGAGACAAATTGGAGAGCCAACAGATGCTTCCTGATATTTTGGTGAATAACGGCGGCATTTCCCATTACGGCATGCTCATGGATGTTACGGAAGAGGAATGGGATAATGTCATGTCCGTTAATCTTAAAGGCATGTTCTTGTGCTCGCAGCTATTTATGCCGAATATGGTTGCACAGCGATATGGACGAATTATTAACGTATCTTCCATTTGGGGAATGTCAGGCGCTTCCTGCGAGGTGCTCTATTCTACAACAAAGGGCGGTATGAATGCATTCACGAAGGCACTTGCCAAGGAGCTCGCGCCTACAGGGGTCACGGTTAATGCCGTTGCCCCCGGCGCTGTTGATACCGAGATGATGGATAGCTTCAACGCCGAAGAAAAGGCAGCAATCCAACAAGAAATTCCTGTCGGGCGATTCGGCTCCACGGAGGAAATCGCATCGCTCGTATATTTTCTTGCGCTGCCCGAGTCTTCTTACATTACGGGTCAAGTCATTAGTCCGAATGGCGGCTGGCACACCTAAAGTTAAACAGGTATGAATTCGGACAAGCCTACTGCATAATATGAGATACTTTTACGCATGATATGACTGTTGATGATTCTTTTCTATACCTTTAGGAGGCGAGAGAACATGTCAACTGTCCTTTCTAATTTTGCTACATGGAAGCATTTCTTGGCAGACCGTGTATCACAAGCGAAAAAGATCGGCATGACGGAAGAAACGATTTCAAGCTTGGCTTACGAAATCGGTACCTTTCTCGATGAGAAGGTAGATCCGAAAAACGAGGAAGAACGCGTATTGAAGCAACTATGGGATGTCGGTGACGAGGCAGAACGAAAAACGCTTTCTTGCCTTATGGTTAAGCTCGTCGAGAAATCGTAGTTGTTCTTTTACCGAGTCGTCATTCTCCTCAAGTAGAAGCAGAAGCAGGAAAGCCTCCCAACAGGAGGCTTTTCTGCAATGTTTCTTTTTGGGTTGCAGGATTGTGACGAAAATTGTAGAATTATGTTTCATGACGTACATATCCATCATTTACATACTTCTATAAGAACAGTTTTAGGACGGTGACAGCTTTGGAGTCGAAACAATGGTATATGGAATACAAAATACATAAAAACAGGCCTGGCTTGCTTGGAGATATCGCGTCATTGCTCGGTATGCTGGAAGTCAATATTATGACCATCAATGGCGTTGAGGATCGGACTAGGGGTATGCTCCTTCAAACGGATGATGACGAGAAAATCGAGCTGCTTGGTAAGATGCTTCAGAAAGTGGATAATATTACGGTTAATAAATTGAGAACGCCAACAATTGTTGATATTTTGGCTGTTCGTCATGGACGTTATATCGAACGGGATTCAGACGATCGAAAGACGTTCCGGTTCACGCGCGACGAGCTCGGCATTTTAGTTGATTTTTTGGGCGAGGTGTTTAAACGTGATGGCAATCAGGTTATTGGATTACGTGGGATGCCTCGCGTTGGCAAGACAGAATCCATTATAGCTGGCAGCGTCTGTTCGAATAAACGCTGGACATTCGTGTCGTCCACCTTGCTGCGTCAAACGGTTAGGAGTCAGCTGTCCGAGGATGAAATGCAGCCAAACAATATTTTTATCATCGACGGAATCGTAAGTACCATTCGCTCCAATGAGAAGCATTATGGCCTACTGCAAGAGATTATGGCTATGCCGTCCACAAAGGTTATTGAGCATCCGGATATTTTTATTAAGGAATCCAATTTCGATTACAGCCATTTTGACATTATTGTGGAACTGCGCAATACGCCAGATGAAGAAATATCCTACGAATCTTTTACAGCTAACTATACAGACGATTTCTAATTGGAAGGAGGCCGTCTCATGTCTGATTTGGGAGAATTACTTCGCAAGGCGAGAGACCAACGCGGATTAACACTGGACGATATTCAAGAAACAACAAAAATCAGAAAACGGTATTTGGAAGCAATCGAAAGTGGTGACCATACGGTTTTACCAGGTCCGTTTTACGTACGGGCATTTGTGAAAAATTACTCAGAGGCTGTTGGTCTCGATCCCGACGAAGTGCTTCGTTTGTATCAGCATGAGGTGCCTGCAGCACCAGTTGAGCAAATCGCTGAGCCAATGGTCGTTAGGTCGCCGCGGCGAGTGAAGTCTCAATCCTCAGAGCGTTTGGGCAAAATCGGCTTTAACGTGATGATGTGGTCCTTTCTGATTCTCATCGTGGTCGTTATTTGGGTGTATGTGATCAATAAGGATTCGGATGGACCGAAACAAGTCGATAATAGTACGGATATTACAGACGCCTCGGAGTCCCCTGTCAAGAATGAGGACGGGGTTGCCGGCGGCAGCACAAATGCGCCAACAAACGAGCCAGTTGCTCCAACTCCGACTGAAGCGCCCACGACGGTCGTATTCGGCAGCAAGGTTGGCAAGGCGGATCAATACGATATTGGCCCAGCTGGTAAGCCACACAAGGTTGAAGTGAAAGTTACAGGCGGCAGAAGCTGGCTGGAGGTTCGTACGGAAAGCAATAAGGGAGAAAAGCTGTATTCCAAAAATGCTGAAGATGGAACAACCGAATCGTTTGATCTAAACGGTGTTATCTACATAAATGTGGGTAGAGCTGATCTAATTGAAATAAAGGTAGATGGCGTATTGGTACCTGACGGTGATCGTGCGACTTCCAAAAAGGTTTTGCTGCAGCCGTTATCCGGCGGCAGTGAAACACCTGAAGGAACAATCACGCCCTCTAACGAAACGAATCAATCACAATAATGAACACTGTAACAAAGGAGAGGTTTTTTATGGCTTCAGAAAATGCATTTGATATCGTATCTAAAGTTGACATGCAAGAATTAGTTAACGCAATCAAGCAGGCGGAGCGGGAGATAGAGACTCGGTTTGACTTTAAAGGTAGCAAAAGCTCCATTGCGCTTGAGAAGGAAGAGCTTGTCGTAGCGTCAGAGGATGATTACAAGCTGAAAAACGTGCTGGACATTCTTCTATCCAAAATGGTTAAACGCGGGGTTCCAATCAAAAACTTGGATTACGGTAAAATTGAAGGTGCTTCCGGCAATACCGTTCGGCAGCGGATTAAGCTTAGACAAGGCATCGAGCAGGATGTTTCCAAAAAGATTAATATCCTCATTCGCGATTCGAAGCTTAAGGTCAAAAGCTTGATCCAAGGCGATCAAATCAGAGTCTCGGGCAAAAGCCTGGATGATTTGCAAGCGGTCATGAAGCTTCTACGCGAAGCGGATCTTCCAGTAGAACTGCAATTTACCAATTATCGCTCGTAATAACGAAGCTTCGTTTCGTCGGAATTCGAGAAACGGAGCTTTTCATTTAGGTGCAGCATGGTTGAAAATGAGGCTTTAGCTGCTTTTGACACGTGTATTTTCATGTATTATACTTGTTGAGATAGCTTTACAGTAGGATCTGGGGGATACATAAATGAGAGAAAGCACACATGCAGACGCTCAAGGTTGCTCTGCGCACGCTCTACAGCCGAAGCAGATTTCCGGTCATATTCATGAACAAATGGTTCGCGTATCGCACACCTATGAGTTAGATCGATCCGAGGAGGGAATAGCGTGAATCTGGCGAACCGCATAACGCTTGCCAGAATATTTTTGGTGCCGGTTATTATGTTTTTTCTGCTTATTAAAGTGGATCTGGGGTCGTTTAGCATTTCAGACTTCTCCATTACATACAATCAAATCGCAGCGGCACTCATTTTTATTGTGGCGGCAAGCACAGACGGGTTAGACGGCTACATTGCCCGCAAAAACAAAATCGTAACCAATCTAGGGAAGCTGCTCGATCCGCTGGCAGATAAGCTGCTCGTTGCCGCTGTCCTTATTTCGCTCGTTGAGATGGATAAGTTGAACGCGCTAATTGCGATCGTTATCATTAGCCGGGAATTTGCTGTGACAGGTCTTCGCCAAATTGCGCTCCTAGAAGGCTCAGTTATGGCGGCCAGCACATGGGGCAAATGGAAGACCGCGATTCAAATCACGATGATTATCGCGCTATTGATTAACAACTTCCCATTTAATTTTATTGATTTTCCATTTGATGTCATTGCTAGCTGGGTGGCTGCGGCCATTACCGTATACTCAGGCATCGATTATTTTTTGAAGAATAAGCATTTGATTCCGGTAGAATAAAGTTAAAGCATCTTTCCGTATGACGGGGAGATGCTTTTGCTTATATGGCATAAAGCCAGCCTATAATTAGACGTGGAGGAGATATCGAATAATGAAAGCAGAAATTATAGCGGTCGGGACGGAGCTGCTGCTTGGCCAAATCGTAAATACGAATGCACAGTTCCTGTCTCAGAAATTAGCCGGACTCGGCGTCGATGTTTATTTTCAAACGGTAGTTGGCGACAATGCCGGACGGCTGAGGGAAGCGATAGAAATTGGCCGCAGCCGTGCTGACTTGCTTGTATTCACTGGCGGACTAGGTCCGACGCAGGACGACCTTACAAAGGATGTACTAGCGGAATACCTGAACCGAAACCTTCTCATCCATGAGCCTTCAATGGCTCAAATCGAGCATATGTTCAGCTCCCGAGGCATTCATATGGTGGAGAGCAATCGCAGGCAAGCACTTATGATCGAAGGTGGAGAGCCGCTTGAGAATACGACAGGACTTGCCGTCGGCAACGGGTTATCTGTTGATGGAACGTTATATTTGCTGCTGCCTGGTCCTCCCCGCGAGATGAAACCGATGATGGACGGCGCAGGAGAAGCATGGCTGCGCGCAGAGCTCGGGGCAGCGGATCCCCTTTATTCACGCATTTTGAAGTTCGCGGGTATTGGTGAATCGAATTTGGAAGCGAAGCTGATTCCGTTGATTGACAGGCAGATCGACCCAACCATTGCTCCCTATGCGAAGGAAGGCGAGGTATCGATCCGTGTTTCCACCAAAGCGGGCTCGGCTATCGACGCTGATCTGAAAATAGACGAAACGGTTGCCAAAATCAAGGCTTTAGTTGGCGAATTCCTATACGCGCAGGAGGACATCCCTCTGGAGGAAGAGGTTATACACCTTCTAAGAGCCTCGAGACGCAAGCTAGCGAGCGCGGAAAGCATTAGCGGGGGTTTGCTGGCGGAGCTCATTACGAACGTTCCTGGGAGCAGTGGAGAGTATGTAGGCGGTGTTGTCACTTATACGAATATAATGAAGCATCACTTATTAAGCATTCCTCTCACGCAGCTTGAAGGCGAGGGGGCGCCCGGCGCGATAAGCGATTCGACAGCTGCGATCATGGCAGAGCGCGTCCGGGAGCTCTCTGATGCAGACTTCGGGGTCTCGTTGACTGGCGTAGCCGGTCCGGCTGAATCCGAGGGCAAGCCTGTCGGACTAGTGTATGTGGGGATTTCGCAGCGCGGGAGGGCTACTGAGGTGTTTACGTTAAATCTCAGCGGCGGCAGAAGCATGATCAGGCTTCGTGCTGTGAAATCGGCATTGTACCGGTTATGGCTCGCTCTTAACAGAGAATAAACGATCTAATTAAAATGCACGGGCTTTTGCTTCCGGTTCACTGTCATAAATAATGTTTGTCAATTGCCGGACAGCCCGTTATAATAAAAGACAGTTACCGGAAGAACCGTGGCGAAGATTACTTTGCTGCGGTTTTTTTATGTCCATAACTAGGGGTGAAGCAAAAAGGCGAATGTATGTTCGAAAAAATGCTTGTCATCCCGGAAGAAAAAAGGTATCATAACATTATAAATAAAGAAGGATGTGAGTTTCTTGTCGGATCGTCGCGCTGCACTAGAAATGGCTTTGCGTCAAATTGAGAAACAATTTGGTAAAGGCTCCATCATGAAATTGGGAGAATCTACACACATGCAAGTTGAAACCGTGCCTAGCGGTTCACTTGCTCTTGATATCGCTTTAGGAATAGGCGGCTTGCCGCGTGGACGTGTTATTGAAATATACGGACCGGAATCATCAGGTAAGACGACAGTTGCGCTTCACGCGATTGCAGAGGTTCAACGCATTGGCGGACAAGCTGCATTTATCGATGCGGAGCATGCGTTAGACCCGCTCTATGCAAGCAAGCTTGGTGTGAATATTGATGAGCTGCTGCTCTCACAGCCGGATACGGGAGAGCAAGCTCTAGAAATTGCAGAAGCGCTTGTTCGCAGCGGTGCGGTTGATATCGTGGTTATCGACTCCGTTGCCGCACTCGTACCGAAAGCAGAGATTGAAGGCGACATGGGTGATTCTCACGTCGGTCTCCAAGCCCGCTTGATGTCACAAGCATTGCGGAAGCTATCGGGTGCAATTAGCAAATCGAAGACGATTGCAATCTTTATCAACCAGCTTCGTGAGAAGGTTGGCGTCATGTTTGGTAACCCTGAGACAACACCAGGAGGCCGGGCATTGAAGTTCTATTCCAGCGTGCGTCTGGATGTACGCCGTATTGAGACCTTGAAGCAAGGCAACGACATGGTTGGTAACCGGACCCGTATCAAGGTTGTTAAGAACAAAGTGGCACCACCGTTCAAACAGGCCGAAATTGATATTATGTACGGAGAGGGAATTTCGCGAGAAGGAACCCTTGTTGATATTGGCGTTGAAATGGATATTGTACAGAAGAGCGGCGCATGGTTCTCATATAATGGGGAGCGTCTTGGCCAAGGCCGAGAGAATGCAAAGCAGTATTTGAAAGACCATAAAGATATTGCCGAAGTAATCGAGAAGCAGATTCGGGATGCGAGCAATCTGTCGGCAGCAGCGACTCAAGCTAACTTCAAAGCTGAGGAAGAAGACGACGAAGAGTTCGAAGATCTAGAGTAGAACTGCACGGAAATTATACGTACCAATGCTTCGCCGCCCTGATAGGGGCGGCGAAGCTGTGTTTAGAGAGGATGTAAATCGTGGCTCCAAGCATTGTCGAGAATGAAGAAGAATGGATGATTTTGTCTGTTCGCCTTGATAAAAAAGAACGAAAATTATATCATCTCTTTGCTGAGTCCGAGGAACCTATGTTATCTGTTCATGAGGATATATTGATACGATTCCGTTTAACGAAAGGTCAACTGTTAACGGAAATTCAAATGGAAGAAATAAGAACGGAAGATGAACGTTACCGTGCTTATATATTAGCAATCGGCTATTTAGGTGCTAAACCGAGAACGAGAAAGCAAATCGAGCAATATTTGAGCCGGAAGCTGTTTGAGAATGATAATATTCAATATGCGCTAGACCGTTTAGAAAGGGAGCATATTGTGGATGATGAACAATATGCACGTCAATTCGCTGCAGGGCGATTGAAAAACGGCTTGAAGGGTCGACGCTTCATTAAACAGGAGCTGCAGCAGAGAGGCGTGTCGAAAGAAGCCGCTGCGGAAGCCATTGATGCATTGGACGAGGAAATCGAACTTGCGTCAGCGAAGAAGGCTGCGGAGAAGAAATGGCGATCGCTAAAGGGAGAGACTTTCGAGAAAAAGCGCAAGCTTATGGGCTATTTAATGCGCAGAGGCTTTCCAGGAGATATCGTCAAGAAGGCAATAAAATGGATAGATCTAAACGGGGATGAAGACGCATTCGAGGAAGTTGATGGGCTTTTGCTTGACAATTGATTTTACGAAAAGATAAAATGAGGTTGTATTCCTTCACTATTGAATCAATTTTCCTTCCAAAAGTTGATTCAATACGATTATTTTCGTCAAATTAGTAATTGTTGAAACGGTTTGAAGCCGGTTGAAAACCTAATATCATCCCAAGCAGTGCCTTGGTGTATGCAACAAGGAGGTGAACAAGATGTCTGAGATCATTTGGATCTTGATCTGTCTCTTTGTTGGCGCAATTTTCTTTGGGATTGGTTATTTTATTCGAAAATCGATTGCGGAGGCCAAAATTTCGAGCGCTGAGCAAGCTGCTGTTGTTATCGTAGAAAATGCGAAGAAAGAAGCGGAAGCTCAGAAGAAAGAAACCGTGCTAGAGGCAAAAGATGAAGTCCACAAACTTCGTTCCGAAGCCGAGAGAGACATTCGTGAACGTCGCAACGAAGCTCAACGTCAGGAAAGACGTTTACTCCAAAAAGAGGAGTCGCTGGATAAAAAGTTAGAAGCGCTAGAACGCAAAGAAGAAACTGTAGCCAACAAAGAAAAACGGATCGAAGAAACGCAAGAGCAGATCGATTCCATCTATAAGCAGCAGCTAAGCGAATTGGAACGGATATCGAGTCTGACAACGGAAGACGCGAAATCGATTATTTTATCTAATGTTGAGCAGGAAGTACGACATGAGACGGCACAAATGATTAAAGAGATCGAGCAGCAAGCGAAAGAAGAAGCCGATAAGAAAGCCCGTGATATTATATCACTTGCTATTCAGCGCTGTGCGGCGGATCATGTGGCTGAAACGACGGTATCCGTCGTAACTTTGCCTAATGAAGAAATGAAAGGCCGCATTATTGGGCGCGAAGGCCGTAATATCCGTGCTTTGGAAACATTGACTGGTATCGATCTAATCATCGACGATACACCGGAAGCGGTCATTTTATCAGGTTTCGACCCGATAAGACGCGAAATTGCCCGCACTTCTTTGGAAAAGCTTGTGGCTGACGGTCGTATCCACCCTGCCCGCATTGAAGAAATGGTTGAAAAATCTCGTAAAGAGGTGGACGAGCGTATCCGTGAATACGGTGAGCAGGCTACCTTCGAGGTTGGTGTTCACAGCTTGCATCCGGATTTAATCAAGATTTTGGGACGATTGAAATATCGGACAAGTTACGGTCAGAACGTGCTGAAGCACTCTATGGAGGTTGCTTACTTGACTGGATTGATGGCAGCAGAGCTAGGCCAAGACGTCACGCTCGCGAAGCGTGCAGGCTTGCTGCATGATATCGGTAAAGCTTTGGATCACGAAGTAGAAGGCTCACATGTTGAGATCGGTGTGGAGCTTGCTAAGAAATACAAGGAGCATCCTGTCGTTATTAACAGTATTGCTTCTCACCACGGAGATACGGAAGCAACTTCCGTTATCGCGATGCTCGTAGGTGCAGCTGACGCATTGTCCGCCGCGCGTCCTGGAGCTCGCCGTGAAACGCTTGAAACGTATATCAAACGACTGGAGAAGCTTGAGGATATTTCCGAATCGTTTGAAGGCGTCGAGAAATCGTACGCGATTCAAGCTGGCCGCGAAGTGCGCGTCATGGTGCAGCCAGAAAAAATCGATGATACCGAAGCATTCCGCCTAGCACGTGATATTACGAAAAAAATCGAGAGCGAGCTTGATTATCCGGGACATATTAAAGTTACGGTCATTCGAGAAACTCGCGCGGTTGAATATGCGAAGTAAGCAACAACAAAATATCGGCTTTTCAGAAAAGTGGCTGCTAGTTAGCCACTTTTCTGTTTGCAGGCGTACAAAAAAGGAAGTGTACTTATTATGAACGTATTATTTATCGGCGATATCGTAGGCAATGTTGGCAGAAGTGCTCTGAAAAGGGTACTTCCGGCTCTCAAAAGCAAATATAACCCGCATATTATCATCGCCAATGGCGAAAACGCAGCTGCTGGACGCGGGATAACGGCAGCCATAGCGAAGGAATTTTTCGAATGGGGCGTCCACGGCATCACAATGGGCAACCATACGTGGGATAATAAAGATATTTTTGAATGGATTGACGACGAGCCCCGTATTGTGCGACCGGCCAACTATGCAGAAGGCGCACCCGGTCAAGGCATGGCGATCATCAAGGCTGGCGGGAAACAGCTGGCAATTATTAATTTGCAAGGCAGAACCTTTTTGCCTCCGATCGATTGTCCATTCCGCAAGGCGGATGAATTAATCGAAGCGGCCAAGGAGAAAACAAATAACATTCTCGTCGATTTCCATGCTGAAGCGACATCAGAGAAAATTGCGATGGGCTGGCACTTGGACGGCAGAGCTTCAATCGTTCTTGGAACGCATACACATGTACAGACAAATGATGATACGATACTGCCAGCAGGTACGGCTTATATCACGGACGTGGGCATGGTCGGACCGAAGGAAGGCGTGCTGGGAATGGAGCGGAATGCCGTGCTGCATAAGTTCATCACGCAGCTGCCGGTTCGCTTTGTAGTGGATGAAGGAAAGTGGCATTTGCACGCCATATCTGTGCAGATTGACGATGCGACAGGCGAAGCGCGCAAAATCGAAAAAATACGGTTGACGGAAGACGAATGGCTGCTCATGTAAAGTTTTGAATCTTTGAAAAGTTCCGACAATTCAGAACAGTTTGTGAATAGACGGAATAAAAGCAGGAATTTTTTAATCTCCCTCGAATACTATTTAAAAGTGGAATCCATCCAACAGTCCAAGGGGAGGTTCTTTTTATGGATGTATTAAAAGTTTCAGCAAAATCGAATCCTAATTCCGTTGCAGGCGCGCTAGCTGGCGTTCTTCGTGAACGTGGTGGTGCGGAGCTGCAAGCCATTGGAGCTGGTGCGTTAAACCAAGCAATCAAAGCGGTTGCGATTGCGAGAGGTTTCGTGGCTCCCAGCGGGGTGGATCTGATTTGTATTCCGGCTTTTACTGACATTGTTATTGACGGGGAGGACCGAACAGCAATCAAATTGATTGTTGAACCTCGGTAGCAAGTCCAAGCGGCGTTAAGTTGCTAGCCAATTGGATCAAATGAAACGATTCGCCTGTTTACGACGTAGACAGGTTTTTTTGACGTATAGGAAAGGATATAAATTTGCTCGATCCTTCTCTATACGTTTTGCTGAAACGATGGTGCCTATAGATAGGACGCCGTCAGGCGTTTCTTCTTACTGTAAGCCTAACGAATGGTGGTGCGACTATGAAAGTGGTAGATTTTCATTGTGATGTGCTCTGCAAGCTGTTGCTAGATGAGCATTTAACGTTTCAAGACAGCAAGCCGGGCAGCTTGGACGTGACATACGAGCGCTTGAAGGCGGCAGGGACGGTTTTGCAAACCTTTGCGATCTATATTCCCGAATCGTTAAATGGACGTTTAGAGCCCATTCTGGAGAGTGTGGATCGCTTCTACCAACAGGTGCTTGCCTGTAAGGAAATGATGTTAGTTCGGTCTGCCCAGGACTTGGAATTATGCTTGAAAACAGGAAAAATAGGAGCATTGTTATCGCTAGAAGGCGTTGATGGTCTTCAAGGGCAAATATCTATGCTTCGTATCTTGCATCAACTGGGAATTCGCGCCGCTGGTTTAACCTGGAATCATGCGAATTGGGCTGCTGACGGGGCAATGGAGCCTCGCGGTGGAGGCTTAACGGCAGCAGGGAGACGCTTTGTTGAGGAGTGCAATGAGCTGGACATCATGGTGGACGTATCGCATTTATCAGAACGAGCGTTTTGGGATGTTGCAGAGCTTTCACAAAAACCATTCCTCGCATCCCACTCAAACGCAAGAGCGATTTGCGATCACCCACGAAATTTAAACGATAGGCAGATTACGGAGATCATTAATAAAGACGGAATGCTCGGCATAACGTTTGTTCCATGGTTTGTATCCAGCGCGGAGACCGTCGTTATCGATGACTTGCTTCGGCATATCGACCACATATGCGAGCTTGGCGGTGAGAAACATATAATGCTAGGCTCGGATTTCGACGGCATTGATCGATATATTAGCGGACTAACACACCCTGGGGAGCTGAACTCGTTTACGGATGCTCTGCTGAAACGTTTTACTTCGCTGCAAACGGAGCAGTTCATGTCCGGAAATGCGATGCGATTTCTAAGAAGCAATCTACCAGTTTCCTGAAAATGGTTCATTCTGTTTGCGGTATCGTATTGATCGCAAACAACTATATTTCAATTAAGCGTTTACACCTTGATTTTTGATGGAGCGCGCTTTAAAATTGTTGTGACTGTCATACGATTTACGATATAATTACATGAAGATATTTTAAAATATAGGAACGTATAGGCTTAGGCTATACATTCTTTATATTTCTCGGAATGAAACGCGCGCGCTGCGCCACAAAAGACGGCGATAGCTGTTTCACATTATATTTGTACGTTCTAGAAAAAGAGGAGTTGGGCATTTTGATTAGTCAATTGTCTTGGAAGATCGGGGGCCAACAAGGAGAAGGCGTAGAGAGTACGGACCGAATCTTTTCCACGGCGCTTAATCGCTTGGGCTATTATTTATATGGGTATCGGCATTTTTCTTCACGTATTAAAGGCGGTCATACCAATAATAAAATTCGTATAAGCACGAAGCCTATTCGTGCTATTTCCGATGATCTGGATATTCTGGTCGCGTTCGACCAAGAAAGCATCGACTTGAATGCGAAGGAGCTTCGACTAGGCGGCGTAATCGTAGCAGATGCGAAGTTCAATCCGACGGTCCCAGAAGGCATAGAAGCTAGATTGTTCGCGGTGCCAATTACGAAGATGGCCGAGGAGCTCGGTACGTCGCTTATGAAAAACATGGTTGCCTCCGGCGCGTCTTGGGCGTTGCTAGGATTGCCTATCGAAGTTTTCAATAAGGCGGTAGAAGAAGAGTTCGGCCGCAAAGGCGCAGCAATCGTCGAGAAAAATATAGAAGCGGTTAAACGCGGGGCGGAGTTCGTCCTTGAGCAAGCTGGCGGCCCGCTTGATGAATTCAAGCTTGACGAGGCAGATGGCCAGCAGAAGCTGTTCATGATTGGGAATGAAGCGATCGGACTTGGCTCCATTGCTGCAGGCTGTAGGCTGATGGCCGCTTATCCGATTACTCCAGCGTCTGAGATCATGGAATATTTAATTAAAAAGCTATCGAAATTCGGCGGAACGGTTGTCCAAACCGAGGACGAGATTGCAGCGGTAACGATGGCGATCGGCGCAAACTACGCAGGTGTCCGCACGATGACGGCTTCGGCAGGTCCCGGGTTATCTTTAATGATGGAAGCCATCGGTCTGGCAGGTATGACGGAAACGCCGCTTGTCATCGTAAATACACAGCGTGGCGGTCCGTCAACTGGCTTGCCGACAAAGCAAGAGCAATCTGATCTCAACGCGATGGTATACGGAACACATGGCGAGATTCCCAAAATTGTCATTGCGCCAGCTTCAATTGAGGATTGCTTCTTCGATACGATTGAATCGTTCAACCTTGCCGAGGAATACCAAGTGCCGGTCATTCTAATGACTGATCTTCAGCTGTCTCTAGGAAAGCAATCTTGCGAGCCATTTGACTACGACAAGATTGAGATTAAACGAGGCAAGCTGGTAGAAAATGTGCCAGAGCTTGAAGGTCATGACCTCTTTAAACGATACGAGCTAACGGAGGACGGCGTTTCACCGCGCGTATTGCCGGGTGAAAAGGGTGGATTGCATCACGTAACTGGGGTTGAGCATGATGAGACCGGACGTCCTTCCGAGAATGCAACAAACCGTCTGAATATGATGGATAAACGCTTGAATAAGTTGAATGATGTGTATATTCGCGACGCGATCCGCATTGATGCTCCTCATGAAACGCCTGAGCAGCTGATTATCGGGATGGGATCGACTGGCGGCACAATAGATGAAGCAAGAAGCATGCTGGCTGAGGACGGATTGACAACGAATCACATAACGATTCGTCAAATTCATCCATTCCCTACGAAGCTGCTCCTGCCCTATTTGCAAAGCGCCAATAAAGTAATCGTCATTGAAAACAATGCTACTGGACAACTGGCTGCTCAGATTAAAATGAATGCCGGCTTCGCTGAAAAGATCGAGAGCTTGCTTAAATATGACGGCAATCCATTCTTGCCTTCGGACATTTACAAAGCTTGTAAGGAGTTGAGTCTAGATGGCAACGTTCAAAGAGTTTAGAAATAATGTGAAGCCCAACTGGTGCCCCGGCTGCGGAGATTTCTCCATTCAAGCTGCTATTCAACGCGCTGCGGCCAACGTAGGCTTAGAGCCTGAAAATTTGGCTGTCATCTCTGGAATCGGTTGTTCCGGACGGATTTCCGGATATATAAACGCGTACGGCTTTCATGGCATTCATGGACGCGTGCTGCCTATAGCACAAGGCGTTAAGCTTGCTAACCGCGAGCTCACGGTAATCGCATCAGGCGGAGACGGCGACGGCTTCGCAATCGGAATGGGCCACACCGTACATGCCATCCGCAGAAATTTGAACGTGACCTATATTGTCATGGACAATCAAATCTATGGATTGACAAAAGGCCAAACTTCTCCCCGCAGTGCGGAGGGCTTCAAAACGAAGTCAACGCCGGAGGGCTCCATAGAAACAACATTGTCTCCGCTTGAAATTGCTTTGTCTGCGGGTGCTACATTTGTTGCTCAATCCTTTTCCAGCGATTTGAAGCAATTGACCAAGTTGATTGAAGAGGGTATCAATCATGAAGGCTTCTCATTGATCAATGTGTTCAGCCCTTGCGTAACCTTCAATAAAATCAATACGTACGATTGGTTTAAGGAAAATATCGTGAACCTCGAGCAATTCCCGGATTATGATCCATCTAACCGCGTGCAGGCCATGAATAAGATCATGGAAACGAATGGATTGGTGACGGGATTGATCTATCAAAACAAAACGCGCAAATCTTATGAAGATATGATTACAGGCTTCAAGCCTGAAGCACTTGCAAAACAGAATATCAAGATAACTCCGGAAGAATTCGACAAGCTTGTAGCGGAATTTAAATAAGTGGTATGATAAGCATGCGGTTAATAGCCGTGTGCTTATTTTTGTCGCAAGAACCTATAAATACAACAGGATAACAGGAGAGTGACAACATGATACATAGAGAAGTTACGATAGGAGTATCCGCTAGACATATTCACTTATCACAGGAGCATGTCGAGCTTTTGTTCGGTAAAGGCTATGAATTGACAGAAATGAAGCCTTTGTCCCAGCCAGGGCAATATGCTGCCAATGAAACGGTAGCTGTTTCCGGTCCCAAAGGCAGCTTCGCGAAGGTTAGAATCTTAGGTCCTGCCCGCAAACAAACACAGCTGGAGGTATCCCGTACGGATGCTTTTGCGTTAGGCGTTAATCCGCCAGTAAGAGAATCAGGCGACATTCAAGGCTCTGCGGGGATCAAGCTTCAAGGGCCCGCTGGAGAGCTTGAAATCGAAGAAGGCGTCATCGTAGCTGCCCGTCATATTCACTTCCACACAAGTGATGCTGAGCGCTATGGCGTTGCGGACAAGCAGTTGCTGCGCGTGCGTTTCCCCGGGGAGCGTGGCGTCATATTCGAGCAGGTGGTTGCGCGCGTCTCAGATCAATATGCGCTTGACATGCATATTGATACGGACGAAGCAAATGCCGCAGGCGTCAAAAACGGTGACAAAGCGGAAATTATTGATTAATATAGCGGACGTCAAGAAGAAACGGCTTCGCCGTCCTCTGCAAGAGGAGTGTATCCGTTGCTCGTAGAAATAGAAGAAAACTATATCGCGTGAAACATAGAAGTCTTAAATGTATAAAAAGACAGCTTCCTTGTCGTCAATGACGATTCGGAAGCTGTCTTTTGCGTTACAAAAGTAAGTAAAGTTTGTTAGTGGCCCATCATCATGGACATTTCAGGCTTCTCATCCATGCTGGTGCCTTTCTCTTGCTTCGGTCTGCGAAGCAATAAAGCAGCAATTGCGCCAACGATTGAAATAATAGCGAGAATGAAGAACGTGTCACCGTAAGAGGAGTAAACAACATTCGGGCCAGGGTTTGTCGCACTGTAATGCTCGACTCTGCTCGCAAGAATAGTTGATAAGCCTGCGATTGCAAAGGAGGTCATAACCTGCTGTGCAGCTGCCGTCAACGAGGTGACACGGCTTACAAGCTCTCTGGGAGCGGATTGCATGATATGCGTGTTAAGCGGCATCATGGACAAGCCCATTCCTGCTCCGAGCATGGCAAGTGGAATCATTAATGTGAGAAGCGTCGTTTCAGCAGATATTTGGCTTAAAATAAAACCGGCTACCGTAACGATTGCGAGTCCTGAAAGGACGACCGGACGCGCTCCGAAACGGTCAAACAGCTTGCCGCCGATTGGCATGAAAATACCAGCTGCAAGAGCTTGCGGCAGCAAGATAAGACCTGTGTCAAACGCAGAGTAGCCTTTTGCAAGCTGCAAGAAAATCGGTGCAAGGAACAACGTTCCGAACAAAGCGATCTGCACGATCCATTGCAAAATGATGCCCCGCGTGAAATCGCTGGATTTGAAAACGCGAAGCTCCAGCAGTGGTTCTTTGCGGTTAAGCTCTACGATAATGAAAATAATGAGTGCTACGCCACCCACGATCATGCCGACTAGCGCTTCTGGCGATGTCCAGCCGCTTCCGCCGCCGCCTTCACCGCCGCCAGCTGAGCTTACACCATAAGCAAGCATGGCAAATGCAAGAGGAGCGAATATCATCCCGAGGAAATCAAGGGAAGGTACGCGTTTGCGCTCGATATTAGGCAGTGTACGAAGACCAACGATAACAGCGATGACACCGATCGGAAGATTAATAATGAAAATCCAGTGCCAGGATACATAATCAACAAGGTAGCCAGCTACTACAGGACCAAGTGCAGGAGCGAGCAGCATCGGAATACCGATCATGCCCATAACAGCCCCTTGCTTGCCTGGAGGGCTCAGCCTAAATGTGAAAGCCATCGCAATTGGAGCGACCATACCGCCGCCAAGGCCTTGAATGATGCGGAATACGATAAGCTGCTCAGCCGTCGTTGCGAGTGCGCAAAGAGCAGAGCCAAGTGTGAACATAATGATGGAGAACAAGAATACCTGCTTGGCTCCAAAACGATCCGACATCCATCCCGCGAGCGGAATGACAGCGGCTTGTGCAAGTGCATAGCCGGTGATCGTCCATTGGACCAGTGACATCGAACTCTTGAAATCCTCCATTAAACCAGGCATGGCAACGTTCATTGCCGTACCATCCAGAATGACCATAAACATACCGACAATGATGGCGATCAGCGGGGCAATAATATTGCGAATCGACATGGGATCGCCAGTAGGTGCTGCTTTCTGTGAAGCGGAAGCCATTTTTATTCCTCCTATCCGTATATGGGGGGTCTATTCTTCCTATTGTTGACCTGCCATAAGGAATCAGGCTACAATAAAAAGATGACCGCATCTATGTGCGGACAATTGTCCGCACTACTGAATAATAAAGACGAAACGGGCAATTGTCAATCGTTACATTTGTAAAAGCGGAAAAAGGAGATAGAACGATGACTGCACCAGAAAACAGCAGGACGAAGCAAGCATTGAGCAAAGCGATTTTGCATACTGCCAATTGTTTGTTTACGGAGCATGGGGTAGAATCGGTCAGCATGCATCAAATCGCGAAATCGGTAGGAATCGGACAAGGAACTTTATATCGGCGTTATTCAAACAAAGGCGATTTATGTATGGATATGATGAAAGAGAACTTTGATATCTTCATCTCGGAGATCGATGAATATTTAGAATCAGCCGTTCAACACTCCGTTCAAGAACGACTTAGCAGCGTGATGCGTAAAATTATAGCTTTTATTGACAAAGAATCGAGATGGCTCGGCGTTATGCAATCTTTTAATAAAATGGAGAATCAAAAGCCGGATTTCTTTCAATCGCCGCCATATTTATATTTGCATAGCGTGCTCAAAAATCTTTTTATAGAAGCGTTAGAGAAGAACGAAATCACATCCATTGATCCCTGCTATGCGGCTCATTCTTTTATTTCGATTCAGTCGCCGCATACGTTCAAGCAGCTTAGAATGGTTATGGGCTATTCATGCGAGGAAATTCAAGACCGATTTTGTTTGACCTTTATTGACCCTTTATTCCGTTAACTGGTATAATACTTAATTGGGCTATACAAGCATACTAAGCAACTATTAGTACCCATAAGGAAGTGAAACGGCAGTGACAAAGGATAGTAATCAGCTCGCTACGGATAAGAAGCAAGGGCTGCTAAAGGATTACTCCAAATATTTTGATTTCAGCGATGCGAAAGTGATCGACCAAGACGAGAATTCAACGACCTACCGCATTAAAGGAAGGATCGTCAACATAAACGCCGCACCTAGCCATAAGGATGAGAAAAAGCGCGGCAAAGAGGATATCGAGGTGCATTATGACTTCGCTATTCCGGATGAGCTGAGGACTATGGGAGTTGGCAAGCATTATTTGATCCAAACCTATGGCTGCCAGATGAACGAGCATGACACAGAGGTCATGAAGGGCATGTTCGAAGAGATGGGCTACAAGGCTACGGAGGATCGTAATACAGCAGATGTCATTTTATTGAATACATGCGCGATTCGCGAGAATGCTGAGGATAAGGTGTTCGGCGAGCTTGGCCATCTTAAGACACTCAAAACCGAGAAGCCCGACCTGCTGCTAGGCGTTTGCGGCTGTATGTCACAGGAGGAGTCGGTTGTCGGACGTATTTTGCAAAAGCATGCTTTTGTGGATATGATCTTTGGAACGCATAACATTCATCGCCTGCCACATCTGCTCCAAAACGCTTATTTCAGTAAAGAGCTGGTTGTGGAGGTTTGGTCCAAGGAAGGCGATATTATAGAAAATATGCCTAAGAAACGCGAAGGCATGCGTGCTTGGGTTAATATCATGTACGGCTGCGACAAGTTCTGCACCTATTGCATCGTACCGTATACGAGAGGCAAGGAGCGCAGCAGGCGTCCAGAGGATGTCATTGCGGAGGTTCGTGAGCTCGCAAGGAAAGGCTTTAAAGAAATTACGCTGCTTGGTCAGAACGTGAATGCTTACGGGAAGGATTTCGAGGATATCAGCTATCGCTTCGGCGATCTTATGCACGATATGTCCAAAATCGATATTCCGCGTATTCGCTTCATGACCAGCCATCCGCGAGATTTCGATGATCATTTGATTGAGGTGCTTGGAACGGGCGGCAATCTAGTGGAGCATATCCATTTGCCAGTACAGTCGGGCAGCACGGAGATATTGAAGCGAATGAGCCGCAAATATTCACGCGAGATGTATTTGGAGCTAGTAGACAAGATTAAGAAAGCCATCCCGAATGCGATGCTCACTTCGGATATAATCGTTGGTTTCCCAGGTGAAACAGACGAGCAGTTCGAAGATACGATGACGCTGGTGAAGGAAGTCGGCTTCGATTCTGCCTATACGTTCCTATACTCCCCGCGCGAAGGTACGCCTGCTGCCGGGATGGAAGACAACGTGCCTCTTGAGGTGAAGAAGGCAAGACTTCAACGGTTGAATGCTCAGCTTGCAGCAAATGCGAGAGAGAAGAATGAGCAGCTATGCGGGCAAATCGTTGAGGTGCTTATAGAAGGCGAAAGCAAAAATAATGCGAGCATCCTATCAGGACGTACACGCACGAATAAATTAGTTCATTTGGAAGGTCCCAAGGAATGGGTCGGCCAATTCATAATGGCTAAAGTGACAGAGGCACAAACTTGGTATATTAAAGCGGAATCGATCGAACAGGATGCACAAGAAGCCGTAAGTTAACGGCAAAACAGGAGAGATGACAAATGTCAGAGCAGCAAACAGCAGAAAACCAAGGCGCACATTGCGATCATGATCACGAGCATGGAGAAGGCTGCGGAATTCCGAGCTTCCATACACGCGATCTAATCGTTCGCGAGGATATTACGACAAAAGCGAAAGAGCTGGCGGCTCTCATTTTTACATCGGAGGAAGTCCAGCACTACCGTCGTGCAGAGCAGCAAATCAATGGAAACGAACGCGTTCAGCAATTAATTTCGAAAATTAAAAAGAAGCAAAAAGAAGTCGTTGCGTTCGAAACGACGTTCAAAAACGCCGATATGGTTAAAAAAATCGAAGGCGAAATGGAAACGCTGCAGGACGAGCTTGACGGCATTCCAATCGTATCCGAATTTCAACAAAGCCAGACGGATATCAATTACTTGCTGCAGCTAGTTATCTCGATCGTACGAGACACCGTTTCCGAGAAAATCAGCGTTGAAGATGCATCGGAGCCGGCTCCCGAGGAATGCAGCGACTAAGCGTGCACTAGCATACAATAGAAGAATAAAAAGAAGCGCTTGCCGAACGGGGCAGGCGTTTTTTTATGGAAATCGATCGCGGTTTGTAACTTTTTCCAGAGCTTAAACGTGTATAGCATAAGGAGATGCTGAGGAGCCATTCGGCAGGGCGAGGGGGAGATGGCAGCGCCGAATAGTATTAGCGATTTTGATTGATAGGCTTCCGGATAAACAAAAACAGGCATTGCTCTTGCATGATTGGCAAGAATTGTCGTATGTGGAGTCGGCAGACATTATGGGAATTGGCTTATCTCATTATAAAGTGCTTTTATTTCGGGCAAGGCAGACGCTTAAGCTGCTGCAGAAGGGGGCGTATGATGTCTGAACGTTTTAAACAGTTACTAAAGGACTATGAGGACGATAAGCTGTCAGCAGAGGAACGGGCGGAAGTGGAGCAGGAATTGAAGAAGCTTGAGGCTTATCAGACCTATATGGATGAGATGCTCGAGAAAGGGAATGCTCCGGCTGATTTAGGTGTACTGCGCAGTTCAATGGAGTTAAACCCTAAGCAGGCAAGGAAGCTGATGAAGCGGGGGAAAAGAAAAGCATGATTCTGGAGCGTGGGAACGGTATTTGGCATGCTGCTCCTGTTAAGTGTGTTGAATTCGATTCTGACATCCCTCTATTACACGACAGGCAGTCCTATGCGCCAGAGCGTTTATAGTGATGTCTTGAAGTCAGCACTAGCGGTATCGCGTCCAAATATTGAGGTATCACTTAGCAGCGCGCCGACTAATATATTGGCAACCCGTTTTTTTGGTACAATCACCAAGCAAATCGGCAGCGAAAGTGAAACAGTAGGCACTTATTCACAGACATTCAGACTTAATCAATGGATCGGTACAAGAGTAGATACGTACCTAGATACACAAAATCGAACAAATTTGTTTTTCTATTTGCCAAGCGCAACGGAAACAGTAAGGAGCAGTAATGAATGGTCCCGATTAGAAAAGCTTCCCGAGGGAACGGTGGCTGAAGCGTATGTCTCTTTGGATAATTATTACGAGCAGAGTGATGTGCTATCCAAATTCGATGGGAAAGAGATGGATTTAGTGTGGTATGCCGTTAGAACGGCGGTTGAGGGTTCTGAAATTGGAGAGCAGGCGGTTTGGAATCCGCTAGGGTTTCCGACCATACCATTGTATCACCATGAAAAAAATGGCTTGCAAACGGATGATTACAAGCAAACCCTGCAGCTATTGCTCGAATACAAGTCAATTACAAGGTCTGTTGTCTCGACTAAGCTGGTTAAGGACGCTTTGGGTTATGCGGATGATAATGGCGTACAGATTTACGGCGTCGTAGCGACGGGGCCAGTCAGGGAGCTTCTGAAATTGCAGGAGGTTAGCTTTGTAAGGGCTATTCGAATAGGTGAGGTACGTTTGTGGAATTGGAATCAAAAATAATGCGTATTCCGATGGGACTGACCACTGTGTTATGAAGATGGTCAGTCTCTATTGACGAAAGTCAATTGGAATACGCATATTTATTGCGATAGGACGGTTTCTACCCTTTAATGGTTAAAGTCTGATTGCTGCGCTTGACGGTTGACGAGCGAATATAGACGATGTAAGGTGTTAATGAGATAGCCAGAATGGCGCCAACAAGCGACTTTAATGCATCGCCAATTATGAATGGATAGAAGCCTACAGCCATGGCTTTCTGGAATGAGAAATCAGTAATATGCATGAGCCATGGTATGCCTGGCAGGTAAGCGAAAAGTGAACTGAAAAGCTCGAAAATAAGGAAGAATACAACAACAGCTAATCCTTTATTCGCTTTGGAGCTGCTCGTTCGCAGAAAAGCTCCGATCGCGATACTGACGAGCATAGCGCAAAACGGGAAAGCAAAGATAAAGCCGCCTGTTGCGCCCGTTAGGTGGGCGATTCCTCCGGCGCCGCTGAACAAAGGCAGACCGATTGCCGCAAGTACGATGACAACGAATATGCTGAGAAAGGCATTGCGCGGAGATAGGAACAAACCGGCTAATACAACGCCTAGTGTTTGCAGGGTGATCGGTACGAGTGAACCGCCAAGCTTAATCGTAAGTGAACTCATGATAATAAATAAGGCTGCGAATAAGGCGATGAATACGAGCGAGCGGATATTGTTGCTTTGCATACGATTGAACGACTCCTTTTATGTAGTTGCGATTTAATTGTTAACCGTTTATATTTGTGTAAGGTTAACAATTCGAATTGTAGCATAGCCGATCGATTTGGGGAAGAGGTTGGGTGAATTTTTTTGAATACCGATTTTCAAGTGAAGTTTAAGCATGTTTGTGTTACACCGCCATCCATGAGAGAAGGTGCGAAGTCCAATTCCATTTTAAAAGATATCTCTTTAACGATTGAACATGGCGTTTGGCTTTCCTTGTTAGGCCGCAACGGAAGCGGGAAAAGCACATTGGCCAAAGTAGCGGCGGGATTCCGTGTTGCCGGATTGGAAGGAGAAATGATTCGCAAGATACATACGGCTGCAGAAGGCAGACCAGTACCGATTGTGATGCAGCAGCCTGAAGCGGCAATGGTTGGAGCAACGCCTTGGGAGGACATTGTGCTATTGCTAGAGCAGAACGAGCTTTCGGGGATGGACATACCCGCAGAGGCGGAAAAGGCGCTTCAGCGTGTAGGTATGGGGGACAAGTTCCATCAGCCGATCGAAACGCTCTCAGGAGGACAAAAGCAGCTTGTTGCCATTGCCGGCTGCTTGGCGGCTAAATCACCAATGCTGGTTCTCGACGAGGTAACGGCCATGCTGGACCCGGAGGCTTCCAGTAAGGTGCTGGAGCACGTAAGAGCCCTTCATCATGAAGGTGTAACAGTCGTATGGATAACGCAAAAGCTGGAAGAGCTTCGGTCTGGCGATCGCATTATTGCGATGGAAGAAGGAGCAATCGCATTCGATGGAAATGCTGACACTTGGTTTGAAAGATCACATGCAGGCATAAATGACAGCTGGTGCGAGCGGCTTGGTTTTGAAGCTCCATACGCGGCACAGGTTGCTTGGGAGTTGGCCGAGCTGGGGGTTCAGCTATCACCTTTTCCATTGACGGCAGAGATGCTGGCTAAGGCGGTGCAGCATGTTGAAAGCTGATTGGAAGCTTGACATGGTTTTCGTAAACGCAGATGGGAATGATGGAAAGCCGCTGCTGAAGGATATCGATATGACTTTCAAAGCTGGCGAAATTACGCTGCTAATCGGACATAATGGAGCGGGGAAATCGACGCTGCTGGAGACAATGGCGGGCTTAAGAACGATTGCAGAGGGCGAAATAAAGCTTGGCGGCGAGCCGTTATGGATACAAGGAAAGCGAAGAAAACATTTAAATCAGAATGTCGCGCTTCGCCTCGGCATCGCGATGCAGAGCTCCGAATCGCAGTGGTTCGCCGCGACAGTCCGTGATGAGCTGCTGTATTCTCTTAAGCCTTACGGCGTGTCCAAGGAACAATCAATTACGAGGATAGAGCAAGCGTTTATTGAAGCGGGGCTTCCGTTAGAACTGCTGGAGCGAGATCCATGGACGCTCAGCGGCGGTCAGCAGCGACGGCTGTCGCTCGCCTGCTTGCTGGCGTGCGAGCCGGAATGGCTGCTGCTCGATGAGCCGACGGCGGGACTTGACGCCGTCGGCATTCGCCGCCTGTGCGCGGTTCTTGAAGCGCACAGGGCGGCGGGGCGCGGAGCGGTCGTAGCCACGCACGACCTCGACGCGCTGCTGCCGCTGGCGGACACGGTCGCCGTGGTCAGCGGCGGCACGGTCCGCGCAGCGGCACCTGCGGCGGCGGTAGCGGAAGCCGCAGCAGCGCCGCAGGCGCTTCGCGCGCTGGCAGCGCTGCGGGCGGAGGCGGCTTTGCCGCCTGGGGTTCCGGCGCCGGGAAGCGGGGCGCCGTGGCCGACGCCGCGTGAGACGGCGGCGGCCATTGCGGCGCAATTAAAGCTGCGTAAGGATCATTCAAGCAGCGAAGCCCATGCTGGCGTCGTTTGCCCGCAACAGGCCCAAACCAAGCGATCTGCTGCTGCACGCTTTAATGAGCAGAGGAGCTTCCCGACAGAAAGGTTGAACCAGAGGACAACAATGCCTCGGAACGACCAATTTGATCCACGCGCGCTTGTGCTCGTTTATCTGTTTCTTGCCGCATGCATATTTGCACAGCAAACGGTGCTGGAAGTAGTCATTGCATCCATCGCTACAGCGGTTTTGGCATCACCGTTTCGCACACTGATATGGCAGTGGCGTCGCGTCATTCGTGCGTATGCCATTATGATCATCGTGTTTTGCATAATTGGAGGCATTGGGCTGGATCCCTTTACTTTCGATCTGGATAAGGCATGGCCGATTGCAATGAGGTTTGGCAAGCTGCTGCTTGTTATGGTGTTGAGCATGCCTATGCTGAAGCTTATGACGCCTTACCGTCTTCAGCGCAGCATTGAACAAACGTTTGGCTGGCTTGAGAGGATTAAGCTGCCTATTCATAGCTTCGCACTAATCGTTACGCTTATATTTAGGTTTATTCCCCTTCTTACAGGTGAATGGGAGAGGTTTGCCAAGCTTGCGCATGCAAGAGGAAAGGCGGCAGCGCCGCCTAAATCGGTGCCCATTAAGCAGATCATCCCGATCTTGATTCCTTATGTACGCTCTATTCTCCGTTTGGCGGAGCAAATGGCAGATGCGCTTGAGGCACGAGGCTTCGGCTATGCGAGGCGTAATCCAGTGTATGCGTTCCGCCTCTCATTCCGAAAGGCGGACGCGGTTTTAATCAGCATCGGGATAGCAAGCGGATCAATGCTGTTGATTGTGGCTTATTTCCTTTAGCTGCTTAGAAACCTCATTCATCCAAACACCCTCGTCATCAGCAAGCAGCGTCCGCCATCCGTGCGAAGCTGCTTGCTTTAGGTTGGACTGCTGATCATCGACAAATAAGACGGGTGAGCCTAGAGGCAGTAATGAAATAACCGATACAAAGATGCTTGGATCAGGCTTCTTCAAGGATACTTGGCTGGATATCGTGATCGTGTTCAAAAAAGGTCTGATCGTTGAGAGCAAGGGATCAACCCATGAAGACAAATGGTTGCTTAGGATATGAATGTCGGCAAGCTGCTGCCATTCCGGTATGTAAGCGATGGCGGGAAGCGGCTTCAAACTCATATCGATAAAAGCGCGACCCTGCTCTATGGTTAGCATCGGTGCATAAGATAAAATCCACTCCCAAAATTGCTCCTCAGAAAGCTGGCCGCGCCACAAAGACTCACTTATTTCTCGTTTGTAAGCGGAGTATAAATGTTCTTCGGAAACGGCCGCTTCAATTGCTAACAGCTGCCAGAGCAAAGGAGATAAATTGGTGGCAAGTACACCACCGATGTCGAGTACGAGCTGAGGCTTGGTCATCCGCTAATCTCCTTTACCGTGGACTGCTGCATGTTTTTCCTCTCCGATCTTGCCCACACCGCAACGAGGATAAAGGCAGTAGCCCCTAACAATGAGCCGAATAGGAAGCCCCCATTTAAACCCCAGCTATCATTCAACCAGCCAGCGAGGAAAGGTCCAGAGAACATTCCGATTGCATATAAGGCTTGGTACAAGCCCATTGCAGTCGCACGTCCAGGCAGCGCCACGTCACGAATGGCAAGTCCGAGGAGCAGAGGCATATGCAAGCCTTGCGCGAACCCATTAATCGCCTGAGTGAAGATGAGGAATCCGAATGAATCTCCGAAAACCATCGCGGCTGTGCAAATGGTGCTTAATAGAAAGCCGGCTCCTATCGTACCCCAGTTGCCGAACCTTGGTGTGAACCATCTAGCGGTTACGAGCGAAGCGAACGCGTGAGGCAGCATGAACGCGAAGACGAGTATCGTTAGATTCAAGCCGGTAGCGCCTAGCTCTTCCGCTTTTAAGGGTGTAAAGCCAAACATCGTAATAAACAAAACACCATGAGCTAGAATGGAGAGCAGAGACACTTGCAGCAGCGTTTTCGTTCGTACGACATTTTTGATCATCGCAAAAGACATACCCGGTTGGCTGCGCAGCTCCGATTGCGGTTCCTTGATAACAAAGGCAAGTCCAAGTCCAATAACGGCAATGACAGCTCCTAGAATAAATGGTGCATTTTCGCTAAAGCCGTCCGTGAGCCAGCCGCTCAGCAGCATGCCGACCATTTGCCCGGAAACGGTCATGACACTAATATTGCCCATCGCTTTCCCGGTCTGTCCAGCTCCGAAATAACTGGCGTATAGCACGGTGAATGCGACCCACGTAGATGCGCATACACCAGCCATGAGCCTGCCGGCCAGCGGCCATAACCATGATCCGGGAATAAGAAAGAGCAGACAGCTAATCGCTGCGGTGAGCATGCCTAACAATATGAATGGCTTACGCTTGCCAAATCGGTCAGACAGAATGCCAAGCGGGAACCTGACGAACATTTGAACGAATCCATAGCTGCCAAGCACAATTCCGATAAACGGCAGGGACAGCCCGCGATCACTAAGATATGGCGATAAGGTTGGGACGTATACGTACATCGAAGTCCAGTATAAAATGGTAATAACCGTGAAAAGCACTCGCTGTGCAGGCGTGATTTGATTCATAGTTGTTGAATTCCCCTCTCTTTTTCACTTTAGCGCATAGCGGCTTCCGTTGTCACTTCCTATTTTCAAAGCGCCGCTTGGAAACTTTGCCCAATTTGAAACGTATAAACCAACGGCGCTAGGTATATTAAGCACAGTATTATCCACTATTAAACGAGGTGAAAGCAGATGAAAACAAAAAACAGCCAATCAAAAGGAATACTAAAAGAAATAAAAGAATGGACAATCTCGCTTGGCATTGCGGTTGTGGTAGCTATGTTGTTCCAAAACTATGTATATGCGCAATCCGAGGTTCAAAATGTTTCCATGCAAAACACGCTTATTGCCGGCCAGCGATTAATTGAAGACAAATGGTCTTACCACTTTCATGAGCCGCGACATGGAGATATTGTAATCATTAATGGGCCTGAAAGTGACCTTCGGTTAATTAAAAGAGTTGTTGGTCTACCAGGTGATATCATCGACATTCGTGATGGAGAAGTATACTTGAACGATGAGAAAATCGAGGAGCAATACGTCAAAGGACAAACGTTTGCTGGCACTGTAGCCGTGCCTTTCACAGTCGGGGATGGTCAGCTATTCGTCATGGGCGATAACCGCGAGCATAGCATGGACAGCCGGGCGATTGGGCCGATCGCAAGATCGAGTATTGAAGGAAAAGCTGTCTTACGGATTTGGCCGCTTCCGAAGTTCGGTGCACTGAGCAAGTAAGGGAGAGGGATGTCCTAAATGCCGTTTACGCTATCGCATCCATTGTTCGCTGCTCCAATCAAAAAAATAGTACCGTCTTTAAGTACAACAGGGTTAATACTTGGGAGCATGTCACCGGATATCGAGTATTTCATCGCGATGCAGCCGTTCCGTTCAATCGGTCATGAAATGCTTGGCTTTTTTCTACTCTCGCTGCCGACCAGCATCGCTTTTGCGTGCGCGTTCCATTTGATTCTTAAGCCCGCGCTGCCTAAGCTTCTTCCGAATATTGCTGGCATTGACCGATTTGCCTTACATAAAAACAAGCTCTGGCAGATGAACCGTATTCAGGATGTAGTTGCATTTGTGATCTCGTTGCTGATCGGGTTCCTATCGCATGTGATGCTGGACCACTTCACACACAGCGAAGGGTGGTTTGTGCAGAGATCGCCGTTTTTGCAAAGCGTGTTTTTGGGAGATAACGTTTATCATATTCTTCAGCTCTCACTATCGGCACTTGGATTAGGAATGCCCTGTTTATATTTGCTGCTTCGCATTTCTGCCTATAAAAAGCGCGAGAAAATAGTAGAGGCAGCGTTACAGTCCATCAGCCCGAAAATCAATTGGGGATTTATATTTGCAATCGCTGTTGTCATGCTGTCAGTCAAGCTGTTTATTGCGGATAACTTTTTTTCAATAAGCATTTGGGTTGTGGCACCGATAACTTCTGGTTTATTAGGTATTTATTTTATGTCGTTAATTAATCAAGCGACAGCAAACGGGAAGAGAGCCGGCGCGTTTATTTCAGTGAGCGCAATAGCTGGCCTCATTATATTATTCAAATGCTTCGCTTCTTTCGCCACCGTTTCAACTGCTATGTGGATCATGTATATATGGCTGTTGTCGGCGTTCATTCTCGTAAGTTCAATTCATTGTCAAAAGAATATAAAATTTAATGACGTAAATGATTAATGCAACTAAACAAATGGTCATCCTATTTATTACGCATCAAATACCCAAACGTAATAATTTTGTAAGAATTGGTTACAAGTTCGTTTAGAAATGTCCTTTATGATAAACCATAGGTTATAAGATATTGATGAGTGAGGCGTGAGCAGAATTGTCGATACGGGTAAAGCTTTATATGTCTTACTTAGCGATGGTATTTCTGCCGCTCATATTAATGAGCCTTTTTATGATATTCGTCTTTTATGCTCGCGGCGTCGAGGATGTAAGGCATTATTTTGAAAAGGAAAGCAAAGAGCCTTATCTTCAAGCTTTGGTATATGGCGAATTATCCTACGTGCTGCGCAATGATGCCGGACAGCTAGAGAAAAGGGAGTACGTCGCGGAAATTCAACAAAGACTGGGAGAGCACTGGGCAGGACTCGTCATCTCCAGAGAGGGACAAATCAAATCTGTCGCGCCGTTTCTGGATCAGACAGCGCCGAACGAGAATTGGAATCGCTTCTTGCAAGAAAGGCCTTCGAAGGTAACCTTCAACTCATTCCAATTCGAAGTGAGCTCGCTCGATTTCAACTATCCTGACGGCGGTGAAGGAAGTGCGTTGATATTTAGGCGTATTGATACCGTGCCTATCTATTGGCGTCCTGTAGGAACCGTTTTTAGCCTCGCCTTTATTGGCTTAACCAGCTTGCTGCTCACTTATTTTGTTTCCAGGAGCATTATAAGGCCCATTAAAGAGCTGGAAGCAGCTGCGCTTCAAATCAAGGACGGCGATCTCTCTCATAAAGTAAAAGCAACCACGAAGGGGGAAATCGGGCAGCTAAGCAATGCATTCGAGGATATGAGAGTGAGACTGAAGCACTCGATTGATCAGAGCCTTTTATATGAAGAAAACCGCAAAATGCTTTTGTCACATATTTCGCATGATTTGAAAACGCCGATATCGGCCATAAAGGGTTATGTTGAAGGAATAATGGATGGCATTGCGAATACCGACGAGAAGCGCATCCGATATATGGAAACGATCTATCGCAAAGCATCAGATATGGATCAATTGATCGATGAGCTGTTCCTCTTCTCGAAGCTGGATCTCCAGACCGTGGCGTTTGATTTCAAAATCATAGATATTCGGCGCTATTTGGAGCACTTCTTGGACGAGCAGCGCTTTGATTTGGAGAAATCAGAGGTGGAATTAATTTATCTCACCCATGAGTCAGAACCGCTGCTAATCGCAGCTGATCCAGACAAGCTTAGCAGAGTGCTGACTAATATTTTAAACAATTGTGTCAAATACATGGGGCAGCACACCGACTCATACAACAAGCAAGTTTTTGTAAGGGTTAGGGAGCTGCAGCAGTATGCACTCATAGTGATTGAAGATTCGGGTCCTGGCATTGAAGAGGATGATTTGCCGTTCATATTCGATCGTTTCTATCGAGCGGAGCAGTCGCGCAACTTGGAAACAGGGGGAAGCGGGTTGGGACTTGCTATCGTCAAACAAATAATCGAAGGGCACGGCGGTACGGTTTGGGCAGAGAATGCAGAACAGGGAGGTGCCAGGTTTTGCCTGAAGCTGCCTAAATCCACGACCGTCCATACGGTGGATGAGCATGAAGAGCATACTAATCATTGAAGACGAGAAAGCCATTGCCGAGCTTGAGCGTGATTATTTGGAAAGTTACGGTTTTGGCGTACACATTGAAGGCAGGGGAGATATTGGCCTTCAGAAAGCGTTGGAAGGGAGCTTCGACCTTGTCATATTGGATGTGATGCTGCCTAAGGTAGACGGTTTCGAGATTTGCCGTCAAATCAGACAGTCTATTAATATTCCGGTGCTAATGGTAACGGCAAAGAAGGAAGATATAGACAAGATAAGAGGTCTGGGGCTTGGAGCGGATGATTATATGACGAAGCCGTTCAGTCCAAGTGAGCTTGTAGCTAGAGTAAAGGCCCACCTGGCGAGGTATGAGCGTCTAACGGCAGATAAGAGTGAACGGGGCGAGCATATTCGTATTCGAGGCTTGTTTATTGACAAGCTCTCCCGCAGGGTGATGATTCATGAAAAGGAAGCGATGTTAACCTCCAAGGAGTACGAGCTGCTGCTTCTGCTTGCCTCGAATCCCAATCGCGTCTTTGAAAAGGAAGAGCTGTTTGAACGAATATGGGGCTTGGAATCAAATGGCGACGCAGCTACGGTCACGGTTCACATTCGGAGGCTGCGCGAGAAAATAGAGCATGACCCGTCAAAACCCCAATATATCGAGACGATATGGGGAGTCGGTTACCGTTTCAAAGTATAGATAGATGATGAGGGAGTGGAAGAACTTGAAGAGCATTATCCGGTTTTCATTGAACAACAAGTTTGCGTTATGGATTTTGACATTACTTGTACTATTTGCAGGCCTTTACTCTGGTTTGAACATGAAAATGGAAACCTTGCCTGACATTACGGTACCTATCGTGAGTGTGACGACGGTTTATCCCGGCGCTGCTCCTGAAGAAATTATGGAGAAGATAACCAAGCCGATTGAGCAAAGAACAAGAAATTTAAAAGGTGTAGAAATCATTAGTTCAACCTCCTATGAGAATGCATCGTCAGTCGTAATTGAATACACTTACGAGACGGATATGGACAAAGCGGAAGCAGAGGTGAAAAACATCCTCGCTGAGCTATCGCTTCCGCAAGGGGCACAGGATCCATCCGTATCTCGGATTAGCTTAAACGCATTTCCGGTCGTTTCGTTAAGCTTGTCTAACGACAACTTGAATTTGGAACAGCTCACAAAGGAAGTGCAAGACAATGTGCTCCCGCGTCTGCAAGGAATTGAAGGTGTAGCAAGCGTTCAAATTTCCGGTCAGAACGTACAAGAGGGAGAGCTTACGTTCAACCAAGAGAAGCTAAAGGAACTCGGATTGACCGAGGAAACGGTAAAGGGGATCATTCAAGCATCCGCTGTATCGGTTCCGCTTGGTATTTATGAGTTTGGCGATTCAGAGAAAGCACTCGTGGTTGACGGTAATATCTCCACGGAAGAAGACCTGAACAATATGGTCATCGTGCCAGGCGTCAAGCTTAGCGATATTGCGAAAATAAGCATTATTGACAAAGCCGAGTCCATTTCCCGTACGAACCAAAAAGATGCGATTGGTCTAAACATCGTGAAATCTGCAGATTCGAATACGGTTGACGTTGTTAACAACGTTAAGGACGAAATTAAAGAGCTCGAAAGCAAAAATGAAGGCTTATCCTTTGTCATGACGCTAGACCAAGGTAAACCAATAGAGGATTCGGTTCACACGATGCTAAGCAAAGCCGTTATAGGTGCTTTGTTCGCCGTTATTATTATTATGATTTTCTTGCGTGATATTCGGTCCACGATTATCGCAGTCGTGTCGATTCCGTTATCGATTCTAATTGCAATGCTTATTCTAAGCCAAATGGATATTACATTGAATATTATGACGCTCGGCGCAATGACAGTTGCGATCGGCCGGGTTATCGATGATTCGATTGTCGTCATCGAGAATGTATATAGACGGATGGCTTTAACGACAGAAAAGCTAAAGGGCAAAGAATTAATTCTAGATGCCACAAAAGAGATGTTCGTACCTATTCTAGCTTCAACCATTGTTACGATTGCGGTATTCCTGCCTTTAGGTCTGGTATCAGGCATGATTGGCGAAATTTTCTTACCGTTTGCCCTAACAATCGTATTCGCTTTGCTGGCATCGCTGCTCGTTGCGATTACGGTTGTACCAATGCTAGCTCATATGATGTTCCGTAAAGGGATGAAAGCAGGCAAAGCAAACCATGATAAGCCAGGCCGCCTAGCAGAATGGTACAAAGGCGTACTGCGTTGGTCACTTGACCACAAAGCAGTTGCATTTGGTTTGGCCGTTCTGCTCTTGGTAGGCAGCTTGTTCCTTGTTCCAGTCATCGGTACGAGCTTCTTAGCTGGAGACGAGCAGAAAATGATGGTTGTTTCGTATAACCCTGCTCCAGGCGAAACGCGTGAGCAAGTGGAGGCAATGGCACTTGAAGCCGAGAGCAAGCTCTTTGGTCGCGAAGGCCTTACGGTTGTACAGTATGCGGTAGGCGGGCAAAACCCGTTTAGTCCGGGAGCTTCAAAGCAAGCATTGTTTAACTTAAGCTACGATGAGGCTTACAAAGATTTCAACGCTGAGAAAGAAAAAATCATACCGCTCCTTCAAGAACTGGGCGGCAAAGGTGAATGGAAGCAGCAGGATTTCACAGGCGGTGGACTTGGCGGATCAGGCGTATCGATGCTTGTATACGGACCTGACATGAAGTCGCTGCAGCCAGTTGTAGATGATCTGACGAAAAAGCTAGCCGATAATAAAAACTTGAAAAACATTGATTCCAGCTTGTCGGAAACATACGATCAGTACAGAATTGTAGCAAATCAAGAAAAATTGAGTCAAAATGGCTTGACCGCTGGACAAATTGCAATGGCATTAAGTCCAGTGCGCGAGCGGCCGGTATTAACAACCATCGAAAAGGATGGCGGGCAATTTAATGTTTACGTGAAGGTTGAATCGAAAACCTACTCGAATAAAGCAGATCTAGAAAACGTGAAATTAATGTCGCCAATGGGAACGGAAGTGGCTCTTAAAGACGTCGTATCCATCGAAGAGGGCGAAGCGCCTAACACGGTAACAAGACGTGATGACCGAATCTATGCGGAGGTTTCCGCGGATGTTACTGCCTCTGATGTAGGTAAGGTTTCAACTGAAATTCAAAAAATGATTGATGAGACGGATCTTCCGGCGGGTATTGATATTGATATGGGCGGGGTAACCGAACAAATCAATGAATCCTTCACCCAGCTTGGTCTGGCTATGTTAGCCGCTATTGCGGTCGTATATCTCGTACTTGTCATAACCTTTGGCGGTGCAATGACGCCGTTTGCTATCCTATTCTCCTTGCCATTTACGATAATCGGTGCGCTAGTCGGGCTCCTTATCGCTGGCGAAACGCTAAGCGTGACAGCGATGATCGGAGCGCTGATGTTGATCGGCATTGTTGTTACGAACGCGATTGTGCTCGTGGACCGTGTCATTCAGAAAGAAAAAGAAGGCCTATCGATACGCGAATCATTAATCGAAGCGGCAGGCACGCGTCTTCGTCCAATTCTCATGACGGCAATTGCTACCGTTGGCGCGCTTCTTCCTTTGGCATTCGGGTTTGAATCTGGAGGTTTAATTTCGAAGGGAATGGCTGTGACTGTAATCGGTGGACTAACAAGCTCTACGTTATTGACGCTAATTATTGTCCCAGTTGTGTATGAATTCTTGAACCGCAAACGCAAGCATCGTGCAGTTGAAGAAGCTTAATACGATAAACGGTCACCGGCCTTATGCCTGGTGGCCGTTTTTTTTCGCTCCCTATCGCATATGAGAGCCAAGAATAATTCAGCAATAAAGCCCTTTTGCACCGGAATGGGATAGGATGATTCTAACTAGGCCACCTTATACCTATATCTTTCTATGCAGACAGGTGGTGTTGAAATGCTGCGACATATCGTTATGAAGGCTGTATTTGTATTGCTGAGTCTCGCCCATTCCGAGGTTGCCTCTACAGAATCTTCTGCTCTTTTCTCGGAGCCTTCCTATGCGAAGTGGGGTAAGCTTGCCGTTGAGGAAACGAAAAAAATGTACCAGGATGCTTCGATTGTGGATTATAMGTACGAGGGAAGAAAAACGCTGCCAAGTGGACAAGCGAATGAAAGCTTTGTTCTGTGGGTGCGCAAGGATACAAAGGAATTTGGCGTTCGAGTTGTTATGACCATTGAATCAAACACGGACCGATTAATAAAATTAAAGCTATCAGAGATTAATAACTAATAAATTGTGAAACATTACCTTATTGATGTCGTAATAAAGAAAAACAGAAATAGGCTTCAGAAATGAAGCGAAAGGAGTAGATGTATGTTAGTTTCAACTACGCCAACGATTGAGGGACATCCTATTCAAGAGTATGTAGGTGTCGTTACGGGTGAAGCGATTATGGGTGCCAACGTCGTCAGGGATTTCTTCGCATCTATTACGGATATAGTCGGCGGTAGATCCGGTGCCTACGAGAGCAAGCTAAAGGAAGCGCGCGACGTTGCTTTCGATGAAATGAAAAATCAAGCTGCAAGACTCGGAGCCAATGCCATTGTTGCCATTGATATTGATTACGAGGTCGTTCGCGAGGGTATGCTGATGGTTGCGGTCAGCGGAACGGCAGTCCGTCTCTAACCCATTGTTTAAAGTTGAAAAAGACAAAACTTCGATAGGCTTAAGCGACGCTTAAGACAATCTGAGTTTTGTCTTTTTTTTTGAAATCACCTGAAATGGGAAATATTGCAACCTTTCGATTGTAAAAACCGTTAAAATAAGGATGTACATAAAAAGATTGAGAAAAATATGGAGAGGGGCCATAAGGTGAATCGAATCAGGACAAAAGGAAAGCAAGCCGCTGCGTTAGCCGTTTTTTTCAGCATGCTCACTGCATTGCTAGCCTTCAATGGGGTTGCAAAGGCTGCTGCCGAAGAAAGTGGCATCTTGGTAAATGTCAGCGCGGGTTTTAAAGGCTACATGAAGCAAAATGAATGGTACCCGGTAAAACTAACGTTAACGAATGCAACGGAGGAGGATCTGAAAGGTGAGCTAGTCATCTCTCATCTTTTGCAAAACACGCAAGCCTCCAGCGATATCGTCATTCCGGCTGTGCTGCCTGTGGGGACAGCCATCACTGTAACAGCTTCTCTTCCAGGTGAAGTGCTGAACAAAAGCAATAGTAAAATCCGATTTTACAAGGACTCATTCAAATCCGGCAATAACGTCAAACTCATTGGAAACGACTATATTAGTTCGAAAACAGCAAACACCCATACGATCGGGGTACTCTCCCGTGATCCCGATACGCTGAACTTTATGCCGTCTTTAAACCAGAAGGGCTATGATATTACGGTAATCCCTTTGGTCCAAGGGGATCTTCCGACGAATGCGGCTCTGCTGAATTCATTGGATGTGCTAGTCATTAATGATACAGCTACTGCCAGTTTTGACGAACAGGCATTGAAAGCGGTGAAGGATTGGGTCCGCTTAGGCGGTAAGCTTGTTTTGTCAGGAGGAGTTGGTTATGCCAAAACGGCTGAGGGGTTCATGGATATTGCTCCGGTTGAAGCTACAGGCACATCGCAAATGACCAATCCGATCACCGTAAATGCGGCTGATCAAACGGTTATCAAGCTGAATTCTCCCGTAACGGTATCCGTTGGGACAGTCATTGAAGGAGAAATCGAGCAAGCTGAAGGCGGGCTGCCGCTGGCGGTATCACGTGAAATCGGGTTCGGTACCGTCATTTATGTCGCTTTTGATCCTTCGCTTGAGCCTTTTTCTACTTCTGCAGGAAGCGCTGCTTTATGGGCCAATCTGCTGCAAACGAGCATCATGCCTATTCAACCGGGAGCAATAAGCAATGCTTCGGATATGTTCTGGAACTTAAACAACGTCATCGACCAGTTTCCGTCGATAAATCCGCCGAACCTAACCTTGCTTATCGTGATGTTTGTGTTATATATGTTTGTTGTGGCACCGCTGTTATATTTTATTATGTCTAAAACGGATCGAAGAGAATGGTTATGGTGGCTCATCCCTACTACGGCAGTCATAGTGGGAATCTCGATCTTTTACATTGGCGCGGAGGACAAGCGGACAAAATCCGCCCATACCATTGAAATCATTGAGTTAACCGGGCATGGCGATGCTGTTCGCTCAGGCGCAGCTGCCGTATTCGTACCTGCTGGAGGTACGGTCAAAGCGGACTTTGAGGAACCGTTAAACACGAAGCCATACTCCAATAACTTTGACAATTATATGCTGGCGCTTGATGGGAAAACCCAAGCCGTCGTTCGAAACGAGTCTACCTCGATGATATGGAGAGAAGTCCCTTATTGGTCGACTCGCAAATTGTGGCTGGACCGCAGAATGATGGAAAGTGATCCAGGTCAAATGACATTAACGTACAAGCGAGTGAACAACGACCTTGAAGTATCTGCCAAAAACGACACAGATACCGATCTTAGTCACGTAGCCGTGCTTATAAAGGGACAAGCCTTTAAAATTGGAGATCTGAAACGCGGCGAAAGCGGAACTGCTTCGATCATAAGCAGCACGATGCAGCAGTCGGGATATTATCCATACGGACAACTGCTGTTTCCGTATCCATCAGGACGCACGAAGGACACTTTCAATCGCGAACGAAGCTTACTCGATAGTTATGCGAACCAAAACAATGGCGGGATTGTCTCGTCCAACCCAATGATAGTCGGCTTTAGCACCGATCATGAACCGTCTTTTAAAGTGAATGGCGACCGGATAAAGACCGATAACCTTAAATTCTGGATTCAAACGCTTGAGACGGCATTCATAGATGGCAACCGCTCCATCGTTCCGGCAGGTATCATCCAGCCTGTTATTAAACAAAATAGCTTGCAGCGATTAGAAAACTATGGGAATGGAATCTATTCCATAAGTGACGGTGAGCTTATGTTTGAGTACCGATTACCTAATTCCAGCAAAGTTGCGTATGACAAGCTTGATATTACAATCATGAACGGATCTACACAACTGACCAATATGCTTGCCGTCTGGAATGAAAAGACTGCACAATGGTCAACAGTTCAATCCGCGATGGCTGCTCCAAAAGAGTTTTTCGTAGGCAATGAGATTCTCCGCATGAAGGTGACGGCAACAGGATCACTCGAGATGAGCATGCCGTTAATTGCAGTTGAAGGAGAGGTGCAATGAACCCATGAGCAGAGAAGATGAAACTCAAATTATTCAGGTTGAACGAATTCAGCCTTCGAAAGCGGAAGCTGCAATGATGGATCAAGCAGAAGTTCCGATGATTGAGATCAAACAGCTCACGAAAACTTTTGGAAGCTTTCAAGCATTGAAATCGATCGATTTGACGATTCCAAAAGGCACCGTATTTGGGTTTGTCGGACCGAACGGAGCAGGGAAATCGACAACCATGTCTATTCTAGCCACGTTGATGTTTCCCACGTCAGGTACAGCGAAGGTAGACGGCTTTGACGTGACGCTCTTCCCGAATGAAGTTAGGAAGAGAATCGGGTATATGCCGGACTTCTTCGGCGTGTACGACCAGTTTAAAACGGTTGAATATTTGCATTTCTACGGTGCGAGCTACGGCATTCCCAAAACGGAGCGCGAGCAGCTCATCCCGCAGCTGCTGGAACTCGTCAACTTAAGCGATAAGAAGGATGCATACGTGGATACACTATCCCGCGGAATGAAGCAGCGACTTTGTTTGGCAAGATGCCTCGTTCACGATCCTGAGCTTCTTATCCTTGACGAGCCGGCATCGGGGCTCGACCCGCGTGCGAGAATTGAGATGAGGGAAATTCTGCGCGAGCTAAAAGCAATGGGGAAAACGATTATTATTTCTTCGCATATTCTGCCTGAATTAGCAGAAATGGTCGACGAAATTGGTGTTATTGAGCATGGTCAGATGATTGCGATTGGGAATGTTGCCGAAATTCAAAATCGTCTGCGCGTCAAACGTTTTCTGCATATCAGACTGCTTGGTCGAGAAGCAGAAGCAGAAGCTTATTTGCGTGAGCAGCCCTTCGTCAACCGCATCTTGCGGGATGAATCAGGCATTCAGGTACACTTCGGCGGGCAGGACGCCGAACAAGCAGCGCTGTTGAGCGGCCTTGTTGCCGCTGGGTTTGCGCTTGTATCATTCAGCGAGGCACAAACGAATTTGGAAGATGTGTTTCTGGAGATTACGAAAGGAGGCGACGGCTTCGAATGAGAGAGCAAACGGCTGCCAAGCATTCATGGGCAAGTTGGCGCAATAAGCTAATAAACCCAGTACTGAATAAAGAATTTAAACTGCGCATGCGAACGCCTAGAGCGATGTTGACGCTATTCTTTTATTTGTTTGCCATTGGATTAATGGCGTTTAGCGCTATTTATATTATGCAGATTAATATGCAAAGCTCGCAGTCTTTCAATCCAGAGGAAAGCAAGCTGCTCTTTTATTTCTTAAGCTTCGCGCAGCTCGGCCTCATTGCTTTTATGGCTCCGGGACTGACTGCGGGCGTTATTAGCGGCGAACGTGAGAAGCAGACGCTGAATCTGCTGCTGACAACGCAGCAAAGCTCGGCAACGATCGTGCTGAGCAAGCTTGTTTCGTCACTTAGTTTCATGATATTGATCGTGTTAAGCACCATTCCAGTATACAGCATGGTCTTTCTATACGGGGGTATTTCGCCCAAGCAGCTGATGCTGGTCTTTTTGTTTTATTTGTTCATTATGCTCGTGCTTGGCTCCTTCGGCATATTTTTTTCTTCGCTTTTCAAGCGTACGATGGTATCCGTCATAGTCACATATGGCGTCACCTTGTTTGTTTTTGGTGCAACGGCGCTTTTGTATTTTGTGTTAGCCAGCACGATGGATCAGTTGTATAACTACAACTCTGTTACATCATATAGCTGGGTAGGACATGTTATTGCATGGAACCCTATGGCAGCTTTGTATAGCATTCTTGATCCAACGATAACCGAACAAGCTTATTTGGGAAATAGGGGCAACCCGATCACTCAAGATCCGCCGCTGGCCCTGTGGCAGGAATTTATGATTATCTACACGATCTTGTCTGTTCTTGCTTTAATCTTTGGCATACGCTCGCTGCGTCCAAGATTGAAAAAGCATTGATAGCATGATCCGATAAAGATGATGACTTGGCTATTACGCTTATAGGAGGAGCGCCGTGGAACATAAATCTTTAATCGAGCTTATTGGCTCTGTTCGGAATCGGATGACGGTGTTCGCCGTATGCAAGTTTGCACTTACGGGCCTATTCATTGGAAGCGGGTGCGGACTGCTGCTGCTTGGCGCAAGCCGGTTGTGGCCGATCCTTCATGCACAGTTTTTCTTATATATGCTTCCTGCAGCTGGATTAATCGCAGGTATGGCTTGGGGTGTATGTAAGCGTGCTTCTATTCGGGAGGCAGCTCGGTTAATGGATCGGAAGGGGACAGAGGATGCTGTGTCTACTGCGCTAGACGGTATGCAGCGAGAGGAAAGCGTCGAGCTGCCCATTATTAGGCTGCAGCGCGAGGAAGCCGTGGAGGCTGCTGAGCGCTTTATTGGTTCATTGCGCGTGAGTTTGCCATGGCCGCCTTGGCGCAGTTGGAGGCGGCTCGCGTACGGAACGGCAGCGGTTTGGGTCGTGACGGCGGCGCTGGTCGTCATGCCTAACCCGCTCGATGAGCGGGCGCAAGCGATGGCCGAGGCGAAGGAACGGCTGGCAGAGCTTGAAAGCGAGGCAGTTAAGCTTGCCGAGCTTACGGATGCAGCGGAGCTTCCGAAGGATGCGAAGCAGGAACTGCTGCAGCCGCTGGACGAGCTGCGAAGCAAGCTGGACGCGCTCAGCGGCGATGGGGCTGAAGCGCTGGAGCAGTTGGAGGCGGCGATCAGTGAGCTTGAGGCAGCAGCGGAGGCGGCGGAGCAGGCCGTCGAACGAATGGAGGCTGCGGCGGAAGCGATGAGCGCGGAGCCGGGCCTGAGGCAACTCGGTCAGGCGCTGAAGGACCGGGACGCCGCAGGCATGCGGCAGGCGATCAGCGATATGCGATCGCAGCTGCAAAGATTGTCGCCAGAGCAGCGTGAAGCGCTGGCGGAAGCGTTGGAGCGGCTGGCGGCGGAGCAGCCGCGGGAAGATGGCGCCGCGGGGCTTGCTGCGGCGCTTGAACAGGCGGCGCAGCAAGCTCGCGCCTCCGGCGAAGCCGCCGCTGGCGGCGAGAGCGACGGCGATGCGCTCGCCGCTCTGGAGCAAGCGCTCGCCAGCGAATTATCGCAGGGCGAGCTGGAGCAGTTGGCCCGGTCCATGGCGGGCCAACTGGAACAAAGCGGGCAGCAGCTTGCACAGAAGCTGGCCGCGCAGGGGGGAACCGTACCGCCTGGATGGTCTGGCGGTACGGCCGCGGGAGAAGCTGGCACTGGTTCTGGTTCTGGCTCTGGCACTGGCACTGGCACTGGCTCCGGCTCTAGCCCTGGCACTGGCTCTAGCCCCGGATCTGGCACTGGCTCTGGCTCTGGTTCTGGCTCTGGCTCTGGCACTGGTTCTGGTTCTGGCACTGGTTCTGGCTCTGGTTCTGGTTCTGGTTCTGGCACTGGTTCTGGTTCTGGCTCTGGCACTGGCTCTGGCACTGGCTCTGGCTCTGGCTCTGGCTCTGGTTCTGGTTCTGGTTCTGGTTCTGGCACTGGTTCTGGTTCTGGCTCTGGTTCCGGGTCAGGAATTGGCAGTGGAGCGGGGACGGGCATGGGGAACAGGCATTTGGTTACGACTCCGCGTTATTTGGAAGGTTCAGGAAACATACAGCAGGATGGCGGGCCATCAAGCGGAGGCCAGACGGAAACGGGTGGCCAATCTCCAATGATTGACGGTACTACGAGGCCATATGAAGATGTATACAGCGAGTATGCGACAGAAGCGAAGCAGTCGCTTGGACGCTCACAGCTGCCTGCCAGCATGCAGGAGAAGGTAAAGGAATATTTTGACCAAATACAACCGAACCAATAATGGAGATGATCCAATTTGATTGAAACGAAAGCTCAGTTAGAGGAAGCCGCGGGAAGGATCGCCGCGCTCAAAGAAGAAATCGGTCGCGTCATAGTCGGCCAGCACAATGCAGTAGAACAGCTGCTGTGGTGCCTGCTTGCTGGCGGCCATGCTTTGCTGGAAGGGATTCCAGGACTCGGAAAAACCATGCTTGTCCGCACCGTCGCGGATTGCATTGCCCTGCAGTTCTCAAGAATTCAGTTCACGCCAGACCTAATGCCTTCAGATATTACCGGTACGACCTTAATTGATTTCGGCACGCAAGGTAGCACGGCGCAGCGCTTTCAGCCTGGGCCCATATTCGGCAATCTCGTGCTTGCCGACGAGATTAACCGTGCCACACCAAAAACGCAAAGCGCTCTTCTTGAAGCGATGCAAGAAGGAACGGTTACGGCTGGCGGTGAAACACACCGTCTGCCAAAGCCATTTTTCGTATTGGCTACTCAAAATCCCATCGAGCAGGAAGGGACATACCCGCTTCCTGAAGCGCAACTAGACCGATTTCTGTTGAAAATTGGTGTCGAATTTCCAACGCGGGAGGAGCTGAAGCAGATTGTGCTTAGAACGACTGCCGCTTCCCAGCCTCAGGCTGCCGCCGTCGTATCGGCAGCAGAGCTGCTGGAGCTTCAATCAGCAGTCAAGCAAATGCTCGTCGCTGATGACGTATTGGATTTGGCTGTCAAGGCGGTCATGATGTCGCATCCCCAAGAACCCGATGCACCGGAGGAGATAAAGCGGTATGTTCGATTTGGTGCTGGGCCACGCGCACTGCAAGCGGTTATTTCCGTCAGTAAAGTAAGGGCGCTCGCGGCCGGAAGGCTGTATGTTTCGTGGCAAGACATCCGACTAGCTGCGGTGCCCGTTTTGCGTCACCGGATCGTTCTCAGCTATGAGGCACAGGCAATGGGATTAACCAGCGATCGGATGAGCGAGTCAATTCTCGCAGTGATCGAGGCAGAGCGATGAGTGTGGGCAAAGCAAGCGGGCTTTCAGCTATTTCGGGCCAGCTAACGGAGCATTCGCTCACCGCACAGGAGGCGCTACATCGATTATTTCCTAATGTGGGTTTGCTCTCAGAACTAGACCGGATGAGCATAAGCAGTGGAAATCGGATTAAAGGGATGCTGGCAGGCAAACGGCGATCCAGCTCGTTCGGCGGTTCACAGGAGTTTGCGGATTACCGTCCTTATTCGCCAGGCGACGATGTCCGCAGAATTGACTGGAACGTTTATGGCCGAACGGCAAAAGCCTATATGCGGCAGTATTGGGACGAGCAGGAGCTCCAGGTTAATCTTTACGTGGATGTGTCGCAATCCATGAATTTTGGGGAAAAGGAAGCAAATAAATTGCAGTACGCCATCAGGCTTGCAGCAAGTCTAGGATATCTTGCTCTTAGCGGAGATGATCGCATATCCGTCCGATTATTTCAAGAAAGCATTGTAAAAGAAATGCAGTCGCTGCATGGCCGGGCAGCGGTGCCTAAGCTATTGCAATTTCTGGCGGGAGAGCTTCATGCTCTCGAATCGGAGCAACTGAAAGGGGAGGCGGCATCCGCAGCATTCACCAGCCTCTATATGCCATTCAACTCGGGTACTGCACTGCCTCGACGTTCAGGCACTTCTTGGCTCATTACGGATGCCATGTTCGAGAGCGGGGTTAAGGAGACGATACTGTCCTTAATGGCAGCTGGCCAAACAGTCGTATTCGTTCATTTGCTGTCTCAGGAAGAGATCAATCCAGCATTTAGCGGTGAGCTTAAGCTGATTGACAGTGAGCTTGGAACGGGGAAGGAGGTTGCGATTGGGCATAAGAGACTAAAGGAATATCGCGAAGCCGTTTCTGCGTTTCAGCAGGAATTGCAGCAGATTTGTGCAGAACGGGGTGCCGTCTATGTATTTGTGAATACGGATGTTCCGCTCGAAGAGACCATTCGTCATACCTTATTATCCTCGCGTCTGCTGAATAGTTAATACGAATACATGCGTCGATCATCGTCGCAGCCAGCTGCATCCATGAATGAGAAGACAGGAAGGAGGGAAACGGATGCAGTTTTTATCCCTTTCATCTGCTTGGTTTGCGGCCGCATTGCCCGCTATTGCAGCGATGTACCTGCTCAAGCGTACCTATGAACGGAAGGAAATCGCGAGTCATCTGTTATGGCGGCGTGTCCTTCAGGAGCAAGAGGCTAACCGTCCCTGGCAAAAGCTCAGAGCACGCTTGCTGCTGTTTATTCAGCTCCTGATTGCGATATTGCTAGTACTTGCCTTAATGCAGCCTGTCGTAACCAAAGATGTCGTTTCGACAGGGCATGCCGTGATCGTCATCGACCGTTCGGCCAGCATGGCATCGAAGCTAAGCCAACCGACGGCTTCTCGGGCCTCTACGAGATTGGAGCTTGCAATCGAACATGCAGCCATTTGGATGGACGAGCAGCCTGGAAAGAGAACAGTTTCGTTGATCGCAATCGGTGCACAGCCGGAGCTGTTAGTCAGTGAAGAGACCGATAAAGCCGTGGTTAAGCAGCAATTAGCGCGGATAACGCCTTACTATGGCAAGTCTGACCGAATAGCAGCGCTTTCGCTTGCGGATTCCATTCTGCAAAATGATCCGACTGGTGAAATGATCCTATTTTCTGATGGACACTGGGCGGATGCGGAGGAAGCGAGCAACCTGCAGCTTGAAGCCCCGGTCCGGTTGATTGTAGTTGACGGCGAAGCGACAAACCGGAACGTAACGATTATGTATTTTGGAATAAAAGCAGCTGCGGAAGGAAGCGCTTCAGCTAGCGGCGTCATCACCATTCGCAATGACAGCGAGGTTGATCGCAAACTTCAGCTAGAGATATATGCGGTGTCACTTGCGCAGGAAGAGGAGCTCGTTTCCGTGCAAGAGATTGCCGTCCCGGGAGGAGAATGGGAGAGCGCGGAGGTACAGAAGCTGCCAGCGGCCGATTATTACAAGGCACGCATTAACGAGCGGGATGATCGGTTTGTCGTTGATAATACGGCTTATCATTTTCCGGAAAATCCGCAAGAACGGCAAATATTGCTCGTCACCGAGGGCAATCTTTTTCTGGAAAAAGCGCTTCAGCTTGCAGGCGTTCAAGCAATCAAAGCAAGTCCTGACCAAGTTGCACCTTCCGGCGAACAAGCCAGCGAGCTCGACTGGATCATACTGGATGGCGTGGATGATCGTTTGCTTGCGGACCCTTCTTGGTCGGTTCTTCTGGATCAGAAGCCGCTATGGATGATTGACCATCCTGATCCCTTGAATAAGAATTCGGAAGTTCCCGTCAATAACCGTGTCGTAACGAAAAAGCATGCGGTTACCGCGTATGTGACTTTCTCAGATACGCATATAAGCCGGCTTGCAAGGCTGAAACAGGAAGATTTGTTATGGGCAGAGGACATTTTGAGCTATGGTGGAATACCTGCCATATATGCAGGAACGAATAGCGGCAAGCCGCAGCTCCGTTTCACGTTTAACCTTCAGGACAGCGATCTGCCGTTGCGGCCCGAATTTCCGGTTTTGATCGTTCAAGCGGTTGAATGGATGAATGGCGGCAAGCAGCTTAATCTTGGTACTGCCATTTCCGGTGAGCGGGTGGAAATTTCCTTCCAATCCGATACGGCAAAAGCAGAATGGGTTCAGGTTGCGCGCAATGAGGAGCTTTCTAATAATGAAATAAGTCGAACTGCTGAGGTCGAATTAGAACCGTCGGGCCTTTACATGGTACCTGAACAGCCTGGCTTGTACCGATTAATGGAAACAAACGAGGATAATCGTATTGTCGGAAACCGTCTGTTAGCCGTAACGAACGATCATACCGAGCTGACGGGAAGCCAATTAAAGGATGGCAGCCGTTTGCTGTTAGGCGCAGGGACGCCAGACGGCCAATCAAAGAGTGAAGGCTCAGAGTCAGAGCCGCGTGCCGAGCAGGCTTTATCGCTGCAGATATACGCAGCTATGCTGCTGCTTCTCATAATGGGCGTAGAATGGGAGGTGTACAGACGTGGGCTTTCAAGCTAATAGTCCGTGGGTGCTTCTCTTGCTGCTGCCGCTGCTTTTCTATGTGTGGTGGATGGCAAAAATGACCATACGATTGCGAGGCAGCAGAAAAATAATATCGATTGCAGTACGCTCCGTCATTCTGCTGCTGTTGCTCGTTATTGCAGCAGGCGTCCAGCCCTATACGGAAAAGAATCAGCGGCATGTCATCTTTATAGCAGATAGATCGGCTAGCGTACGCGCGGACGCCGTAGTAAGCGATTGGATTCAAGAAGCCTGGGCCTCTAAAGCACAGGATGACTGGTCCGGATTGATCTCGTCTGGCTTGCATGCGGCCATTGAGCGGCCGCTTACGCAGGACAAGCGTGAGAAGAAAGAACAATTGGCATTCCACGCTGACGTAAATAAACAATATACAGATCTTTCGCAAGGGCTCCAGCTTGCAGCCGCTATGCTTCAAAAAGAGGGCGGAGGGCGAATTGTTTTGCTCTCAGACGGCGCTGAGAACACTGGTGATGCGCGCAGACAAGCTCGGCTATTGAAGGATGCAGGTATTGTTATCGATGTTGTAGCACTCACGCCGGAGCGAATAACCGATGTCTCTATTGAGGAGCTTAACGTTCCAGCGGCTCTCAAGCAAGGGGAGACGTTCAGCTTCGAAATCGTCGTTGCAAGTACGGTCGCAGGACCGGCACAGCTGCGTCTCTATGCTGACAATAAGGAACTGTCGGTTTCAAGCATCCAGCTGGAGACTGGCGAGAACCGTTTCGCTTTGCAAAGCATCGCGGCAGAACCAGGTTTTCATCGCTTCCGCACAGAAATTTTTGCAGCAGGCGATGATCAAGCGGTCAACAATACCGCGCATGCTTTCAGCCGGGTAAGCGGACCGCCAGCCGTATTAATCGTGGAAGGGGCTAGCGGTACGTCGGCCAATATCGAAGCTGCTCTGCAAGCTTCATTGATCCGATATGAAACCATCCTACCAGAGCAGCTGTCAGTCGAGCTTCCGGATTATGCGGCTTACGACAGTATGATCTTAAATAATGTTCCGGCTACTCGGATAGCCGAGAAACCGATGGAATGGATTGCAAAGGCGGTTAGCGATTACGGGGTCGGATTAGTCATGCTGGGCGGCGACCAAAGTTATGGTCTGGGCGGCTATTTCAAAACGCCTATCGAGCGGGCGCTGCCTGTCTATATGGAACTTCAAGGCAAGAAACAGATACCTTCCTTAGGGCTTGTTCTTGTTATCGATCGCTCGGGCAGCATGGCTGGCGCAAATCTGGAGCTCGCCAAGGAAGCGGCAATGCGAACGGTTGAGCTGCTTCGCGATACCGACACTGTTGGAGTAGTTGCATTCGATTCTGCGCCATGGTGGGTGGTTGAGCCAACGCAGTTGAAGGACCGGGATGCAGTATTGAACCAGATAAGAGGGATTCAACCCGAAGGCGGCACTGACATTTTTTCGGCGCTGAGAGCGGGTTACGAAGGATTGAAGGAACTTGATGCGCAGCGCAAGCATATGATTATGTTAACAGATGGGCAGTCAGCTACAGGAGCCAACTACAAAGAGATTACCGATGCGATGAATGATCAAAATATGACATTATCCACGGTTGCGGTGGGAGATGGAGCGGATCAGCAGCTGCTAAGGCAATTAGCGGATGACGCAAAGGGCCGCTATTACTTTACGAAGGATCAGAGTACGCTGCCTGCAATTTTCAGTAGGGAAACCGTTATGATGTCCAGAACCTATATTGTCGAGAAGACGTTCACGCCAAGCATCGGACAAGCTGCGGATTGGTCCGTTCTCTTTCGGAACGGGCTGCCGCCCATTCATGCGTATGTCGCTGTCACGCCAAAAGAAACGGCGGAAATCGCCTTATGGACTCCAGACGGCGATCCACTGCTAGCGCGCTGGCCTTATGGCTCAGGGCGAACGGTCGCTTGGACAAGCGACCTTATTGGCAAATGGTCCAGCAGTTGGGTGCAGTGGCCAGAGATGCCGAAAGTACTCGTGGATTGGATCAAATGGACGTTTCCCCAGTTTGAGAGTACACCGTTCACGATCGCTGCCGAAATGGCAGGGAACGAAGCGAGGTTAAACGTTCGCGCGCTTGCAGGTGAGGGGGAAGCCATAAGCGACCTATCTGCCGGCATTCAAGACGAAACTGGCCAATTCGAGTTGAAAAAGCTGATGCCCATCGCGCCAGGCGAATTTGAAGCCAAGATGACAGTATCCGAGCCAGGCGTTTATTTGGCACAGATCGGTCAGCAGGCGGGTGATTCAAGTATTAAGGATGGCAGCACTGCAGGATTCGTCATTCCGTATTCACCCGAGTATCGCATCTCGAATGAGAATGGAGCCGTCTTATTGGAACAGCTCGCAGCAACGACAGGCGGAAGAGCATTGCAGCTATCAAGCCCGCAGCAGGCGTTCGAATTCGCACCGCTGCCGTCGAGGCAGATTTATGATTGGACCCAAGCGTTGCTAGCTGCGGCACTCCTGCTCTGGCTGTTCGATATAGCGCTGCGAAGATTGTCGATACCTTGGGAACGTTTGTGGCTCCGAATAAGTATGCCATTCAGCTCGAAACGGCGAGCCTCTTTTCGGAAGGATCCAAATGCAGCGTCTGATATGGCCTCCCTTCGCGCGTTATCCCGTTTGAAGGAACGGAAGCTGGAAACGGACCGTTTCTATGGCAGAAGTAATAGCAGTCTTCATTCAACTGAAACGTTGTCAACTAATTACTCAGAGTCAGCTCGTCCGAAGCCGGCACATAAGGAACCCGAAAAACAGATTAGTCAAGACACGGAGCCTCTGAATAAAGCTTCGGCTGACGCAACGATTAATCGGTTGTTAGCTGCTAAAAACAAAAAGAAGCGTTAGTGCTCCCGCAAACGAAAGTGCGCAAGATAGACATGTCAAAACTTGCAGGGTACAATGACTGTATGTGAGTTCACTATAATCAACGCTTGAAGGGAATGGGCAATATGTATTCGGAAATATCGGCAGCAGAGCTAGAAACACAATTAAAGGACGGGAAATCCATTAATCTCATTGATGTACGCGAGCCGGATGAATGGCAGGAAGGCCATATTAAAGAGGCGCGCAGCATTCCATTGTCAGAGCTACAGGATCGGATAAGTGAGCTTCAGCAAGGCGACCAAGAGATCGTCCTGATCTGCCGCAGCGGCGGCCGCAGCGGGAAGGCATGCGACTTTCTACAAGCCCAAGGCTATAAAGTGGTCAATGTAACAGGCGGCATGCTGCAATGGCCTGGCGAGGTTGCATTCGGCAGCTAAGCGGAAATGGGTTTATTCATAATTGTAAAGGCCTCGATTCCGGGGCTTTTTTATTTTTGGCGCGCTTTGAGGTATCCTTAATATCATAAGAAAGACAGTATCTTTTAGATAAGGCAGCTAAGATGCAAAGGATTGGGTGATTGCAATGATCGTCATAAAAACGAATGAAGAAATAATGAAAATGAAAAAAGCTGGCGAAATTCTAGCCGCATGCCACCGCGAGCTGCGGACTTTTGTACGGCCGGGTATTACAACGAAAGCAATCGATGATCACGTGGAGCAGTTTTTGAAGGAGCATGGAGCGATTCCCGAGCAGAAGGGCTATCATGGCTATCCATTCGCAACCTGTACGTCGGTAAACGATGTCATTTGTCATGGTTTCCCTGGGCAAACGGTATTAACGGAAGGAGATATTGTCACGGTTGACATGGTCGTTAATTTGGACGGCTGGTTAGCCGATTCTGCATGGTCCTATGCCGTTGGCCAAATTTCCGAGACTTCTCAGAAGCTGCTTGATGTGACGAAGGAATCGTTGTACAAAGGCATTGAACAGGCCGTAGTAGGCAATCGGATAGGCGATATTTCTCATGCTATCCAAGTTTACGCAGAGGCTCAAGGCTACTCCGTCGTCCGAGATTTTATTGGACATGGAATAGGGCAAAAAATGCACGAGGAGCCTCAAGTTCCCCATTACGGTCCGCCTAATAGAGGAACTCGCCTAAAAGCCGGTATGGTACTCACGATTGAGCCGATGCTCAACACGGGTAAGTATCATAGTAAGATCGATCCAGATGGTTGGACAGCTAGAACGGCGGATGGCGGGCTTTCGGCGCAATATGAGCATACGCTCGCCATAACCGAGGACGGACCCATTATTTTGACAGCGCAATAAGATTGGAGAAAACAGGCTTTCGTCGTTGACGGATGCCTGTTTTTTCTAAATATAAGACTTTATATGCTTCACGCGATAAAGTATTCTACTATGTCTACGAAAAACGGATACCGTCCTCTTGCAGCGTACGGCAAAGCCGTTTCTTCTGGGTTGCGTGTTACTTTTTACTTCATCAGGGTGTCTATTAATGGCGGGAGTCGTTTCATTTATCCTTTTGCAAGATGATGATAGGGAGAAAGCAGGGATTGTGATGAGCAGAAGAAATGTGTATATCCTGATGGCGGTGATAGCTGTATGGCTAATGGGACTAATATGGGAGGCTGTGAGTGCCCAAACGGATCATTTTGCTTATTTCCAGCGTTTTGCAGTTACCGTTCATAATGAATCGGATTTCGATCTCGTATCGATTGAAACGGGAATCGTGTCGGGCAACGAGAAGGACATCGTCGATCGGAGCATCAAATCCGGCGCAAGCGCAGTCATTAAGCCGAAGCTTAGCTTGTCTGGGGAAGGAGCCGTCTATTTGAAATATACGGATTCGCGAGGCCACACCAAGGAAACGATTGCTTGCGGATATACGGAGTCGCTAACGGGACGGACTGCAATCACGATTGACAATGACGGCATTTCTAAAAACGAGCAAAAGTGTTATTAAGTATTAAGCAAATCGAGTATAGGGCTAACGGCAACGATTTAGGAGCGCCGGAAATAAAAAAAGACCGATTAAGGTATCGGTCAACCCTTTTTACACGAAAAACGTATTGGCAGCTCTATGGATAATACTTCCATCAGACATGCGGATTGAATCATCGTTATATCCGATAATGGTTGAAGCGGGTCTGATCTGCATGCCGTTTTGCATCGGTTTAATTTTTGCTTTTGCTGCAATCGCAACTTCAAAATCTTTGTTTGTAATCAGTTTTTGTCCAGGTGTAAGCTTGATTTTTTCTTGCATGTTAGGTTGCCTCCATACATCTATATGTTTAGTATACCAAGGACAAATCATACACCATTTGCCTATAAATAGCCAATGGTTTGAATAGCTGTGCACATGCAGGTTCCATTCATGCAATTCGATTGCCTGTCATATAGATAAACGCAGAGAGGTACAGGCATGAGAGGGCGATGGATGGAAGGCGGTGCTTAGCTTGATAGACAAGCGAATCGATCATGAATTAGAAAACGATTGTACGATAGATTTCGCAGTGCAGGGCATGAGCTGCTCTGCGTGCGCGGCAAGAATAGAGAAAACGGTAAGCAAGCTGAATGGCGTGGCAATGGTTGCCGTGAGCTTTCCGCTCCGGACTGCGTGGGTACAGTTCAAGCCTGCTGAAATTCATGCAATGCAAATTGCAGAGAGAGTCAATCAGTTAGGATTCATAGCCATGCTGAATGAAACGGCTAAGGAGGGGCTCCATAAAGAGCATCACGTGCTGAAGCTGCGCCTGATTATCTCAGCCATACTTACTCTGCCGCTATTGATCACCATGCTGCATCATATCCCTCTGTTAATGCCATTAATTGATTATTTGCCTGCTTGGCTAAGTTTCCCTTGGCTGCAGCTAATATTCGCTACGGTTATTCAATTTGTAATCGGCATGCCCTTTTATCTCGGAGCCTACCATGCGGTGCGCGAGCGCAGCGCTAATATGGATGTACTCGTGGTGATCGGTACAACGGCTGCTTATTTATATAGTCATTATGCGGTGTTCCAGAATGGCTTGTTTCATTCCTATATGGATGCGGCACCGCATGCTCCGCCTCTATATTTCGAGACCTCTGCTGTCGTAATGACAGCGGTGCTGCTTGGAAAATATATTGAGACCTCAGCTTCCCTGAAGGCGTTGAGCGGAACGGAAGGTTATGATAAGCTGCATAACCAGACCGCTGTAGTTGAACGGGCTGGAGAATGGATACGAATGAAGACAGAGTTCGTTAGGGCTGGCGATATCGTAATCGTGCAGGCAGGCGAGGTCATCCCTGTTGACGGAAGAATAACAGCCGGACGATCCACGGCTAATGAAGCCTTGCTCACGGGAGAAAGCCTTCCAATGACGAAGGTCGAGGGAGATCAGGCATGGGCAGGGACGCGCAATGAGACGGGGCTGCTGCGGATTCGCACGCAAGCTGCGGGACATGATACGATGCTGAACCGCATACAGGAGCTTGTTCGAAAAGCGCAGCGATCGAAGTCTGCAATCCAGCGTAATGTGGATGCGGCAGCAAGCTGGTTCGTTCCGGCTATGCTTGTATTCGCCATCAGCACGATTGTGTTATGGGGATTTTTCCTAGAGCCTGGCAACTGGAGCAAAGCATTTATTTGCGGCATTGCCGTGCTATTAGCTGCTTGTCCCTGTGCGCTTGGCTTGGCGGCCCCGATCTCCTTGGTCATTGCTTCTGGCAGTCTTGCCAAGCAAGGCATTATTGCTAAGGAAGCTGGAGCACTAGAGAGGCTAGCAAGCATTCAAACGGTTATTTTCGATAAAACAGGAACTTTGACTGAAGGCAAGCCGCGTGTAAGTGCCGTATTGTCTGATCAAATCAGCCGATCCGCGCTGCTTCGAATGGCAGCAGCGGCGGAGTCGCAATCGACGCATCCGCTTTCTGTCGCCATCCTGAATGAAGCGGGGCGGCTTGGGCTTGTCATACCCGCTGCCAGTGAATATGAATTTACAGAAGGCGGAGGCATTGAAGCTATCGTCGAAGATCATCGCTTCGGCATTGGAAACGCAAGTTTTGCACATCATCGCAAATGGTCATTAAACGACAAGCTTTTCGCATTTGCCAAGCAGCGTGAGGAGCTTGGGGAGACGGTGCTGTATGCAGCGTCGGCTGGAAAAGGCATAGGCGCCATGGCTTTCAGCGACAGTGTGAAAGCGAATGCCAAGGGGACGGTGAAGCAGCTGAAGGAGCTGGGTATATCGTCTATTCTTGCCACAGGGGACCATCAAGCGCCAGCTTATGCTGCCGCTAAGGCTGTAGGCATCTTGCAGGTTCATGCTTCCATGCTGCCTGAGAGCAAGCTCAAACTCGTTGAGCAGATGAAGCGTAAAGGAATTCGGGTTGCTATGGCAGGGGACGGTTGGAATGATGCACCGGCGCTTGCAGCTGCCGACGTTGGTCTAGCCATGGGTGAAGGTACGGATGCTGCGCTTCAAGCCGGCCATATGACGCTGCTGTTCTCGCGGCTGCAAGCGATTCCGGAAGCGATTAGAATCAGCAGGCTGACAATTCGAAACGTACGGCAGAATCTAACATTCGCATTTGTATACAATGTCATCGTCATTCCATTTGCCGCTATGGGAATGCTGGAGCCATGGATGGCAGGAACAGCAATGGCGCTCAGCTCCGTGTCGGTAGTAGGGAATGCACTGCGGTTGAAGGGCTTGCTGAAGCGAAGAGCCGGTGGCTATTCATGACGTTGACAGGGCAGCTCATCGGCTTTATTATTCTTACCGGTTTATTCAGCGCGCCGCACTGCATGGGAATGTGCGGGGGAATCGTATCCGCTGTTTCGTTGAATTCCACAGCTTCCGTGAAGAAATCGATGCTGCTTTATAACACAGGCCGTATCGTTTCCTATGCTCTGCTGGGAGGCGTAATGGGGACTGTAGGCTCTTTTGTCGACGTAGCAGGCAGGTTTGCCGGGATGCAGGGGCTTGCATCCATCGTCGGAGGCTGCTTTCTCCTTCTCTGGCTTTGGCGTCGCTTCCAGCTGCCCGTTATGAACCGCCTTTCTTCCTTTCTATACAAGAAGCTTGTTCATGACGCGAAACAATCGAACAAGCACGAGACCATTCATCTGCTCGCCACTGGCATAGCTTTTGGATTTCTTCCCTGCGGTCTTACCTATGCCATGCAAATGACAGCAGCCTCTACAGGTTCCGGTTTAACAGGTGCTGCCGTCATGGCTTTGTTCGGTTTATCTACTTTTCCAGCACTGGCGTTAGCCGCATCGGTTGCTGCGTTTGCCAACAAGAAATGGCGCCGTTTCATGCGAGAGGCAAGCTTTGTTACGGCACTTGCCGTTGGCGTCATTTCAATTCTGCGCGGACTTGCAGTCAATGGCCTGATTCCGACCATAAATCCATGGTTATGGTAACCGGCTAATGGCTGGCTTTCAGCAATCTGCTTATTTCATAAGTTTGCTCTTTGGTTTCAAGCGTTAACGTTGCTTTCCATATGCCTGCCATTAGGGGGACGCCATCTCCTGTATATTTGCCTGAGGCTTCTTCAGTCATTTCGAACACGTAATCACCGCAAACCATGCTCAGCATGTCTAGCTTCACTGTTATATTAGCATCATGAACCGGAAAGCCCTGTATATCTTTTATATCAACCGTGAATTGATTTTCGTGCAAAACCTTGGCGGGGTATTCCGCAATGGTCCAGCTTATCGTACCGCTATTGAAGGCATGCTCCGTCGTTTGCGGAGGTACAGCTTCATCTTGCTGAAACCACCAAATAGCAAAACCGATTAGTAGCACGAGTAAGAAGAAAATGAGAAAAAATTTCAAATATGAGGTGCGGAATTTATCATTCGGCTGCATCTAATCTTTATCCTCCTTCAGTCGTTTTTTTGAGAGGATGCTCATTTAAGTTACCTATGCGGGAAGAGTGGGAAGCAGAACTCGGCTTGCAAGAATGAATTGCTGCTGTTTAATGGACAAATACGCGATGTCGGTGTATATTAACAACTGATTAATCAATCGTAAACGGACAGGTGCGGATAGGAGATTCTTGCAAGGTATCAACATCTTGCAGTGCTCTTTGAAGCTTAAAAGGGAAGACCGGTGCAATTCCGGCACGGACCCGCCACTGTAAGGTTGGATAGCGACGCTTTAGGCTTCGTTACGACCGAGTCAGAAAATCTGCCAGTCCTTACATGCGCTTAAACCTACGTGGAAATAGGGAGGGTGCTCGGAAAGCTTGTCGCTTTGCAAGTAATGGAAGAGCGTATGGGAGCATTTCTGGCACAATTGCCGGTGATGCTTTTTTGTTTTGACAAACTAAAAAAGAGGTGCAGAGAAACATGGTAAGAAATAACCGTAAATTAATGAAGGCTCTGTTTGGATTGCTCCTTGCGGCAATGCTTGTTGCCACAAGTGCATGTGGAGTAAACAAAGAACCTGAAAACCAGCAACGTCCAGAAACGAACCTTACGAATTCGGATGCCAATAAGTCAGAAGAAACCTCAGACGCAACGGTATATCCCTACACGATTAAAGACGATACCGGGACTGAGATTACTTTTGAGCAGCAGCCAACTAAGGTTGTGACGCTTGTGCCTAGTGAAACAGAAACGATCTACGCGATCGGTGCTGGGGAGCAGGTAGCAGGTGTCGATCAATGGAGCGATTACCCCGAGGATGCAGCGGCAAAGCCAAAGGTTGGGGATATGACGACCAATATTGAGGCCGTAGTGGCATTGAATCCGGATCTAGTTTTGGCTTCGTCCACATTGAACACAGATGCAATCGCAAAGCTGAGAGAGCTTAAAATACCCGTGTACGCATCAGATCCGCTTACCTATGATGCCGTTATTGCCAAATTAGAAATTTTAGGTCATATTATGAATAAACCTGCCGAAGCGGCTGAAATTGCAGATCATATGCGGCAGGTAAGACAGCAAGTAACGGATGCGGTGAAAAACGCTGAGAGAAAAAAAGTGTATATGGAGTTTTCGCCAGGCTGGACGGTCGGCTCCGGCACTTTTCTTGATGAGCTTTTAAACCTGGCTGGCGGGATTAATATTTCTGCTGCTTCGCAAGGCTGGTTCGAGGTCAGTGCAGAGGAAGTTGTAGCTCAGGATCCAGAATTGATTATATACCCTGATTTGAAGGAGGATCCGAATCCGATCGTCGTTGGCATCCAAAGCCGCCCAGGCTGGGAAGTCATTGCCGCAGTGAAGAACAAACAGCTGCATGCAGTGACAGAGAATCCGCTCGTGCGCGTTGGACCGCGTTTAGCGGACGGCTTGCTGGAGCTTGCTAAAGTAATCCACCCGGATCTCGTGAAATAAAGCAATGACCTATAAACTGGTTTGGTACGGAGGAGCAGCCATGCTCCTTCTTGCTGTTTCTATCGTGGTGAGTTTAACGATTGGCTCATCGGGCATTTCGGTGCGAGACGTATGGGGCATATTGCTTCATAAGCTGCCCTGGTTTTCGAATGAAGCAGTCTCTTATTCGGCGGGCGAGATCGCGATCGTTACGCAAGTAAGATTGTCCCGCGTGCTGCTCGCTGTTCTGGTAGGCGCATGTCTGGCGCTGGCGGGAACAGGTTTTCAAGGCGTGCTCCGTAATCCTCTTGCTGATCCCTATACGCTCGGTGTTGCATCAGGGAGCTCAGTAGGCGCAGCTTTTATTATTTTGTTTGGATTACAGGCAGCGATGGGGATGTGGACCATTCCGATTGTTGCATTCGCAACGGGGATGGCTACGCTGCTTGGCGTGTTTTGGCTTGCCAATCAAAAAGGTGTTATGCATATGGAAACACTCATCCTTTCCGGCGTCATCATTCAATCTTTTCTAGGCGCGTTTGTTTCCTTTATGGTTTCGATGTCAGATGGCGTCGTCAACCAAATATTGTTCTGGTTAATGGGATCACTAGCCATGCGAGGCTGGGATCATGTAATTATGCTTATCCCCTTTCTGCTGATTGGATTGCCCTTATTGCTTGCTTACGGGCGTCCCCTCAATTTATTTGTATTAGGAGAGAGGCACGCTGCCCATCTAGGCATACATGTGGAGCGAACGAAGCTAATCGTCTTGATCAGCTCTACGCTGCTTACTGCGGCTGCCGTCTCCGTGTCGGGTGTTATTGGTTTCGTAGGGCTTGTTGTGCCGCATCTAATCCGATTACTCGTTGGTCCGGATTATCGGTTAATAACGCCATTGTCGGCTATCGGAGGCGGTATATTCGTGTTATGGGCAGATACGCTTGCGCGAGTAGCGTTAACGCCGAAGGAGATCCCATTAGGTGTAGTAACCGCTTTAATTGGTGCACCATTTTTTGCTTATTTGCTGCATCGGCGGAAGAAAGGACAGGGTGGCGCTTTATGATCGAGGTTCGCGAAGTGATCCAGGATGTGAACGGTCGACAAGTGTTAAAGGGCGTTTCCTGTACGTTTCAAAAAGGCAATATGTATGGCATCATCGGGCCAAATGGCGTCGGTAAATCAACTTTGCTGCAATTGCTGTCCGGAGTTGATCGGCCAAAGCAGGGAGAAGTACTTCTAGATGGTCGGCCATTGTCGACATTTCCCCGTAAAACGATTGCGAAACAAATGGCAGTGCTGCAGCAAAACGGGCTTCCGCCTGTTGGTTTTACTGTGCGGGAAGTCGTCAGCATGGGACGTTATCCATATCAGAACTGGCTCGGAAGCGAGAATGAGGACTCGGCGAAGCTGATTGACGATACGCTCCTAACAATGGGCTTGAAGGAGCTTGAATTACGCACAATGGATCAGCTAAGTGGCGGGGAACGCCAGAGAGTGGCGCTGGCCAAGCTAATGGCACAAGGCCCGGCGATTCTATTGCTGGATGAGCCGACAACCTATCTTGATATTGGCTTTCAGGCACAGCTTATGGATACCGTGCGAACATGGCAGCGAAATAGCGAGTTGACTGTCATCGCCGTGCTTCACGATTTGAATCTCGCCGCGCTATATTGCGATGAGCTTGTGGTATTGCATCAAGGAAAAGTAGAGGCTGCCGGTACACCGCAGCAGGTACTTACTTCGTCACTAATTGAGCAGGTATATGAGACAAAGACGACTGTCATATCCCATCCGATTACAGGGGTGCCGCAATTGATGCTGCAGCCAAACTTCTAATTTAATTGCTTGAAGGGACTGATGAAATGGAAACACATACATACAAGCATCTATTAGACATTATCAATACTATCCCTCCTTTTGATAATGAAGCCGCAAAGCTTGCGATGACACATTCTGATTCCTTAACAAAACCGCCGGGAAGCCTAGGCAAGCTAGAAGCGGTCGCTGCACAGCTTGCCGGCATTTCAGGTAAGCTGTGGCCGGATTTGTCCCAAAAGGCTGTTATCGTAATGGCAGGAGACCATGGCGTCTGTGAGGAAGGGATCAGCGCGTTTCCGCAGGCCGTAACGCCACAAATGGTTGTCAATTTCTTAAACGGAGGAGCTGCTGTCAATGTGCTGGCCAGACAAGCAGGAGCAGAGGTTGTGTGCGTAGACATTGGCGTCATTGGGGATATCGAGCATGAACGGCTCGTAAGCAGAAAGATTGTACGCGGAACAGCGAATATGGCAAAACAAGCCGCCATGAGCAGGGCAGATGCGGTTGACGCCATAATGGTGGGCATCGAAACGGTGAATGAGCAAATAAAGCGCGGCTGCAGGCTGTTTGCGACTGGCGAGATGGGAATCGGCAATACGACGGCAAGTGCAGCTATTACGACCGTGCTGACTGGTTTGCCTCCTGAGGAGTCGGTAGGCCGGGGGACTGGAATTAATGATGCAGGCTGGTTGAAGAAGGTTGAGGTTGTTAAGCGGGCAATTGAAGTCAATGGGCTTCATGCAGCTGGAGCTGATCCTCTTGACGTATTGGCAAAAGTAGGCGGCGTTGAAATCGCCGGCCTTGTTGGCGTTATCATTGGGGCCGCGGCAAGCGGCTGTGCGGTTGTTATTGACGGATACATCTCGTCCGCTGCTGCACTTGTCGCATCGAGAGTTACCGAAAAAACGTTGCCATATATGATCGCTTCCCATCTTTCGCAAGAGCAAGGACATGCAAAGCTGCTTGATGCCGTTGGCTTGACACCAATGATTCAGCTGGATATGAGGCTAGGCGAAGGAACAGGTGCCGTGCTGGCATTTCATTTTATTGACGCTGCACTGCTGCTGATGCAGGAGATGGCTACATTCGATAGCGCAGGCGTTACCAAGGGTTAGGTGAAGGAAAGTTGGCAGTATTCATCACAGGCGGGGCACGCAGCGGCAAAAGCAGCTTTGCGGAGCAATACGCAATGAAGGTCGCAACAAAAGGCATATACATAGCAACCTGTCAGCCGTTTGATGAGGAGCTGGAAGAGCGCATCTCCAAGCACAAATTGGATCGTATCGACTCCGGATTTCACTGGACTACGATTGAAGAGCCTTATGATGTCTCTGAGCGGTTAGAACAAATCGTTGGCGAGCAGTCAGCTTCTGCAGCGCAGGGGAAGGAATTGCCTGTCATCCTGCTTGATTGTTTGACTCTTTGGTTGACAAACTGGCTGATGAGGATGGACGACAAAGAAACAAAACATTCAAGCTTGGACAGTGAAATTGCGCAGCTGCTAAAAAGCATTCAAAGCTGCCCTTTTCCTTTGATCATCGTATCGAACGAGGTAGGCGATGGTATTGTACCAGCCTACCCGCTCGGGCGGATCTTTCGTGACGAAGCAGGCAGGCTGAATCAACGGGTTGCTGCAATCTGCGAGCGTGCATTTCTGGTCACTGCGGGCATACCGATCGATTTGAGAGCTATCGCTTTTAACTGGGAGAAGCTATGATCCTCTATTCGATGAAGGAGCTTTTTTTGCTTGCAGCAGCTGCTTTGGTCATAGACTGGATCGTAGGTGACCCAAAATGGCCAACACATCCCGTAATATGGATCGGGCGCTTTATTCGGTGGCTCGAACGAAGGCTGTATCAGAAGCGTTGGAAGGGCAATTCTGCTGTCTTAAGAGGTTTAGGCACAGTATTGGCGTTAACGACTCTAAGCGTTAGCTACATGACGATATGGGGGTTGGTATGGGCCGCGGATGCTGTACATCACTGGTTGGGATATGCAGTAAGCGCATGGTTTATTTCAACAACGATTGCGGTCAAAGGTCTCAAGGATGCTGCTATGCAGGTCTTTCGGCCGTTAGTGGAAGGAAGACTGCACAATGCCCGTAAATTTGTCGGTTATATCGTTGGCCGTGACACGGAACACCTGAACGGGCGTGAAGCTGCGCGGGCAGCAGTGGAGACTGTAGCTGAGAATACGGTCGACGCACTCGTTTCCCCTTTCCTATTCGCTGTTATCGGCGGAGCTCCGCTCGCTATGTTGTACCGCGCCGTAAATACGCTGGACTCCATGGTAGGCTACCGCAACGAAAAATACGAATATTTTGGGTGGTTTTCAGCCCGAACAGACGATGTTTTCAACTATATTCCGGCTCGCATAACAGGCGTAATGCTTACGATCTCTGCACGATTGGATCGTAGAATGAGCGCACGGGATGCTTATCGCTCCATTCGCGCATTCGCGCATCTGCACCCAAGCCCGAATAGCGGCATTCCGGAGTCGGCTGTTGCAGGAGCGCTTGGCATTGAGCTAGGCGGTTTGAATCACTATCTTGGTGTGCCAAGCGAGCGCGCTAGAATGGGCTGGCCTTTGCGAGAGCTTGATGCACAAGACATCTTGCTTAGCGTGAGGTTGTTATACCTGGTTAGCTATCTGCTGTTCGCGGGGGTGATTATTGGATGTTTCTTCGTGAGTTGAAACGGCAAGCGCAAGCGCTTGCTGCAGCTATACAATTTTTAACGCGATTCCCTGTCCCGGTCAACATCCCGTTTCAAGGTCCTGTATTGTCGCGCAGTGTAGTTTACTTTCCAGTAGCAGGCATGCTGCTCGGAGCATGCCTGTATGGCTTCGCGTGGCTGTTAACGCTGTTTGTGCCGGCATGGCCTAGCGCCGTTCTCATGCTTGGACTGTGGACAGCGCTTAGCGGAGGGCTGCACCTTGACGGTTTGATGGATACTGCTGACGGTGTTCTCAGCCATAGGTCCCGTGACCGTATGCTTGAAATTATGAAAGACAGCAGGGTAGGCGCAATGGGCGTGCTGGCTGCTGTGCTGCTGCTCATGCTAAAAGCGTCGCTGCTCGCCGAACTTTTAAGCCATGAACTTGCTGCTTCTTTTGGATGCATGCTTATGATCGTTCCGATCTGGAGCCGAGCTTGGATGAGCGCAGCCATAGCCCGGTGGCCTTTTGCACGGGCAGGAGAAGGGATTGCTGTTTTATTTAACGAGGTTAAAGGTATTCATGCTGCTGCAGCACTGCTGATAGCTGCGATTAGTTCCTCTGCCATTCTAATGATAACCGAACATGAATTGAAAGCTACTTTGCTTTGGGTGCTTGCATTCATAATCGTCACGACGAGTGCAGGCGGGGCATTGGCTGCTTGGCTTAATCGAAAGCTTGGTGGATTAACAGGTGATACATACGGCGCTATGAATGAATTGATTGAAGCTATGCTGCTGCTCGTCGTTGTGATTTGGCTGCATGCGCAATAAAAAAGGAGCTGGAAGTTGATATGTTGGAAAGATACGGTCATGGTGGCGATTTAAAGACCGCAGAGGAAGCATTTGATATACCCGCACAGAAATTCGTTGATTTCAGCTCGAATATGAATCCGTTTGGTCCACCGCCAAGCGTGAAGGAAGTGCTGTATCATTACACGGAAACGATTGGTCAATATCCGGATCCTGCCGTACGGGGTCTGCGTCGAAAGCTGGCAGAGAAGCATCAAATCGACGAGAATTCAATCGTAGTCGGTAATGGGGCTGCCGAGCTGATTGATCTCATCGTACGGGCGTTGCAGCCTAAATTAACGACACTCGCCATTCCGTGCTTCGATGAGTATGGGGATGCGATCCGAAAAACTGGCGGCGCCATTTATGAAATTAAGCTGTCGGAGCATAACCATTTCACCTTGCATTCGAACTTCGAGCATCTTTGTGAAGCTGCGGCGGCAGGCTCGCTGTTCATGCTTGGCTCGCCTAACAATCCGACAGGACAACTGGTAGATCCCGAGCTCATACACGCGCTTCTTAGCCGTGGCGCGTATGTCGTCGTGGATGAGGCGTTTATGGATTTTGTGCCAGATGAAGCCAAGTACAGTCTCATTCATGAAGCGACAAGAAATGAACGGCTGTTTGTTATCCGATCGATGACGAAGTTTTATTCCGTCCCTGGTATCCGGTTGGGCTATATCGTCGGCATGCCTCGAACATTAAGCGGATTAAAACGGCTGCAAATCCCTTGGAGTGTGAATTCCCTTGCCCAACAAATCGGTGAAGCTGTTCTTGATGAAACCGAATATGCCGAGCGTACCCTGTTATGGCTGCAAGAGGAACGAACGTGGCTTACCGCCGCATTGCAGGCGCTTGGCTTCGTGGTGAATCCGAGCGCAGCCAATTACTTGCTCGTGCGAATTCCGAAGGATGCAGGCCTAAGCGCAAGCATGCTTCAGCTTGAGATGGGCAAGCAAGGCGTACTCATTCGCGACGCGTCGCGGTTCCCAGGGTTAGATCATACATATATTCGGGTTGCGATTAAGCTGCGCATGCAAAACGAACAATTATTAATGGCGTTAAGTAAATGTTTGTCGATACATAGATGATTATAGATAATTAATGAGGCTAATAAAAAACTTGTCGATTCATAAGTCATATTATTATAATTAATTAGATTAATTAAATGGTCGGCGCAACAAGTATTCGCTTAGTAAGATTTCTGAATAGTCGTCGATATCGACTAGCCATAAAGGGAAAAACGAAGAAAAGCTGAATGTTGACCTATTTTCGCGCGGGTGCAATATGAAGGAGGAAGTGTAATGGCACAGCCTTTTCGACAAGGCTCACACTATGGATCGAAGCTGTTAAACGGTGTCGACATCAGGCTGCTCGAGGATCGAATGGAAATATGCAGCAGCGTGAGCTGGCATGTTCTAAGCAGTGCCATTCTGCCAGGAGGCTTCTCGTTTGCAAGCCGTATCGTAAACTGGAAGGTGCCTCTGGATTACATTGGTGTTGACCCGGTGCAAGATATGATGGATCAGCTCGTTATATGGGGCTCTGAACCAGCCAGCACGGTTGGTTTGATTACGGCGGCCAAGCTTACGCATGCATCGGTCACGGAGATTGCAGGCGATCGCTTTAACCTGCTTTGCTGCACGACCGTTGGGACACGAAATGCGGCAAGGGCAGGAACCCGGCGTGATACCTTCTCGGCTTATGCCCCTGGAACGATAAATACGGTGCTTCTGATTGATGGGCAAATGACAGAATCGGCGATGGTGAATGCCATTATTACCGCCACCGAAGCGAAGGCTGCTGCAATGCAGCAGCTCGGCATCATTGAGCATGCTTCTGGTCAAATAGCTACCGGAACGACAACGGATGCAGTCGTAATCGGAGTCAGCCAGCGGTTAGATTGGAATGCCGTTCATGCCTATGCAGGCGCGGCTACGACCATAGGCTGCAGCATTGGCGAAGCCGTGTACAGAACAGTCGTTGAAGCGACACGTACGCAGCACGAAGAATAGCGTGAGATTACAGATGCTCTTTTATCGTGTAAAATGGTGGAGTTGAGCACTAGGCTTAGCTATAGTTGTTGCGAGAAGCAGAATGGAGGACGTATCCTTTGATACGCATTGTTGGTTACACAAAGCAAAAGGAATGGTTGACCGATCTGACCATCGATGATTTGAAATCAACGGAGCTTGATTGGTATTGGGTCGATTTCAACAATCCGAAGGAAAACGAGTGCCGCCTGCTCGACTCTTATTTCCATTTCCATCCGCTGGCCATCGAGGACTGCTATCATTTGCTGCAGCGTCCTAAGATTGACCATTATGAAGATGTGCATTTTTTTGTGCTGCATGAGGTAGAGCGAAAAACGCTGACCGTTAATGAAATCAATTTGTTTTTAGGTCCTAATTTCATCGTCACGTTTCATTATGAGCCTTCGCCTGAAATCGAGGAGGCGCGAAGCAAGCTGCTTACGAGCAGCAAAATGGGAGAGAAGGGCCAGCTTTTTGCCGCCTACCTGGTGATAGACAAGCTTGTGGATCAATACTTCCCAGCAGTCCATGAACTCGAGGATCAGCTGCTGGATATGGAAATAGGAAATGACGACGGACAAAGCCAGACACTGATGACCGATATATTTAACATTAGGTCAAGGCTGCTCCGTTTGCGCAAAACGATCGTTCCGATGCGCGACTTGCTGTACAGGCTGACCAATTCGGATCGCATTGAAGGCATGGACCAATATTTAGCGTTTTACCATGACATATATGATCATTTGCTTAAGCTCTCGGAAATGATGGATTCAAGCCGTGAAATGACGGCAGATTTGCGCGATAACTACATTTCGTATAACTCGAACCGAATGAACACGATCATGAAGACGTTAACGGTCATTACAACCATATTTATGCCATTGACGTTTTTAGCTGGCATCTACGGCATGAATTTCCGCAATATGCCGGAGCTCGAATGGAGCGGCGGGTATTTTGCGGTTATTATCGTTATGCTTGTAATTGGTCTCAGCATGTATGCATGGTTCCGCAGCAAAGGCTGGTTTAAATAAATAGGTGTTAGGAGATAGGTCTGTTATGGAGATGAAGGAGCCTGTTCGATTGAGCAGAAAAAAGAGGTTAACCATAGCGGGTATCATGATTGGACTTGTGCTTGTATTGGTTATTATGCTCTATCTTATGATTATCGCGCTCGGAAACCGAAACGAGGCAAATTTACTGAAGTCGGAGCAAGCGCTGCATTATACGTATATGACAGAAACCTCGAAGAATGGTATAAAGCTGCATGCGCTGCAGACGCGGCCAGCTTACGTTACGTTGGAAACCATCAATAATAATGTAACACTTTCCGGCAAGGTTGGCATAAACGGAGGATTCTTCTATGGCAACCAATTGCTTAGCATCGGTGTCGTTAACAGCATTCCAGTCAACAAGGAAATCGGTAATTTCGGAACGGGCAGCGAAAATGTGAAGTACGCCCGGGGAACGCTCGTCTGGGATGGGGCTTCCGATCAGCTCAGCGTACAGGTTGCGAGCCAAGCGTCAGAGCTTAAGCTGAAGGATCATACGCGGTTTTGGGCACAGGGAGGCATTAGCATGAGCCTGGGAGATGATGCCAATTGGATGCAGCAGGCTGCGAAAGAGAATGCCCCCTTCCCGGAGGATGACCGCTTGCGCTCTGCGGCAGTGTACGATGCTAACGGGACCTTATATTTAATCGTGAGCGAAACGAAAAGTTCGTTGTCCGATTTTAGGGAAGCAATCGTTCAGACGTTTGGCGGCGGAAAGCTTGTAGACGGCATTTTTCTTGACGGTGACGGCTCTTCTCAGCTTTTGAGCAGCGAAACCGCCCTTCCAGGCGACAACCGTCCCGTTGTGCAGATGCTTCGAATTGTGAAGTAGTTAGTCGATTGGCAAAGTAGTCTACTGGCAAAGGAGCATTTAGGATGAGTCCCATGCAATTGCCGATTGATTCGGTATTGCCACAGCTTCTTGAGGCACTTCGCAGCGGTACGAATGCGGTATTGGTAGCGGAGCCAGGAGCGGGAAAGACGACGCGCGTACCGCTTGCGCTGCTGGATCAGCCATGGTTGTCCGGCAAAAAAATAATCATGCTGGAGCCGAGAAGATTGGCAGCAAGATCTGCTGCCAAGTTTATGGCCAGCACCCTGGGTGAACAAGTAGGCCAAACGGTTGGCTACCGTGTAAAGATGGATACGAGCGTAGGTCCGCGTACGCGTATAGAAGTGGTAACAGAAGGCGTACTGACGAGAATGCTGCAAGAGGATCCTGCACTCGAGCATATCGGAGCCATCCTATTCGATGAATTTCATGAAAGACATTTGCACGGCGACTTAGGGCTTGCGCTCTGCTTGCAGTCGCAGACGTTATTGCGCGAGGATCTGCGGCTGCTCGTCATGTCCGCTACGCTCGATGCCGCCCCTATTGCTGCGATGCTAGGCGAAGCACCTGTTATTCGCAGCCAAGGACGGGTATTTCCGGTCATCACGCATTATCTTCCGCAGAAACAGAGCGGGCCGTTGGAACCGCGAATGGCTTCTCTAATTCTTGATGCGCTGCGTTCCCAGGATGGTGACTTGCTTGCCTTTCTGCCTGGCGCAGCCGAAATAAGACGTACCGCACGGAAGCTGAAGGAGCTTGGTCTGCCGCTATCGACTCGCGTTGAGCAGCTTCATGGCAGCATGCCGCTGGAGCAGCAGGATGCGGCAATTGCGCCATGTTCCGTTGGCGAGCGAAAAGTCGTGTTAGCGACATCCATTGCGGAATCAAGCTTAACGGTTGAAGGCGTTAAGATCGTAGTCGACAGCGGCCTCATGCGTATTCCGCGTTTTTCACCGCGCACCGGCATGAGTCGGTTGGAGACGGTGCCTGTTTCATTAGCCTCGTCTGACCAGCGGCGAGGACGGGCAGGGAGGCTCTCTCCCGGGACATGCTATCGGCTATGGACGGAGCAGGAGCATCCTTACTTGCCAGAGCACAATAAGCCGGAGCTGCTGGAGGCTGATCTAGCTGCGCTTGCACTAGAGCTCTCCATTTGGGGCGTACAAGGACCAGCTGAACTGGAATGGGTGACTGCCCCTCCGGAAGCTGCATACGAGCAAGCTGTATCGCTGCTTCTGCAGCTGAATGCCATTGATTCACAAGGGAAGCCTACGGCAAGCGGACACCAGATGGCAAAATTCGGCTTGCACCCGCGGCTCGGCGCTATGATCATTCGGGCATCTGAATTTGGTGACGCACGCATAGCCAGCGAGGCGGCGGCACTGCTGAATGAGCGCGACCTGATGGGTCAGGAACGCAATGTGGATTTGCAGCTCCGCATTGATCTGTTGCATCAATTGTCTAAGCATAGGGAGGGCAGCGGTGAGCATCCTGCGAGCGCGGCAGTTCGGCGGATCGCTTTGCAAGCAGCGCAATGGGAGCGGCTTGCTACTTCGAATGTCGAGGGTACAGCCAAGCTTAGCGGTACTGAAGCTGTCCCAATCGGTGTTCTTCTTGCGTTTGCCTACCCGGACCGGATTGCTCAGCGCCGCAGCGATGGCCGATATCTGTTGGCGAATGGAAGAGGAGCTGCACTTCCTGAGCAGCAGCCCTTGTCACTCTTTTCTTATCTGGCTGCTTGCGAGCTTGACGATTCAGGCGGGGAAAGCCGCATTCGGATAGCTGCCGAGCTGCAGCAAGCGGATCTGGAACGGTATTTGAAAGACAAGCTTATGAATGAAGAGGTTATTGAGTGGGATACAACAGCCCAGGCTGTTAGAGCCCGCAAACGGCTTCGGCTTGGCGCTCTGATCGTCAAAGAATCCATTCTGCAGCAGCCGAATGAGGATAAAGTGGCCGAGGTCATCCTTGCCGTGGTTCGGCAAGCCGGGTTCGCGATTCTGCCAATGAGCAAACCTGCACAGCAATTAAAGGCTAGAATGCTGCTCATGTCCCATGCTGGCAAGGATTGGCCAGATGGCACAGATGAAGCGCTATTGGAAACGGTTGATGAATGGCTGAAGCCTCATATTATCGGGATGAAAAGCCGAACGGATCTCCAGAGGCTACCTATGCAGCAGCTGCTTGAGAGCAAGCTTAGCTGGCAGCAGAAGCAGGAGCTGGACGAGCAAGTGCCGACACATTATGTCGTCCCGAGCGGTTCACGCATACCGATTGATTACAGTGATCCTGGGTCACCCGTACTTGCCGTCCGTCTACAGGAGCTGTTCGGCTTGAAGGAAACGCCGAGGCTGGCAAGAGGAAGACTTGCGGTAACGCTCCATCTCCTGTCACCGTCGCAGCGGCCTGTGCAAGTGACGCGTGATTTGGGAAGCTTTTGGGAGAATGCCTATTTTGATGTGAAAAAGGATTTAAAAGGACGTTACCCGAAGCATTATTGGCCAGATGATCCTTATGCGGCAATACCTACGAACCGGACGAAGCCGAGGCCGCGCTGATCGCTTCGGTTCCGGTGACAGCTGAGATCTTGGAGAGGATGTGACCTATGGCTGCGATTTATTATGTTTTAGCTGCCTATTTGCTCGTTATAAATGTGTATACCTTTTCTTTGATGGGCATGGATAAAAAGAGTGCCAGAAAGCAGCGCAGGCGCGTTCCGGAGAAAAAACTTTTTTTGCTTAGCGCGGTCGGCGGTGCCGTCGGTACTTGGCTTGCCATGAAAGCTTACCGTCACAAGACGAAGCATCGATCATTTACGGTAGGCATCCCATTCTTGTTTGGACTGAATATATTGCTCGTACTGGGGGCCGTTTGGCTGATTGGGACTGCGCTGAACTCTTAATTGCTTTGAGAAGCCGACCTATGGTATATTGGGGCTTCTCTTTTTTATTTCGTATACCATAACTTAGGAGGTAACTGACTTGACAGTTCAAAGTGCCTATCAAGAAGAACAAGATCGATTAACGAATTCGCTCAACGATATTATGACACAGCTTCAGGCGATTGGTCCGCGTTACAAAGGTGATGATTTCACAGAGCAAATGCTAGATTTACAGCAAGAGGAACGAAGGCTGCGTCTGGAAATTTCGAGGCGTGAGCCTTATTTTGGCCGAATTGACTTTGAAGAGCTTCCGGATGGCGAGAAGAAGCCGTTATATATTGGGAAAGCAGGCGTCGCGAAGAAAGACAGCAACGAGCTGCTTGTCATCGATTGGCGGGCGCCAGCCGCCAGCGTTTTCTACTCCTTCACGGGAGGCGAGTCGCCTGCATCCTACGAGTCGCCTGACGGGCAAATCGAAGGGCATGTTCATTTGAAACGAAACTTTATGATTCGCCAAGGTGAAATTGTAAGGCTGGTAGACAGCTATGTGCGAGGTCAGGAAGAGGGCTCTGTGACGGATGAGTTCCTTCTCTACCGTCTCGGAGAGAATAAAGACAACAAACTGCGTGACATCGTATCGACCATACAAGGCGAGCAGGACCGGATCATACGTGCGGATCGAAGCAAAGCCTTGTTTATTCAAGGCGTTGCGGGAAGCGGGAAAACAACCGTTGCGCTGCATAGGCTCGCTTTTCTTCTCTATCAATATGCCGACAGGATGCGAGCGGAACGAATGATTATATTCGCGCCGAACCGTATGTTTCTCGACTACATATCAGGCGTATTGCCCGAGCTAGGCGTAGGCGATATTCAGCAAACGACATTCAGCGATTGGACGGTTGAGCTGCTGGAGAAAACTATCTCCGTATGCGATGCTTCGGAAGCCATGTCGTATTGGTTCGAGGAGCGCCGTACCGCAGAGGAGATCGAGCAAGCTTCGGGCAGATTTAAAGGAAGCCTGGACTTTAAAGCGATCGTAGACGAGCGGATTGCCGATGTCGAGCAGCGCATCGTTCCTGTCATTCCGTTCATGCCGATTGATCGATTGGAGCTCTCACCGGAGCAAATGCGCGAGTGGTATGAAACAGACTATGGCGATGAAACGTTGATGAAAAAACGCGACCGTCTAGTCAGCCGCATTCGCCGCTGGATGGAATCCGAGCTGAAGATGAAGGGAATCGCAGACAAAAAGATAAGGGCAAAAGCGCTTGCCAAATTCAACAGCTTCACGAAAAAGATTCCTGCCTATACGGCGCTGCAGCTGTATGCTTCGATGTTCAGCGGCAAGCAGCTGGTCGCAAGTATTCCGAAGCGGATCGCGGCTGCGACAGCGGAGCGTCTGAAAAAAGAAGTTGCTGCGGCAGAGGATTTGGCGCCGCTCGCGTACATCCAGCTTCAGCTTTTTGGACTTCCGAAGCAGGCGTTTGATCATATCGTCATCGATGAAGCCCAAGACTATTCACCGTTTCAGCTCGAGGTGCTGCGTCTATGCCAAAGAACAGCTTCGATGACCGTATTAGGGGATTTGCAGCAAGGCATTCACGCTTATGCAGGCGTGCAAAGCTGGAGTGAGCTTACTGCTCTGTTCGAGGAGGAGCAGCTAGGCTATTTCGAGCTGAATCGATCCTATCGCTCTACGATGGAAATTATTGAATTCGCCAATAAAATCCTTGGCAGTATGATTGGCGAGGTTAAGCCTGCCGTCCCGGTATTCCGCAGCGGCGATCCGGTTATCGCGGAGCCGGTGACGGGAGAAGAATGGCTTCGAGCCATTGCCATAACCGTTCGGGAGTGGCAGGCTAAAGGCGAATATGAAACCATATCTGTCATTGGTCGGACGGCTTTACAGTGTGAGACGATTCACTTGTATTTGCAGGAGAATGGTCTGGATGCATCACTCGTGCAAAGCAAACAGCCGGCATATGGCGGCGGTTTGTCAGTCGTACCCGTTTACTTATCCAAAGGGCTCGAGTTCGATGCCGTATTAATCGCAGATGCGAGTGCTGAGAATTATTCGCCGCTTGATGCCAAGCTGCTGTATGTGGGCTGTACGCGTGCGCTGCACAAGCTAAAGCTTTATTACCGCGGGGAGCTGACTATGCTTCTAGGCGAATAAGCTTGACAGAAGGATTCGAATGGAGAGTTTTGCAGAAGGATTCATGATTATTGAATGACCGCCGCGGCAATCGCGGCGGTCATTGATGTTTTCTGCGTATGCCTGCCACGAATATTTCATTACAAATAGATCAATCATGTGAACAACGAATCCGATTTCTGCTAGCTTCGTATTATTTGCAAAAGAGGAGAGTGGCGATATGGCACAAGTCTATGATTCAAAAGAGCAACTGCAGGCTTCTTTGCAGGAAATCGAAGCATGGGAGAAAGCTCAGAAGGATTTATGGTTTTGGGAAAAGCTTGGGCGGCTGCCGTTTATGCTGCTGGATAAAGTAACACCAAAATTCATACAAGATAAGCTTGGTCAAGCAGTGGACGAGATTGGCAGCTATATTCAAAACGGAGGTAAATACCTCATTTCAGAACGCTCTATTATCGAACGGCTGCAGCGGAATGCCACGCATAGCGGTTTTACACAAGGCGATGAGGAACAAGTTCTTACACTCGAACATGCGGCGCAAATGCCCCTTGCCGTTATGAATGAAACGGCGGTTCAACTTGCCTCAAGCCGTTCCACAATGGCGACGCTTCAAGGAGCGACGACTGGAATAGGCGGCATTTTCACATTAGCGGTTGATATTCCGGCTGTTCTGGGTTTATCGCTTAAGGTAATACAAGAAATTGCGATCTGTTACGGCTTCGATCCGAAGTTAAAGGAAGAGCGCGTTTTCGCAGTAAAAGTTATGCAGTTCGCATCATCGGACATTGTTGGCAAAAAAGCGATTATAGAGGAGCTTAGCTCCTACGAGAATGCGAGCGGGAGCAAGCAAATGATGTCGCAGCTGCAAGGCTGGCGTGAAGTCGTAACGGTATACCGCGATAATTTTGGTTGGAAAAAACTGTTCCAAATGATTCCGGTAGCCGGCATGCTGTTCGGCGCCTTCATCAATCGAGGCATGCTGAACGATGTGGCGGAAGCGGCTACGATGTTATATCGAAAACGGAGAATACTGATTAAGCTTGATGAGAACGAGGAGAAGACAACTTGACAACGATGACAAAAACACAGCTCTCGAGGGATGCTGCCGTATTTTTAGGCGAGCTTTATTTCGAGCTTGAGAAAACGGAAGCGGAAGCAAAGCGCCGAATTGACGAGGTTCTGGAACAAATCGAGCGAACTGGGAGCTACGAGCATACCTACGAAGAGCTGAAGCATGGAGCCAGAATGGCTTGGCGCAACAATAATCGATGCATCGGCAGAATATTTTGGCAGACGCTGGAGGTATTCGATGCACGCGATGCGATGGATGAGCATCAAGCTGCGGAACGAATTATTCAGCATATCGACTTTGCTACGAATCGCGGCAGAATTCGTCCAACGATCACGATTTTGCCGGCCCGAGGCACTAAAAACAGCATGAGGATTTGGAATCATCAGCTCGTGCGCTACGCGGGCTACAAGCAAAAGGATCAGGTTGTAGGCGACTCATCGTCGCTGGCTTTCACCTCCGCCTGCGAAAAGCTTGGTTGGAGTGGCGAGGGCACGCGCTTTGATGTATTGCCGCTTGTCATCCAGAAGGGCAATGAGGTGCCGAAGTGGTTTGAATTGCCTAAAGATAGCGTGATTGAGGTGGCATTGACGCATCCGAGCCATGACGGCTTCGGGGATTTAGGCTTGAAATGGTATGGTGTTCCCTTTGTTTCGGACATGGAGCTGGAGATTGGAGGCATTTGTTATGGAGCCGCTCCATTCAACGGCTGGTACATGGGAACGGAGATCGGCGCAAGAAATTTGTCAGATGCGGACCGCTATGATCAGCTGCCTAACGTAGCTAAGCTGTTTGGCTTTGACATGTCAACGAATACGTCACTTTGGAAGGATCGCGCGCTTGTTGAACTAAATATAGCCGTGCTCCATTCTTATAAGATGCACGGCGTTAGCATCGTTGATCATCATACGGCAGCTGAACAGTTTCTGCGCTTCGAGAAGCAGGAGCAAGAGAAGGGCAGGGCTGTAACAGGGCGATGGTCGTGGCTTATCCCTCCAATGTCGCCCGCAACGACAGGCATTTGGCATCGGAGCTATGACGATATTGAACGGACGCCAATTTACCGTTCACAACCGTTGCCTTACTGATGGTTAAATAGCTGCCTGCTTAGAGATGTCTTCCCTATTCAAGCCGGCGGTAATCAACATGACATGGCAGGTAACGGTAGCGCGTTTTTTTCCAGCTTCGTAATCTGGGCAGCGCTATGCGTATGATGGCTAAGAATGCTTTTATGCGCCGGCACTGCTTCAAGCTTGCAACCCAGTAAGTCGCGGCCAGTGGTTCCGATCTCAAGACGGTCACCGCTGGCATGAACATTCTCCGTTATGACCTCAAGCACTTCACTGTTCGTTCGAACCGAACCTCGACGTCGAGATCGACCAGCAGCTTCAGCATGCCGCGTGCGATATTGTACCTACCGCCCTCAACATAGTGAATGCTTAGACCTATTTGCACGCAAATAAGCTGTGACAGTACGGCAGGTGCTGCCTATGGCATGAGCCAATAACGGATAAACCGTTCCCTGTCCTCAGGCGACAAACCTCCAATCTGTGCAAGTTTATTCGGCAGATCCCTCAGTACATATGAATGTAGGCCGGATTTTTCCATTTGCCAAAAAAATCGATCAGCGGCCACATTGCCTTACTATCTAAAACTCATGCTCGAAAAAATCTATAAGAGGTCACACCGCCTTACTACGGCAATTCATGCTCGAAAAAATCTATCCGCGGCCAAATCGCCTTACTATCGGCAAGTCATGCTCGAAACGCTGCGAGGAGAATGGGCACATTGGATTATGCTTCTTTCGACCCCCTTATTCAGTCTTTGGAATGAGCGATGGAGCATAGTTATCGTGATAACCCGTGCGCTTGCGGCTAATTTGCCATGAATACTCGTACAGCGCTATAATTGTTCGCGGTTCTCACGCCTGATGTTACGAAGGGACGAGATATGCTATCCTAAGGAGATGACATCAGCTCGCTTGGAGGAATTATAAACGTGGATTTTAACATGCAATATTTATCCTTTTTCGTTATACATACCGATGGGGAGGAGAGTGCGGCCTCATCTGGCAAGCGGTATAAGCATTACCAGACGCTGGAGGAGGATACCTATGAGGATAGCGAAATTCAAAGGTTTCTGGATGACGAATTTAAACGGATCGTGAAACGCAAGGTTGAGCGCAATCCGAATTCGGCGGGAGCGCCAACCAAGATCGGCAGGTTTATGGTAGAGCCTGGCTACGAGCTCGGCAGCAATCAAAACTACAATCTGTTTCAAAGACTTCGTGATGCCGACTCCAAAGAGCGGTTTATCGGCATAGCGGATGAGCTCGTGCGTATCTACATGGATACGAGCGCTGTTCGCGGAGGTGCCTTTATTATTGCGTTATCGAAGCTGAATACGTATTTCGACGAACCTTTTTTATTTTTGCTGAAATGTGATTTTGAACCGAAAATAGCGAGAATATCCGATGAGAAAAATCTGATCTCACAGGTTGAGATGGCCATAAGCGCGCGGAGCATCAAATCGATTCAATATCCGCATATGCCGGAGGAAGGCATGCTGGAGCATTGGGAACTCAAAATCCATCAAGCCTCACATGCGCGGTATTTCGAGGATTTTTTGAAATACGTATCGTACGAGAAGCCGCTGCCTGAAGTAATGGGTGAACAGGTTGTTGAAATGGTTCATCAATATATAGCTGATAAATGGCAGGAGGATGAGAGCTCCGAACGACGCGAGGAAGAAAATGCGGTTGAAGTATGGGCGGCAAGCGAGAAGCGGGACCTTCAGGAATGGTGGACGCCGGAGCAGGTGGAGACTGCCGCTGCCGCATTGGTTGAGCAAAAGCCTGATCTGCCATTTTCGTTCAAGCTGGGCGATGTGACGGTAAAGGGGCTTTTGGCCGATTTCGGGGACAGCATTCATTTCGCCAAGCATAATGGCCGATACGTCGTTGTCATTGAGGGTGATTCGTTCCAGTTCGATAAGGGGATGTCGCCTGTTGAGCTTGTGCAGCCGCTGGATTTGGTTGATGTGATGCCACGGATCGGCAGTAAGCAGCCTGCTGAAGACGCGGACTCAGGATACAGCTATACGCCTGCCGGGGAATCGCCATTGAGCAAAGACGACGTGCCGTGGTAAGGCTGCATCAGGTATGAACGATCATGGAAAAGGAGAGGATAGTTAAGTGGACAACTTATTTTTTATAGAAATAGGCATGGGATGCGACCTTCATGGTCAGAACATAACGAAGGCATCGGTACGTGCGGTACAGAACGCCATTCATCATAATTCTATGCCAGGAATTCGGTCAGTGCTGCCGGGAGGGTCTCTTGATAACATGAAGGTGCGCGTCAGGCTCGCGCTTCCATGCGATCATGAGCTGCTTGACCTAGAGCAGGTTAGGGCTGTATTGCCTTACGGCCAAGTCACGATCGAAGTGATGGATGGCGGAATGCTCACGACCAGCGGAATTGTTCTACCGGATAAAGATGATAAAAACGATCTGATCTATATCGTGAATGCATCGGTAGAGGTAGGCTACTAATCGCATCTCCAGTTGCCCAAAAGGGAGAACAGTATGGTTTTAAAGCTAGGTCTATTCGCGCTGCTGCTCGTATTTACCGCTTTCTTCGTTGCGACTGAATTCGCAATTATCCGAATGCGTTCAAGCCGTGTCAATCAAATGGTTGCAGAAGGGGTCAAAAACGCAAAAGCTGTCGAGCAGGTCACTAACAAGCTGGACGGTTATTTATCCGCTTGCCAGCTCGGTATTACGATTACAGCTCTCGGCCTAGGATGGCTAGGGGAGCCGACGATTGAGCTTGTGCTGCATCCTATCTTCGATCGTTTACATATTGAGGGCGATATCAGCAACGTGCTCTCGTTTATCGTCTCGTTTATTCTCGTGACATATTTGCATGTGGTGCTTGGCGAGCTTGCGCCTAAGACGCTTGCTATCATTAAGCCAGAGCAAGTAAGCCAATGGGCTGCACCGATCATAATCGTGTTCTACAAGGTGATGTTCCCGTTTATATGGCTCCTTAACGGATCTGCCAATTACTTGGTCAGGCTGCTCGGTTTGAAGCCGGCAAGCGAGCATGAAGCGCATTCCGAGGAAGAGATTCGGATTATTTTGTCCGAGAGCTATGAAAGCGGGAAAATCAACAAAAGCGAATACGGCTATGTTAACCGCATCTTTGCTTTCGACGAACGGCTCGCTCGTGAAATAATGGTCCCAAGAACCGATATGGTGTGCTTGTATGCGAACCATACACGTGAAGAAAACTTGGCAACGATTAAAAGAGAGCAGTATACGCGCTTCCCGGTCGCAAAGGGCAGCAAAGACAACATTATCGGCGTATTGAACACGAAGCAGTTTTTTCTTCGGTATGAGGAAGACCGTCATGTAGAGGTCTCCTCTCTGCTGCAAACGGTCATGTCCGTACCTGAGGTGATGCCCATCAATATGCTTCTTCGCAAAATGCAGCTGGAGCGGGTTCACATCGCTGTCCTGCTTGACGAATACGGCGGGACGGCGGGCTTAATTACGATCGAAGATATTATCGAGGAGATTGTTGGGGAAATCCGCGATGAATTCGACGAGGATGAGGTGAAAGAAATCGAGTTTTTGGAGCAGCAGCGTTATATGGTCAACGGAAAAGCGCTTATCACTGAGGTGAATGAAGCCGTTGGCACAGAGCTTGCCTGCGAAGAAGTTGATTCTATCGGCGGCTGGTTATTTAACTTGAAGCCAGAGCTTCCCGTCGGTGAGCCTTGGGTATTTGACAACATCACCTTCACCATCCGTGAACGTGATGATAACCGTATTCGCAGAATTGAAATTCAAACCGATTTTCATGAAAATGAAATGGGCACCTATGGACATGCATAAGCTATATCTATGGAAATGAATAAGAGGATTACCGAGGGGGAGATCGGGCGTTGGGCGATTTAATTACCGCGATCATTATGGGTATTGTTGAAGGGTTGACGGAATTTTTACCTGTATCCTCAACTGGTCACTTAATTCTGACGGCGGAGCTGCTGAATTTCAAAGGCGACCGGGCCAAAACGTTCGAGGTCGTCATTCAATTCGGTGCCGTGCTCGCGGTACTGGTGCTTTACCGAAAGCGGTTTGCAAGCCTGCTTAATTTCAAAATGGGCAAAGGCTCGGGGCTGAATGCCTTGCATATTATTGTGGCGATGGCGCCTGCTGGCGCCTGTGCCGTACTGCTGCATTCCTTCATCAAAGGCGAGCTGTTCGCGGCCGAAAAAGTATTAATCGGCTTAGTCGCAGGCGGCGTACTGATGATCATTGCAGATCGGGTCCGGAAGAAGCCGACGGCGGAAGAGCTTGATGATATTACATACAAGCAAGCATTCGCGGTAGGCTGCTTCCAGATTTTGGCCTTGTGGCCGGGCTTTTCACGATCAGGCTCCACCATTTCGGGAGGCATGCTGTTTGGTGTAAGCCAGAAAGCGGCAGCGGAATTTACTTTCCTGGTCTCTGTTCCAATTATGGCTGGCGCAAGCGGAATCGATCTTCTCAAAAGCCGAGAGTTTCTCACGACAGCAGATTTGCCATTGTTTCTAATTGGTTTAATCGCAGCTTTTATCGTAGGCATGATCGCAGTCGTAACGTTCATTAACATGATGAAAAAAATCAAGCTTTCCTGGTTTGCCTATTATCGATTTGCATTAGCTGCACTCTTTTATTTTATCCTTTTTTAAATGTCGAATGATACAAAACCCAGCGAAAAATCAAGCTTAATTGATAGCCATTATCACTGGTTTTCTCAAATCGTCGAGAACCATTTTCAATTAGAAAAAATGGCGAAAAAAACATGAATAAACATCTATCATTAATTTATATCTAAGCTATTAATTTTTCTGATAAACCAGTAGAAATCAGGGCGAAATGCCCTGATTTTTTTATTTTATAAGCCAATTGTTGATATTTGTATAAAAATAGGTGATTTTGAACGGAAGCGGGTCGTTGAAGGTTTTGTCTGATTATGTTAGGTTAAGTAATATTGAACTACAGAAAAAGTGCCATGTGCACACCGTGAATTGATGATGAATGAAAATGATGATTTTATGTTTATGAGAGGTGGATATTGTTGCAACTTCAGGTAACGAACAGTCCGTTTAACCAGGAGCAAGTCGATCTATTGAATCGCCTGCTTCCGACACTAACCGAGTCTCAGCAAGTTTGGCTGACAGGGTATATGTTTGCCCGTCAAGCAGCTGCTGGCACGCCATCAGCAGAGGCCGTCGTACAGGCCATTTCAGAATCGCCTAAGTTAGAAGAAATGGTTTCCGTTAGCCAAGTTCCGGCAGCATCGCGCGAGGTAACCATTCTATTCGGCTCCCAAACAGGCAATTGCCAAAGACTCGCGACAGGTATGGCGCGCAAGCTAGAAGAGCAGGGCATGCAGGTCACGCTTTCTGCCATGAACAAATACAAAACGAACGGCTTGAAAAAAGTCGAGAACTTATTGCTCGTCGTCAGCACTCATGGCGAAGGCGAACCGCCCGATAATGCACGCGCTTTACACGAATTCTTAAATAGCAAGCGTGCTCCGCAATTCGACAATCTATTTTTCTCCGTTCTTGCATTAGGAGATACGTCCTATGAGTTTTTCTGCCAAACAGGCAAGGATTTCGATCAGCGTCTCGAGGAGCTTGGCGGCAAACGCTTAAGCCCGCGTGTCGATTGTGATCTTGATTATGATGAGCCCGTTGCACAATGGTCGGCTCAAGTTATTAGCGCTTTGAACGAGCGTCTTAGCGGCGGTTCGAGTGCAGCAGCAGCTGTTCAGGCGCCTGCTATGGAATCGTCAGCCGTACAATCCGCATATTCACGTACGAATCCTTTTAAGGCAGAGGTGCTTGAGAACCTCAACCTGAATGGCCGCGGATCAGATCGGGAAACACGTCATTTGGAGCTGTCGCTTGAAGGTTCAGATTTGCAGTACGAGCCAGGAGACAGTCTCGGGATTTATCCGGAGAACCACCCTGAATTGGTAGACGCCATTATTCGTGAACTGAACTTCAATCCTGAAGAAATCGTTCCAGTGAATAAGAATAATGAGCAAGGCTCTTTGCGCGATGCTCTTCTTAAGCATTATGAGATTACCGCTTTGACTAAACCGCTCCTTACGCAAGCAGCAGAGCTTACGGATAACGCTGGACTCCACGAGCTTCTTGCGCCAGGCAGCGAACAAGCACTCAAAGAATATGCAAGCGGCCGTGATTTGCTTGATCTTGTACAGGACTTTGGACCATGGCAAGCAGATGCAAGCCGATTCGTAACGATACTTCGCAAGCTTCCGGCTCGCTTGTATTCCATTGCAAGCAGCTTCAAAGCGAACGAGGGTGAAGTTCATTTAACGATCCGAGCAGTCCGCTACGAGGCGCATGGCCGCGATCGCTACGGGGTATGCTCGATTCATTGCGCAGACCGAGTCCAACCGGGTGACAGTCTACCGATCTATATTCAACAAAACCCGAACTTCAAGCTGCCATCTAACTCCGATGCGCCGATCATTATGATTGGACCAGGAACAGGCGTTGCTCCGTTCCGTTCATTCCTTGAGGAACGCGAAGAGCTGGGTGCAGAAGGGAAATCGTGGTTGTTCTACGGCGACCGCCATTTCGTTACCGATTTCTTGTACCAAACCGATTGGCAGCGGATGCTTAAAGACGGTGTCCTGACGAAGCTGGACGTTGCTTTCTCACGTGACACGGAAGAGAAGGTTTATGTGCAGCAGCGGGTACTTGAGAACAGCAAAGAGCTGTACGCGTGGCTGCAAGAAGGGGCCCACGTCTATATTTGCGGCGATGAGAAGCATATGGCACATGATGTGCATTCCGCATTGTTGACGGTTATCCAGCAGGAGGGCTCGCTAAGCGCAGAGGAAGCAGCCGCTTATCTGGATGATATGCAGGAGCAGCAGCGCTATCAGCGCGACGTATATTAATAAATAACGAAAACAACGAGAGTTCGCGAATGATTGCGAGAGGAGACAGCAACAATGGCAAAGGAACAAATGGTTAAGCCAATCGGCGGGCCTCCAAGTGAAGTAGAGCATATTAAGATCGAAAGCAACTACCTGCGCGGAGCATTGGTAGAAACGCTGAAAAATCCAATTACAGGCGGCTTGCCTGAGGATGACAACCGGCTGTTGAAGTTTCACGGGAGCTATATGCAGGATGACAGGGATTTGCGCAATGAGCGTGAACGCCAGAAGCTCGAGCCTGCCTATCAATTCATGCTGCGGGTTGTATTGCCGAGCGGTGTAGCCACATCCCAGCAATGGCTCGCTATGGACGGTCTGGCTCATAAATACGGCAATGGCACGCTTCGTCTTACGACTCGGCAAACGTTTCAAATGCACGGCATATTGAAATGGAACCTGAAGCCGACCCTGAAAAAAATCAATGACGAGCTGATGACAACGCTTGCTGCTTGCGGCGACGTAAACCGTAACGTCATGTGCAGCCCGAATCCGTTTCAATCTGATCTACATGGAGAGGTAAGCCACTGGGCACGTCAGGTTAACGACCATTTGGCACCGCGTACCCGCGCTTATCATGAGATTTGGCTTGACGGCGAGAAGGTCATTGACGGTCAGCAAGACGGAGCTGAGGTTGAACCGATCTACGGACCGGTATATTTGCCTCGTAAATTTAAAATTGGCTTTGCCATTCCGCCTTATAACGACGTGGACGTGTTTTCACAGGATATTGGTTATATTGCCGTAATTGAAGATGGTAAGCTAAAAGGCTTTAATATTTCGGTTGGCGGCGGCATGGGCATGTCGCATGGCGACACGGCTACTTATCCGCAGCTCGGTAAGGTTATCGGTTTTTGTCCGCCGGAGCGTATTGTTGCACTTGCCGAGAAAACCGTTATGATTCAGCGTGACTACGGTAACCGTTCCGTTCGGAAAAACGCAAGATTCAAATATACGATTGATCGCCACGGTATTGAATGGTTCAAGTCGGAGCTGCAAAACCGTTTGGGCTGGCAGCTCGAGGATGTACGTCCTTACCAATTCGTGAATAACGGCGACCGTTATGGCTGGTTGAAGGGAAGCAACGGCAAATGGAATTTGACGGTGTACATCCAAAGCGGACGGATTGACGATCAGGAAGGTTATCCGTTAATGACTGGACTTAGAGAGATTGCAAAAGTTCATACAGGCGATTTCCGCATTACACCGAACCAAAATTTAATTATCGGCAATGTAACGAGTCAGAAAAAACGTAAAATTACAGAATTGGTCGAGCAATATGGCCTTACGGATGGTGCACATCATTCTGCGCTTCGTAGAAGCTCCTTGTCCTGCGTATCTCTGCCAACCTGCGGCCTTGCAATGGCTGAAGCGGAGCGATATCTGCCGGCTCTTATCGACAAGCTAGAGCCAATCATAAATGAAGCGGGACTTCGCGACCAAGAAATTAACATTCGGATGACTGGATGCCCGAACGGATGTGCAAGACCGGCGCTCGGCGAAATTTCTTTTATTGGGAAAGCATTGGGCAAATACAATATGTATATGGGTGCTGGCCATGCCGGTGATCGACTCAATAAGCTTTACCGTGAAAATATTGATGAAACCGAGATTTTGGACACGCTTCGTCCGATCATTAACCAATACGCTAAAGAACGTGATTCCGGCGAGCATTTCGGAGATTTCGTTATTCGTGCGGGTTATGTGAAAGCTGTTCATGATGGTCAGGAATTCCATAGCTAGAAGAATAGCTATCATTAAAGCAACAAAAAGACCAAGGCGATCGCCTTGGTCTTTTTGTTGCTTTATTCGTTATCGTATGCGATGAGAACGATGCTTATTTTGCTTGCAATTGTTGTAGATTTAAAACAAAGATTGATTGTTTTGAAAAAGGAATGAAAATAATTCCATTCCATTTTCCGCAATAAATCAAATCTAGTTGTAGACTATAATAATAAAGGATTAGACTGACCCTGCTTTATTATGCTTCCTTGGTACGATAGTTCAAAAACACATATGAATGAGCAGGTGCTGCGGTAGCCTGCTTATTTTGTTAAACGATCTGACAGTTTAACGCAACATAACATTTATTGGAAACGTCTAAAGAAAAACGAGAAAGGAGGTTTAAGATGATATGTTTGTCTGTTAGCAAATTATTCGTTGTGACATTTTGATCAACACAATTTAATAGCTGCTGAATGTGAAGCTATTTTTAAAAATAAATGTATAATAACAAAAAAAATATGTCTTATGTTAGCGTTTCATTGAACGGGAAGGATTGTTAATATACATCAAGAATACCTTAAATATGGAAATTTCGTGATGTTCGTAAATAAGACGATTTAGGAGATTTACTTAAAAAACTTTTGTTATGGAGGTGTCGCATGGAGGATGAAATAGAGCAAATTAAAAAAGATCAATCGAATATAATATTCTATTTCATGCTTTCGATCGCAATAATTGGATCAATGATCATATTGTTTCTGAATATCTATCGCTTGACTTTAGTAGATATCCTCACTCCCTTTTTTGCGACATTTATTGAAATACTGGGTTATATTGTTTTCTTTATTTGCACACTGATTGTTTTTGTGTATTTTAAGGTAAGTAAATCCTTCAATAGGGCAAGAAACGGAATCCCTTTTTTGTTGAATCTAATTATTTTTATTTTGGTGTTAATTATTCCGTTTACCTCAATAGTTTTAGATTTCGATTTTCGTTTCAATAAGGAAGAAAGAGAAAATGTAGTTCGAATGGTATTGGAGGGTTCATTGAAACCGAATGTATCTCATAATGAATTATTGATTCGTTTGCCAGAGGAATATAAGAAACTCTCCAAAGGCGGTGGTGAGATTAGGGTTGAAGGATACGGACAGAGTGCTCAGATTCTTTTTTTTACCTATCGTGGAGTATTAGGTAATATGGCTGGTTTTATTTATACCGCTAATGATAGCGCCCCTGATGAAATGCTTATTGGCGGAGACTTTATGGAAGTGAAAAAACTGAAAAAGAACTGGTATTCGGTTAGAGCTACGTAGAAATGGACCTCGTACATGTTCACACAAAGATTGTTATCACCGTCCTCGGTAAGCAGAGGCATTTCGAGTTAGCGGATTCAGGTGGACACACCTGCGAAAGTAGTTCGTCGGATGGCAGTAAATCATTACGATAACAGGAAACTTTAGCTCAATACACAACTAAGATGAAGCTGCCGCGGCAATCGGCAGCTTCATTGCTTTAATGGGCAGTATTTTTCAATAGCTATTGTTTTTATGCTTGAGATAATGGTAATATTTGTTGGGAACATGTGTTTGTTTATTGTATTCCAACGGTTAGGGGGAAAAGGCTTGGTTGAAATCATTGATAAAGAGCAATTTTCGATAATTGGAAAATTAGGAAAGTGGTTTTCAAATGAAGCTTCCCAATGGATACCATCATTATGGAAAGAAGCAAATAGTTACTTTATTAAGATAAGTAATCTCGCCATTCATTATCATGTGCAAACGGCTCCCGTTTGTTTCGTTAAGGAGCCGATGTGTACATGATCCAATTGACGAACCGCCAGGCACGGCAATTTCTGTTATTGAAGCACGGGTTGTTAGGCGAATATCGTTTTACCGGAAAGCAAGGAGTATTGGATTTTGTGCGGCAGGTCGGCTGTATTCAATTCGATCCTATCGATGTTTGCGGAAAAAACGCCGAACTGGTGTTGCAGTCGCGAATCAAAGGATTTTCCAAGAACATGCTCGCCGAGTTGCTGTATCAAGATAGAATCCTTGTCGATTATCCCGACAAGAACTTGGCCATTATCCCAGTCGAGGACTGGCCGTATTTTGAGCGGTACAGGCAGGCCGCCCGACAACATGCCAAGCGCTATCCCCAAATGGAAGCATTGATAGAGCAAGTACGTGCTGACATCCAAAATCACGGTGCGCTAAGTTCGGATGATCTTAAATTGGATGGAAATTTCGCTTGGCAATCGGCAATCCACTGGAGCAGCGGAAACAATTCATCCCGGTCGGTGCTGGAGCAGATGTACTCGACAGGTGAGTTGATTATACATCATAAAAAAGGAACGCGTAAATATTACGATATCGCCGGGAAGTACATACAGCCAAAACTGCTGAATGCGCCGGAGCCGCTGGAGAGCGAGCTTGAGCATCACAAGTGGCGGGTACTGCGTCGAATCGGCGCTGTCGGACTTTTATGGAATCGCGCATCCGATGCCTGGCTTAATATATGGGGATTGAAAGCGGAGCAGCGCAACGAGGTTTTCCGCCAACTGTTGCACGAAGCTCACATTGTTGCTGTTTCCGTGGAGCAAATGAAGGATATACTTTATTGCCGCGCAGAGGACTTGCCGCTTATTGAAGCCGTTCTGCAAAATCCAGCGCCGAAATGGCGCTGCGAGCTGATTGCCCCACTAGATAATTTTATATGGGACAGAAAACTGATCAAAGAATTGTTTGGATTCGATTACACCTGGGAGATTTACACGCCTGCAATCAAACGGAAATTCGGCTATTATGTGTTGCCTTTATTATACGGAGAAAACTTCATTGGACGAGCCGAGGTAATCGCGGAGCGAAAAGCCGGGACGCTCGTTGTTAAAAACATTTGGTACGAAAACGACATAAAGCCAACAAAGCAATTGCAGACAGCCATGAACAATTGTATTCAAAATTTCGCATTATTTAACGAATGTGAGGCGATTTCGACAGAATTTATGAACTGATAGTTCCAGTTCCCTGGTAACATTTCTCTCAAAGGGGAAACGGTTCATCCAGTGCTTCGCATGTTTCGAAATGACCAAGCGGTCCGTTTCGAGAGGAGTATACATGAACGTACGAAACAGGTAAGCCGACGCGGCCGATAGTTCCGGTTTATGTGTAGTTTCAAACGTTTCGTTAAGCTATCGGCACGAAAACTTAACAGAGTATTAAGCATTCGTAACAACGCCAGATGGATGACAACATGAGCGATTCGCAAAGAGTGATTTGATGCCGATAGCGAAACTAAAAACGGGGTGAAGCGACAATGGAATGCTTGGGATGTAGAATTGCAAATGGAATTGAACCTAATTTGAATATTATTTATGAAAACGAGCTAATTACATGTGCGCTTGATATTGCTCCGTTTAACGAAGGACATACTCTGATTCTTCCTAAAAAACACTATTTGGATGTCGAAGAAATCGACCAAGAGACTGCTTATGGCATTATGGATGCCTCTAAGATGCTTTCAACTGTCTTAAAACGTTTGTTTAAACCTGATGGCATAAGTATTTGTCAAAATGGTGGGAAATTCAATGATTTGACGCATTACCATATGCATCTCATTCCGAGATACGAAGGTGATGGATTTTCTTGGAGTGAACCGTTACATCCACATGGTGCTGAACAATGGTTACCACGAACTAAAGAAAATATCCTGAAGGTTTTATCCAATTAACGGGAAACTAAACTTGAATAACAAAGGGCTGCCTGGTGGCAGCCCTTAGTCGTTAAGTTCAGTTTTTACCAAACTTTATTTTCAAAATGCTTGATCTCTTTAACGAAAAAACAAGGGTATGTAGCTTTAAAATTATCAAACTTTCTTATAAAACTACAATTGTTATTCGCGAAGCAGTTTTTTGTCGAGCACGAACGTGCCGAAGGGCAGAAAAGCGGCAATGAATGCTGCAGCGGCTTTGAGGATTGACCAACGATGCACGATCCAAACATGTAGAACCGCCAACATATAAAGAACAAATAAAAGTCCGTGCAGACCGCCGACAACGGTTACGGCCTCAGGAATATCCGCCCAATATTTAAGGGGCATAGCGATTAGCAGCAATACCAGAAAAGAAATTCCTTCGTAAAATCCAACGACGCGCAGTCGGCCCATGGCCGTTTTGAACATGTGATTACCTCCGATTATTTTTAATACTTTCGTGGTTCTAAACCAGCCCACAGTAGTTCTACGATTTCGGACGCGGCTTGTTCCACTGTTTTTTCGCTATTGATAATTTCTTTGCGATTTTTCACAGTCAGCATCGCTGTAAAGAGATGGGCCAGGAGCATCGGATCGTTAGAGGCGATCTCACCTTCATCGATAGCTTTTTTAAATTCAGAGCCGATCAGGACATGAAGCGCCTGCTCGCTTGCTCGAATGCTTGCAATCTGCTCCACAGACAAGCCAGAGGACGCTTCGCGCATCATCGTCTCAAATTCAACATGTGCGTTTTTCATATGGCGAACGGCGACGTTAAGCAATCTTTCTTTCAGTGTACCATCTACTAGGAGAAAGGCAGCCGTATTATCGTAAGCCATTTTCAACACAAACTGGAGGCATTCTGTGAACAGAATGCTCTTGTTATTGAAATAATAATATACGCTTGCTTTCGTTATCCCGCAAGATTGTGCAACACCTTCCAAGGACACTTTCTCAAATCCCTGATCCATAAAAAGAAAAGCAGCTGTGCGCAAAATCTGCTGCATGGTCTGAACTGAACCTGTGCCTTTTGGCCGGCCTGGCTTGCGTTTTATTTGCTCTTCGCTCATGGCCATGACCTCCATTCATAAAATTGTAATAATTTTAGATTGATTAATTAACCTTCGGGTATATATAATTAAGTCATCGCTTGTTTTCATTTTAAACGATAACAGGGAAAATGTGAAATGGAGGATTTGTCAAATGATCGAAAAATTAGCAGGGGTAATAGCTGGACCTCGTACGCGATGGGTTACTCTAATCGCCTGGATCATACTTGCTGCAGTTTTGAGTGTGTTTCTTCCGGCCGTTGGAGAGAAGGAATCAAGCAATGCTCCCAATTTGGAAGCGGACAGCCCTTCAGTGCTTGCAGACAAGCTTATAAAAGAGAAATTTCCAAGCTCATCCGGCATCCCGGCATTAGTCGTGTGGCATCGCGAAGACGGGTTATCGGATGATGATTATAACCTTATACAAAAAACGACACAGCATATCATTGAGAACCCATTGAAAGAGCAGGGCGAGGTTGTTCCTCTTCATGAATTGCCTTTGCCTGCTTTGAAGGCTTTTGCTTCAGAAGATGGAACAACGCTGGTACAGCCTATTTCCTTTGGAGCGAATGCAGAGACTGAGGTGCTCAAAGAAAACATTGAGGAAATCAAAGTCATTATCAGTGATGCTTCCGGCAAGAAACCGTTTGAGGTTGCTGTAGATGATGCATCTGAGTTAAGCGTCCGGGTCAGCGGTCCGGCGGGCATCTCGGTTGATGCGACCGATTTGTTCAAAGGTGCGGATGTATCGCTTCTTATCGCAACCGTGCTCATCGTACTCGTTCTTCTGCTGTTCATTTACCGCTCGCCTATTCTAGCTTTTATCCCATTGGTCGGCGTTGGCTTTGCATACGCCGTGACGAGCCCGCTGCTTGGCTGGATGGCAGGCGAGGGCTGGATTACCGTCGATGCACAGGCGATATCCATTATGACCGTATTATTGTTCGGAGCAGGTACCGATTATTGTCTGTTCTTCATCTCACATTTCCGTCAGGAATTAACGCGTGAGGATGACAAAATGAAAGCTCTTAAGCGTTCTTTCAAGGATGCATCCGGCGCTATTGCCATGAGCGGCTTTACAGTGGTCCTTTCTTTGCTGGCTCTGCTTGCCGCGAAATACGGCGCATATGACCGTTTTGCGGTACCGTTCAGCTTATCCATACTTATCATGGGTATTGCAAGCTTAACGCTGGTCCCAGCTTTGCTTGCCATTATCGGAAGAGCTTCTTTCTATCCATTTATTCCGCGTACGGAATTCATGGAGCAAGTGCGCGCAGGCAAGAAAGGAAAGCCTTATCGCAAACCTAATCCAGAGAGAAAACTGGGTTCCAAAATTGGTAATCTGGTTATAGCGAAGCCGTGGACGGTTGTTATTTCTTCCGTCGCCATTCTGGCTATTCTAGCGAGCTTCTCCATCCAAATTAAATTCACCTATGATCTGCTTTCTTCTTTCCCTGAGGATATGCCGTCAAGAGAAGGATTCGAGGTAATTTCTAAAACCTTTACGCCAGGAGATCTAGCGCCTATCACGGTTGTCGTTCAAACGGATGGCTCAGATGCTGATTTGGCAGGCAAGCTGGCAAGTGTACCGCTTGTCGATCATGTGCAAGAACCAAAGCAAAGCATAAATGATCCTAACTTGCTATCGTATTCCGTTATTCTAAACACGAATCCCTATTCACAGGAAGCGATGGATACGATACCTCTTCTACGGGAAGCAGCACAAGCTGAGCTTTCGCGGGCGCAGGTTGCCGAGGCCGATGAAAAGGTGTGGATTGGCGGACAGACAGCTACTCAATATGATTCCAAGGAGCTGACTGATCGCGATAATCTTGTCATTATTCCGCTTGTTATTGGACTCATTATGATCCTGCTTCTGGCATACCTGAGATCCGTGACAGCTACCCTTTACTTAATTGGTACGGTATTGCTCTCTTATGCTGCTGCGCTAGGTCTAGGATGGATTATTCTTCATTACTTTATGGGCGTTGACGCTATTCAAGGAGCGATCCCGTTATATTCGTTCGTATTCCTCATCGCTCTAGGCGAGGACTATAACATATTTATGATCTCTAGCATTTGGAATAAACGGAAGACAATGCCGCTGAAACAGGCGATTAAAGAAGGCGTAAGCGAGACTGGCGGAGTCATTACGTCGGCAGGTTTAATTCTTGCTGCTACTTTTGCGGTACTAGCTTCATTGCCGATTCAGGTGCTTGTCCAATTCGGAATTATTACTGCAATTGGCGTATTAATGGACACATTTATCGTTCGTCCATTCCTTGTTCCTGCGATTACGACTTTGCTTGGCAAAAAAGCATTCTGGCCAGCGAAGGCAGAGCTCGTTGAAGAAACCACGCAGACGTCGAAGGGCTGATCTGCAAGGAAAGCTGCTATCATTGCAAAAAGCGATGATAGCAGCTTTTTTGTTCCCATCAATGCAACATTTTCCCAAATATTATCGTATAAGCTTTAAGGCTGTTAATCCAAGCCTAATATATAGAAGCAGCCGGGGGATATCATGTTTACTAAAAAGAGAAGCATTATTGTTGGAATTACTGTAATATTCCTTGCTGTTAGTATCTTTGCTGCACCGCGATCAGCTGTAGCATGCTCATGTGCTGAGCATGGATCGGTACTGGAAACGATGAAGAGGAGCGATACCGTATTCGAAGGAACGGCGATCTCGGTGAAGTCGATAGCATCGGATTTGTTTCGTTCCTCGGGGTCCCGTGTAAAAGCTAGCTTCAAAGTCAATGAAGTTTGGAAGGGCCATGTCGCTCCACAAATTGAAGTATTAACCGCTGGCTCGGAGGATAGCTGCGGATATGCCTTCAAGGAAGGTGAACGTTATCTCGTATACGCCAGAGCTACAGGCTCCTCACTAGAGGCTAATCTCTGCAGCGGAACCTTACTGCATCACGAGGCTGAAGAGCATATCGCGCAGCTTGGCAGCGGATCGCTCCCGCCACAGTCGAGCAGCGAAGCTCAGCAGAAGGACGATTCATTCCCGCGCAGCATCATGATTGCGGGTATTGCAGCAGTACTGGCTGCTGCATTCTTATTTGCGCTTGTAAAGTCAAGGAATCGATTTAAATCAAAAACATAGCGACGATCGTCGTAACGCATAGTCCGATTAGTACGGGCTTTAAATTGCGGCGGGCAAGCTCAAAGGGATCAACGCCGCAAATGGCCGCTGCGGGTATAAGCGCCCAAGGGATGATCGTCCCGCCGCCTACCCAAATGGCTGCAACTTGACCAAGCGCCGTTAATGTGGCTATGCCTGAGCCAATGGCATGACCGAAGAGCTGGGCAACGGAGCCTGCCAATGAAATGCCGGAGAAGCCTGAGCCGTCAAGGCCTGTAACAGCTCCTACGACCGTTAATGTAATGGATCCAACAACTCCATTCACGGGTACGATATGCGCGAGTGCTATCCCTAAATCGTTGACAATCCCAAGTGATCCTTCAGGCAGCTTTTCACCAAACATCGACAGAAAACCAGAGTCTCCCAAGTAGAAAAACGCAGCGATCGGAATGACGGGTCCGAATACCTTGAAACCGAATACAAAGCCATCGATTAAATAACTTGTCGCCTTCTCGAATCCTTTCCCTCGATGCGTCAGCATGGTAATAAACAGCATAATGAGGATTGCCGTTCCTCCTATGAGAGCAGTGGCATCTCCTCCTTGCAAATCCAGTATGAACATGGCAATGACATCTATTGCGAATAAAACAGGAATAGCAATCGCAAGCGTTCTTTTCGTGCGGAGCGACAGTGCGTTGCGGTCTGCTGTATCGTTCAATTTCGAGTTTGTCGAAGTCGTTGAAGCAGATGCGATAAGCCCGTCTCGCCATTTGCCTGATTTCTGATCCCTTTTCATCATCCAATAAGCTGCAATCGTAGTTACGGCACCCATGACGATGACAAGGGGGATACTCGCTTGCATGACGGCGCTTACCGGTATGCCTGCTGCACCGGCAGTAAGCTCGGGTGCTCCTTGGATGATATAGTCGCCAGAAAGCGCGATGCCGTGACCGAATAAGTTCATGGCAACGGCTGCGCCGAGTGCAGGCAGACCGACACGAATGGCTACGGGCAGCAGCACCGCGCCGATGAGAGCAACTGCGGGAGATGGCCAGAAAAACCAAGATGTCACCATCATAATAATGCCGATTCCCCAGAAAGCTAGGGCAGGGGTTCTAAGAAATCGGGTAAATGGCGATATCATAATCTCATTAATTCCGGTTCGGATGAGAATACGGCTCATGGCTACGATTATGGATATAATGAGAATAGTCCCGATCAACTCTTTTATGGCATAAATAAAGCTGTTAAAAATTCCGCTTACAGACCCGCTTGCAGAGGTCGTTGCAAGTATGCCGATACCCAATATACCTGCAATACAGATTAGCGTGGTGTCCCGCCTCATGAGCATAAACCCAATAATGGCAAGCACGAATCCTAAATATAACCAATGAAGTGCCGTTAATTGAATGTCCATCCTGATCATCTCCTTGTGACATACACGGAACCAGCCTTTGCTGAGTTCGTATAGTACAGTATGCATGATCAAAGATAGGCGTTCGTCTCGGAACCAGGACGTTTATAACAAGGAGGAGTTAGATGATAAAGCGAAGCGTATCCATGCTGATGATCGCGGTAATGCTTATGACCGCTGGCTGTGGTATTATTAACGAAGTGAGTCAAACGGTAAATTTTGCAACGGAAACGACGGATTACTTACAATCGCTAACGGACTTTGGTCAAAATATGAATACCCTTGCAGAGCAGGCGATGACAGATCTGGACGCTAGAACGAATCTGAAAGAGCAGCTTGTCGCACTGAAGGATCAGGTGATTCAGTACGGAAGCCTGCAAGTACCGGATTATGCTAAGGATATCCACCAATCGATTGCGGATTATAACGCGACGCTGCAGAATGGAATCGATCAAGCTCTCACTAATATCGAGCAAGGTAGAGCGGTATTCGATTCAACGGGCATCCCGGATACGATTAACAAAATCAATGAGCTGCTGAATCAGATTAACCAGCTTGCACCGTAACGAAAAGGAAGGAAGAATGAAAGTGATAAACGTTAAAGTGTTAGAAGCAACGATGACGTATTCGAAGGAAGACGGATATGTAGGCAAGGTTCATTTTGGAGTAGAAGGTCACAAGAACGAATATGAGATAGCCTTGCATAGCAAAAGAGGGAAAGAATGGGGCTATGGCTTGTTCTTCCTGCACGAGTCAGGCAAAGAAGAAGAGCTGCTCGCCTTGGAGGATTTGCTCGAAGAGGATGATGAGCTGTTTGATTTCCTAATCGAAACGGCTAAAGAGAAATTAGAGAAACAAGAATAGCAGCAAGTAAGAAGAAACGTCTGACGGCGTCCTTTCAATAGACGCCATCGTTTCGGCGAAACGTATAGAGAAAGTATGAGCTATCTCATATAATTTCCTATACGTCTAAAAAGCTCATGCGGGCACATTTTACAATGTGCTTGCATGAGCTTTTTTGTATCAATGGCCGCTTGAAGAGGTCAATCCGAGCTTGCGAATAATGAGCTTGCTCTCTTCATTCAGACCGACGAATGCAACTTCTTTGTTTAAAAGTTCATATTTGTTTTTCACTTTGACGATTGCGGTTACGGCAGATTGGTCCCACACATGTGATTGGCTAAAATCCAAGATGATGTGCGAAGGATCATTCTGATAATCGAAGAGGGAGACAAAACGACTCGTCGTACCGAAAAACAGCTGTCCAGTAATGTTGTAAGTACGTCTTCCGGATGAATCAGATAATTTCGAAATTCGTATTTTAGCCATCTTCCCAACGAACACGAATGCGCTTAGCACGACTCCTGCAAAAACACCTTTGGAGAGATCATGGGTAATTAATACGATGATGACCGTCACGATCATGATGACAGCATCTGTCCTCGGCACCTTATGGATTTGAATGACGGACTTCCAATCAAAGGTACTTATTGAAACCATAATCATGACACCTACCAGCGCTGCCATCGGAATTTTGTTAACCATATCGCTAAGCACCATGATGAGAAAAAATAAAAATGCACCTGCAACGAAAGTGGATAACCTTGTTCTTCCGCCTGATTTGGTATTAATGACAGATTGTCCGATTAAAGCGCAGCCCGCCATGCCTCCGAAGAAGCCTGTTGCAATGTTCGCTAAGCCTTGCCCACGAGTTTCTTTGTTTTTATTGCTGGTTGTGTCAGTCATTTCGTCGAGTACGGACGCAGTGAGCAGCGTTTCCAATAGCCCAACGATCGCTAAGGAGAAGGAATAAGGCAATATGATCCAAAGCGTATCAAGTGAGAACAACACATCGGGGATATGGAACATAGGCAGTGTGTTTTCAACTAAGCCGCGATCACCTACGGTTTTGAGATCGGCACCAATCGCTACGGCGATTAGTGAGACGATGATAATCGCAGCTAATGGCGAAGGAATCGCCTTGGTGAATTTGGGCAGGACATAGATGATAACTAGCGTTAAGGCTACTAGCCCATACATGATCCAGGTTGCACCAACAAAATGGACTAGCTGTGTGGTGAAAATAAGTATGCCGAGTGCATTAACAAAGCCGAGCATAACGGATTGAGGCACGAACTGGATGAGCTGTCCCAGCTTGAGCACGCCCATGAGGTATTGCAATATACCCGCCAAAATCGTTGCAGCGAATAAATATTCAATGCCATGATCCTTTACAAGAGAAACCATGAGAAGTGCCATAGCTCCCGTTGCTGCCGAGATCATGCCCGGTCTGCCGCCAACAATAGAGATGATTACGGCGATACAGAATGAAGCATACAATCCTACCATCGGTCCCACACCAACCATTAACGAGAAAGATATTGATTCAGGGATAAGGGCTAAAGCGACGGTAATTCCTGCGAGAACGTCACCGCGGACATTAGAAAACCAAGCGTTTTTTAGTCGAGTAAGCAAAGCAAATAAACCTCCTATTTTTGTAAGCTCGAAAATCTGCAGAACGGCAGATTTTCTCATGATTGACTTTTCACTCTCAGAAAAGTCGGGGCCGATGCACACTGAGCGTAATTATACAACAAATGCAGAAATGAAATGTAAATTTAGACCGTCTGTTAAGCGCTTACATCATAGGATATCGATGAAATCCACGCAATTACTCCATTTTCGATCATTAGATGAATGCAAAAAAACCATCGCATACGACTGATGGTTTTCCTCGACTCCGATCTTACATCGGACGCTCAACTTGATTTTTATGTTGTTTGCCCTTTACATACTTATAAACGATAAAACCGAGCAGGATGGCAGCAAGTCCGTAAATGACCCAAATCCCGTACTTATATATATGATCCGATAGATTTTGAACCTGGTCGCCAACGAAAGATCCAATGATAAAATAAGCAAGCGTCCAAATAAAGGCAGAGGGATATGCGAACAAAGCAAAACGCTTGTAAGGCATTCGGTTCATTCCCATCACATAAGGAGTAACATGCCTTAAGAACGGGAGACAAAGACTTAGACTAATCGCATAACCACCGTAACGCTCGCTTAGCTGCTCTGACTTCGTTACAAATTTTCCAATATTTTTTTTGCTGCTGAACCAGTTCGATAATTTGCTTCCAGCAAATCTTCCGATGCTGTATCCGAATGTCATGGCTGAGCATATGCCTAGACATGTCATGATGAAAGCAGGTACTGGCAGCAATACGCCTGATTCCGATAAAGCACCGCCTGTCATGACAACGGCTTCGTTCGGTATAGGCAATCCGATGAGTCCGAGACATAAAACAAGAAACAAAGCGAAATATCCGACTTCTTCAATAATATTCAACAATATGTCATACATTTAGCAACATCCTAACCTTCCAAAAATTAGAATTTATATAGAATCACTCCAAATAGGTTATCATATCTGCACCCTGTTTGGATACCATTCATACGCCTATCAAACCGAAAGGATTCAAATTTAACCTTTTCGTAACTAATTGCATTTATAGAGAAGCTACAATAAAGGAAAGGTTTTATATGTATGAAGGGGCGGCTATTCTCATGTTTGATTTCCAACAAAAGGTTGAGGCATTACGGCGATACGAATCGCTTTGTTATACATTATGCCTTACATTGCTCATAGAAGAACAAGCAGCGTGCAAAGCTGCCGAAAAAACATTGTGCAAGCTGTTTGAAGATCAAGATTTTTGGCATAAGCCGGAAACCGAACGATCCAGCTATTTACTGCGAATATGCACTAGGGAATGCATGCAGTGGAAGGGTCAAGTATTGTCGAAATCATCGTAGTCATAATAAAAACGTTGATATTTCAAGCTTGCAGCGATCATAATAGAAAAGATCCTTTTTTGCCATGGATTGTAATTCTAGATTATTATCTCTGAAAGGATGAACCATGAACGCTTCGCAGACTCGCAAAAAAGTAACCGTTGCCTTATTCGTAGCTACCTTTCTCGCAGCAATCGAAGGTACGATTGTAAGTACGGCCATGCCCAGCATTACGGGGGAGTTGCAAGGAATCCGGCAATATAGCTGGATTATCTCCATTTATCTGCTCGCAACCGTAATAACGACGCCAGTGTACGGCAAGCTATCCGATTTGTACGGACGCAAGAAAATGTTTGTGATCGGCGCCTTGATTTTTCTTGCAGGCTCCATGCTCTCCGGAGTAGCGCAAACGATGAATCAGCTGATCTGGTTCAGGGCTCTGCAGGGCTTGGGAGCAGGTGCGCTTACCACGATTCCTTATACCATTATCGCGGACATGTATTCCTTCGAACAGCGAGCCAAGGTACAGGGCTGGATGTCGAGCATATGGGGCATTGCCGGAATCTCCGGTCCGTTGTTCGGCGGATTATTGGTCGATTACATATCTTGGAGAGCTATTTTCTATATGAACCTCCCATTTGGCATAGTGGCGATTTATTTGTTGGCGAGCTCATTGAAGGAAACGCTGGAGAAGCGAAAAAGACATATTGATTATCCTGGCATTATAACCTTTACTATCGCAATGTTCAGCCTTTTATATGCGATGACTCTTATCCGTAATGAGGATGGAAGCGGTTCTGGCAGCGCATGGCTTATCGGAGCGCTATTTGTTTTCTCCGTCTTATTTTTCGTCATTTTTGCCCGTATAGAAATGAAGTCTCCTGAACCGATAATTCCTTTCCAGCTTTTTCGGAATCGAATGATAAGTATGGCGAATTTGGACAGCTTTTTGCTATGTGTCATTAACGTTGTCGTTATTTTTTATTTGCCCTTATGGATACAGGGGGTTTATGGGAAGCCTGCCACGTATTCCGGACTTGCGATGATTCCGCTTTCGGTTGCATGGCCGCTTGGCTCCATTCTGGCAGGAAATTGGATTTCTAAAAAAGGCCTGCGCTTCATCGCTGTCGCCGGATCATGCTTCCTGCTTGCGAGCAGCATCGGTTTTTCTTTCATGAATGCGTCTACCTCGATTGCCTTATTTATTGTCTATACATTTCTGGCTGGATTGTCGTTTGGTCTGTCGCTTACCTCTCTAACCGTAGCCGTATCTTCTTCAGTTGGCTGGGAGCTGCGCGGTTCTGCTGTGGCAAGCAACAATTTCATCCGAACGTTAGGCCAAACCATCGGCATTACCGTATTTGGCTTGCTGCTCCATACAGGTAGCGCTGAACAGATCGAAGCCTCCGTGCTTGCCGGAAGCTTGCATACGATTTTTGTTTGGGTAGCGGCATTGTCTGTGTTCGTTGTGCTTGTTTCTCTGAGTATGCCGGCGCTTAAGCAGGCTGAACAGCAGCAAAGAAATGCTTCATAGGAAAGGTCGATTAGGACATGCATGCGAATGAACTGAAATTAGATCACCATTTTCTTGCCGAGAGAAAAATCAAATCGGTCATTGTGCTGCAAGGGACGAAGAGCATATTGGAATGGCATGCGAGCGGCAAGGACACGATTGGACCGCTTTATTCCTGTACAAAGAGTGTCCTGTCCCTGCTGATCGGAATGGCCATTGATCAAGGATTGCTGAAAAACGTGGATCAGCCGATTACCGACTTTTTAGATCATCCCGCTGAAATCAAAGAAGCTCTCAGCCGCATAACGATTAAGCATCTCCTTACGATGACGCCGGGCTTTGAATGGCCTGATTTCGATAAGCCTTACAAAGCCTTTAGAGCTTCGGAAGACCCTATACAGTACGTGTTTAAGCAGCCGTTAATTTCTGATCCAGGCACGGCGTTTGCCTATAACTCCGGAGGTTCTCATTTGTTATCCGCTATTCTCACGAAAGCGGCAGGAATGTCGGCACTCTCGTTTGCCAAGAAGCATTTATTCGAGCCGCTCGGCTTTCAAGGTGCCCGTTGGATGGAACGTGGGGGAGTGAATGAAGGAGGCACAGGTCTTTTCTTGTATGGCAGAGACTTAGCCAACATAGGCAGTTTGCTTGTTCAGAAGGGATGCTATGGTGGAAAATCATTTGTTTCTTCAGGTTGGATTGCTGAATCCACAGAGCTTCATCATCGCGGATTACTGCATTATGAGCCCCCGATTTATGGCGGCTACGGTTACCACTGGTGGCATTCGCCCGTGGAACATAATTCGCAGTGCGATTGTTATTTCGCTTTCGGTCATGGCGGTCAATATTTGCTTATAGCACCTGAGTATGAGCTTGTCATCGTTGTTCGTAAGCAGATCGCAAAGCGAAATGAAGCGGAGTGGTCAAGAAAACTCATTTTTGAACAGATTATTCCTGAATTCTCTGGAAAAAATATAAACCGTGAACGTTCGGAGCATTTGAACTAGAAGCAATGGAGCTTGAACTAGAAATACTGTGGACATTACATGGATTTGAGGGAAAGGAAACCAATCAAGCAGAATCATTATGCTTGGTTGGTTTTTTTTATTCGCTTTCATGTTAATTTAATGTCAGGTGCAATCCGATACAACTTATTCAGCATATAAATAATGAAAGAGAAGTCTTGCTTAACCTACAATTCTGATTTATCATGTTATATAAACTTACACAAAAGAAGCGAGAGGGCAATTTTATCCCCATGTGGATGTAAGCACATTTTTAAATAATATTATCAGAAAATTCAGACAATAAAATTTGACATTTGAAACGAGGAATAAGCCTGCAATACCATAGGCCTGAATAAGCTAATGAGTAGCAGCTATAGCGCTTTAGGGGGATTGAACATGACAACCATACTTATTCAGAACGCCGTCATTATGAGCATGAATGAACAAAACGATATTTTTACAGGTGATGTATTAATAGTTGGTAATCGGATAACGGAGATCGGCGTTGGACTGGATGGCAATCAAGCGGATCGTATCATAAATGCGGAAGGTAAAGTATTGCTCCCGGGATTTGTGCAAACGCATATTCATTTATGCCAAACGCTTTTTCGAGGGAGAGCTGACGATTTATCGCTAATCGATTGGCTAAAAGAAAAAATATGGCCGCTTGAGGCAGCGCATAGCGAAGATTCTGTCTATTACTCCGCGATGCTTGGTATCGGAGAGTTAATACGCAGCGGAACGACGACCATCCTCGATATGGAAACCGTTCATTATACCGAATCGGCATTTCAAGCTATTAAGGAAAGCGGAATACGAGCGATATCGGGCAAGGTCATGATGGATCACGGGACGGAGGTTCCGCTTGCCCTGCAAGAGAAGACGGAGAAATCACTGCAAGACAGTATCGATCTTCTGGAGAAATGGCATGGTGCGGAAAATGGCAGAATTCAATATGCCTTTTGCCCTCGCTTCGTCGTATCCTGCACGGAGGAGCTGCTCATTGGCGTGCGGGACCTCTCCGCGGCTTACGGCGTAATGGTTCATACCCATGCATCGGAGAATGTCGGCGAAATCGCGATGGTTGAAGCAGAAAGAGGAATGCGAAACGTCGTATATTTGGACCACATCGGTCTGGCAAAGCCTAATTTAATCTTGGCACACAGCATATGGCTGGATGACGAAGAAAAAACAATCATCCGTGACCGGGGAGTGAAGGTTACCCATTGTCCAGGATCGAATATGAAGCTGGCATCCGGAGTTGCCGAAATTCCATTGCTGCTGGAGCAAGGAATTGATGTAGGGATTGGTGCCGATGGAGCACCGTGCAACAACAATCTAGATATGTTTCAGGAAATGCGGTTAACGGCTTACATGCAAAAGGTAAAGCATGGGCCAACCGTCATGAATGCGAAAACAGTGCTTCGGATGGCGACGATGGGCGGTGCCAAGGTGCTTGGTTTGGACAAAAGCATCGGGAGTATTGAAGTAGGGAAGCTTGCAGATTTGCAGCTTCTGGATTTGGAGGATTTTCACGTATATCCATCTTTTGACGCGGATTGGTATTCGAGAGTCGTATACGCCGCAACAAGGGGGGACGTGGATACCGTATTGATCGATGGACGTATCGTGATGGAAAATAAGCTTGTAAGGTCGGTAGACAAAAAGATCGTATTGAAGGAAGCGGATCAAGCGCTCCGCAGGCTGATTCAACGTTTGTAAGCTTCAGAACGCATCCTTTGCTGAGTTGTGAGAAGAACAGATTTGCTCCATAAGGGGGAAGGGTTATGGATATGCACGAAATATTGGAAGCTCTGCATCTGCAAGAAGAGAGTCAGTGCGTGCTGGCTACGATCCTCTGTGTGGAGGGTCATTCTTATCGGAAGGCAGGTGCTTCAATGCTGTTCAAACCAAATGGTGAGCAAATCGGAGCGGTTAGCCCTGGCTGTTTGGAGCATGATTTGCAGGAAATCGCGGATGTAGTACGTGCTTCGGGCCAGTTTTCCCTTATTAGCTACAATATGAATGCTGACGAGGACGCCATTTGGGGTGATGCTGTAGGCTGCGGCGGCGAGATTCGATTGCTGCTCGAGCCAGTTCATGGGCAGCTGCTGAAGCTGTTGCTGGCAGCAAGAGCAAAAATGGAAGCAGGCATACCGGTAAGGCTGATGCGAAGCTGGGATGACGCAGGAATCGATTACGTGCTGTATGATCTTTCGCATGACGAGGCAGATACCATTTACTGGGAGGAGGTAGACGAGCGCAATCATTTGTTTGTTGACATAACGCCTAGACAAAGGCTCGTCATATTCGGAGTGGGTAAGGATGCGGAAGCGATTTACGCTCTAGTCAAGCAAATCGGGTTCCAGGTCATTATAGCCGATTGGAGACCGGCGTTATGCACGCAGGAACGCTTTCCTGAAGCGGCATTTATTACAGGATCGCCTGAGGCAATCGCGGAGCAGCTGCAATTCCGATCAAGTGATTATTTGATCGTTTGCAGCCATAATTTGCAGCGGGATAAAGAGATGATTCGCGTAGCGCTTCCTCTGCAGCTTGTTTATATCGGTATTCTAGGCTCAAAAAAGAGAATTCGAATGTTATTTGAAACATTTTTAATACCATCGAATGTGAGAGCTCCAATTGGCCTTGCATTAGGGGCAGATGGACCTTATGAAATTGCAGTGAGTATAGCTGCGGAGCTTATCGCCATACGTGCAGGTCGCAAGGAGAGACTGCGAAAGGAGCGGAGGCAGAATGAATATTACAGCCCTCTATTTGGCAGCAGGACGGAGCAGGCGAATGGGCATCAGAAAACAAACGCTTGAGCTCGCGAAGAACAAACCGCTCGCAAGCTTGGGACTGCGTGCCCTTTTAACCAGTCCAATTGACGGTATCACTGTAGTTGTGGGCCCAGACGATCAAGGCGAGTGGATAATAGCAGAGCATAGGCTCGCTAAGGCTGCTGGCATAGCGTCGACTAAAACAGTGACAGTGGTGACATGCGCGGAAGCAGAACGCGGCATGTCATTCTCCATACGCGCCGGTCTTCAGAATATGATGGATCAAATCCATTCGCTTGATGGCGTACTCGTTGCATTAGCAGATCAGCCCTTCGTTACACCCGATATGTTCGAAGAGCTCGTCCATTATTGGGCAGCGCAGCCTGGTTTGGATTTTGTCGCGACAGCCAGCCAAGATTTTTCACAGAAATCAATCATTTTAACCCCTCCTGCTTTATTATCTAAGACGATGTTCCCTGCATTGCTAGCTTTAGACGGCGATACCGGAGCGCGTCAATTGTTCCATTCCCCTACGTTCATTGGATTTGGTTTAGTTGCTGCTGATGAGCAAGCGTTGTTTGACGTGGATACGCCTGCTGATTTTGATAGGGCTAAAAAGCGATTTTTGGGCATGTAATAGGGTGCTAGAATGATTTCGTGTGAATATATATAACATAATTGACAGTTCGTTTGTGCACTTAGCACAAAATTCGCATTGAACGCATATTTTCGAAATATTAATGTTATATATGTTGACATATATATTACATGATCATATATTGGGATTACGTTATCGGTTGAAATCAAGACGAGTGAAGCAGCTTAAGGCTGCAAGCGAAGGCTTGTATGGGCGGATATCGCAATGAAAGAAGGGAGCGTCTCTGCAAGACTTGTATGCTGACAGTTCTTACAAAACAGAGAGTCGGGGTGGAATGGGATGAAGTATCGTAAAAAAGCATTTGCCGCAAGTGGAGCCTTTTTATTAGCTCTCGTATTCGTAATTAGCGGCTGTTCCAGTAGTAAAACGAACAATGTAAGCGACGATTCTTCAAACACGCCAGCTGAGACTGCTGCCGGAAATGCAGCCACGGAGGCGCCGGCAAAGCTGCCGCGTGTTGCATTTGTTTACATCGGGCCGCCAGGCGATGGAGGATGGACCTTCGAGCACGACAAGGGCAGACTGTTCATGGAAGAAAAGCTGGGCATAAAGGCGGATACGGTAGAAAATGTGCCTGAGAGCGCCGATGCTGAACGTATCATTACGGAGCTAGCCCAGAATCACGACGTCATTTTCACGACTAGCTTTGGGTACATGGATTACACCCTCAACGTCGCCAAGAAATTTCCTGACGTGAAATTCCTTCATACGGCAGGTTACAAAACGAACGATAACATGGGTACCTTCTTCGGTAAAAATTACGATGCCAGTTACTTAAGCGGAATTGCAGCCGGCAAAATGACTAAGAAAAACGTCATCGGTTATGTAGGAGCGTTCCCGATACCGGAAGTGATTTATAACATAAATGCATTTATGCTAGGTGTCCAAAGTGTAAATCCAGAAGCAAAGGTTAGCGTAGTATGGACGAATACTTGGTATGATCCGACGACGGAAAGGCAGGCTGCAGTGAGTCTGCTGGACAAAGGGGCAGACGTGCTGCTCGCCTATCAGGATTCGCCAGCAACGCTTCAAGCTGCTGCTGAGCGCGGCGCAATGGCCGGAGGCAATGATTCGGATATGACAAGATTCGCTCCGGAATCATACTTAACGAATCCGATTTGGAACTGGGGTCCTTATTATACGAAGACCGTTCAGTCGGTTATAGACGGGACTTGGAAAAGTGAGCAGTATTCTGGTTCATTAGCCGATGGCATGGTAGATATCGCACCACTCGGCCCAAGCGTGCCGGAAGAAGTGAAGACGCTCGTTAACGATACGAAAACAAAGCTAATAAACGGTGAAATCAGCGTGTTTACTGGACCGATCAAGGATGCAGCTGGAGCAGTAAAAGTGGAAGCAGGAAAAACCTTAACGCTGGAAGAGATTCTAGTCATGGACTGGTTCGTTAGCGGAGTGGATGGAACAATACCCAAATAATCGCTGTTTGGTCATAGGATGAAATCGACAAATCCCTGAATGAAAGGGATTTGTTGATTTATCCGAAGCTTTTTGGTTAATGCCATGATGGATGTTTGGGAGTGGAGGGATGGCATGCATGACAAATATTCGGTAGAGATGCGTCAAATCGTTAAACAATTCGGTTCTGTCATGGCCAATGATCTCGTTGATTTCCGGGCAAAGGCTGGACAGATCCATGCGCTGCTTGGCGAGAATGGCGCAGGGAAAAGCACGATGATGTGCATGCTGTCCGGCGTGTACAGACCAACAAGCGGCGATATTCTTTTACATGGTGAAATGACAAAGATGAAATCGCCAAAGGATGCAATGAGGCATGGAGTCGGAATGGTTTTTCAAAATTTCAGGCTCGTTCAGACGCTTACAGCAGCGGAGAATATCGTGCTTGGCGAAAAATCATCGTTCTGGCGAGGCGGCAGATGGCTGAAAAATAAACAGGAAGAAATCGAAGCTATTGCTCAGCAATTTGGATTAGCCTTTCCTGTGAATCGGCCGATCTGGCAGCTGTCCGTTGGGGAGCAGCAGCGCGTGGAGATTGTAAAGACGCTTTATCGCGGAGCAAGTCTCATCATTCTAGACGAACCAACCTCCGTTCTCACTCCAGGCGAAGCTGAACAGTTATTTACGACGCTGCAGCATATGAAGTCTGAAGGGAAAACCGTAATCTTGACCACGCACAAGCTCAAGGAGGTGATGGCCGCCTCGGATCATATCTCGGTCATGCGCAAAGGAAAGCTTATCCACAGCATGGAAAAATCAGCTACGAATGAGCGAGAGCTTGCAAAGCTGATGGTCGGAAAAGAGCTTGGAGAAAGCATGCCGCTTCTTCCAAGGACATCAGGCAAACGATTGCTCGATGTGCGAGAGGTTGACGTCTATGCAGAGCAGGGAAGGAAATCGCTTGACCAACTCTCTCTTCATGTCAATGAAGGTGAGATCGTTGGGGTAGCGGGGGTGGCTGGCAACGGACAAAAGGAGCTTGCCGAAATGCTTACGGGGCTGAGGACGTGGAAGAATGGAGCTATTTGTTTTAACGGAAAACCTTTATCAAACGGCTCGGTTCGGTCGGCGATCAAGGCAGGAATTGCTCATGTCCCTGAAAATCGAATGAGAAGCGGTCTTGCCGGCACTTTGGGTATTGTTGATAATTTGCTGTTCAAATCTTATCGCAATGCGGAGCGCTCGCGATTCGGCATTCTGAGAATAAGCAAAAACCGAGCTTGGTCAGCAAGCTTGGTGCAGCAATTCGACGTCAAGACGCCGAATCTAGATACGCCGGTTCAGCAATTATCCGGGGGAAATCAGCAGAAGCTTCTATTTGCCAGAGAGATTCATCAGCAGCCTCTGTTAATGGTGGCCGTCCACCCGACGCAGGGCCTCGATGTCGGCGCAACGGAAGGCGTTCATCAGCTGCTAAGTGAAATGCGGGATAACGGCAAGAGCGTATTGCTCATTTCGGAGGATCTCGATGAAGTGATCAAGCTATCCGATCGAATTCTTGTCATCTTTAACGGGCAAATGGTAGGCGAGGTTGCGAGACAAGAAGCTGATCGAGAGAAAATAGGGATGTATATGGCAGGTCTCCAGAACGCGGAGGAGGCAGCCGGATGAATGAAAGCAAGCCATCGCTTCATACGGAGGGAACGGTATCAGCCCAATCCGCGCTTATAAAGGACAAATGGAAATGGCGTTCCTACCGTATCGAAATAGACAGCTCCAAAAAAGAGAACTCATGGTGGCTTCCGTTCATTTCCGTATTGCTCGCCTTGTTGGTTTGCGGAATATTCATCGGGGCAAACGGTATGAATCCCTTCCCGGTATACAAGAAGATGTTTATGGGCGCTTTCGGTACGTCCTATGGATTGACTGAAACACTCGTGAAAACCATTCCGCTGCTGCTTTGCGGGCTAGGCGTGGCAATCGCTTATCGCATATCGGTATGGAATATCGGTGCGGAAGGGCAGTTCGCTGCAGGCGCAATGGCTGCAACTGCGGTTACGATTTATTTGCCGAATATGCCGATTCTGCTCGTTATTCCTACAATGATTGTGTTCAGTATCGCAGCTGGCGGCATATGGGGCCTCCTGACAGCTATCCCAAAAACCTATTTTCAAGTAAATGAGCTGGTCACCTCGTTAATGCTGAACTACGTTGCGCTTCTGGCCATGGATTATTTCGTGTTTGGTCCTTGGAAGGATCCAGACGGCATGAATTTCCCGGGTACCAAAGTGTTCACGGCTGCGCAGTCGCTTCCCGTGTTCCACGATACGCGGCTGCATCTCGGGCTGCTGTTCGGCGTCATTGCGATTGCGGTATACGGTTTTTTCATGAAATACACGCGTTCGGGTTATGAGCTACGCCTAATTGGAGCGAATCCCGAAGCAGCTAGGAATGCCGGCATTCGTATCAGCAGGCATATCCTTCTGGTCATGCTGATTAGCGGCGGATTGGCGGGACTTGCAGGTATGGCAGAGGTCTCCGGAGTGACTCACCGGCTCATGTATGGCATTTCGCCAGGATACGGCTATACGGCTATTATCGTTGCGTGGCTTGCAAAATTACATCCTGTTGGACTAGTCGTTTCGTCTTTTTTATTTGGAGGGCTTATCGTAGGCGGGTTCAGCGTACAGACGATCGGTTTGCCATCCTCTATCTCTGAAATGCTTCAAGGAGCTATTTTGTTTTTCCTCATTGCAGGTGGCACGTTGAGCAAATTTCGGATTCGTAAAACGGGATGAAAAGGAGCCTCTGAGCGATGGAAATCGTCTATCAAATGCTGCTTGCAGCTATTTCCTCTGGTACGCCGTTGTTGTTCGCTACGCTTGGCGGCATTCTTATTGAACGGTCCGGCATCATCCAGCTTGGCGCTGAAGGCTTGATGCTCATGGGTGCCGTGACAGCATGCCTTGCTTTTATTCATACGGGGAGCTTAACGGTTACATTACTGGCCGTATGCGGAATAAGCATAGTATTAGGCATGATTCACGCCTTTCTGAGCGTATCGCTTCGGGCTAACCAAATCGTATGCGGCTTGGCGATGACCTTATTCGGGGCAGGTCTTAGCGCTTATCTCGGGAAGCCCGTAAGCGGACTGCCCGTTCCGAGAGCCATACCGAAGCTGGATATGCCATGGCTTGAAGCGGTTCCTTTCATTGGCCGAATATTTGCCCATCTTGATTATTTGACTTGGTTTAGCTTTGGGCTTGTCATTGCACTGCATGTGTTTATCCACAAAACGTCATGGGGTCTGCATCTGAGGGCGATGGGCGACAATCCGGCTACAGCAGATGTAATGGGCATTCCGGTGCATGCACTGAGGTACGGTTATATTATCGCCGGCTCCATTTTAATCGGGATTGCAGGCGCGGATTTATTGCTCGTGTACTCGCCAACCTGGACCGAAGGCATGACAACGGGAAGAGGCTGGATTGCAGTTGCTCTGATCATCTTCGCGAGATGGAATCCGATTCGCGCACTACTTTGTGCATATTTTTTCGGAGCCTTAGACATGCTTGGATTCCGAATCCAGCTGATCGGAAGCGAGATACCGTCCTATTTCTTAAAAATGATTCCGTATATCGTCACGATTCTGGTACTGATGTTACTTGGATGGCGGAATCGCAACAAGCCTTCGGGATCGCCTGAAGCGCTTGGCGTGCCTTATATACGGGAGCAGAGGTTCTAAAAAAGGCAAGGAGGAGAACGATGGGAATGAATGTACAGGGGACCAAGTCGTCTCCTCAAGTATGGTATCCGCAAACGGCAGCAGAGGCTTGGCGTTTGAAAAAAAGCTATGGGACGGAGAGCGTATATATATCCGGAGGTACTTTGCTGCGGACGCAATGGGAATCTGGCGTTGCTGCGATGCCGAAGCATTTGATTGATCTGAGCGCAATCCGAGGTTTGGGTGAAATAAGAATCGGTGAAGCGGGCCTTGTAATAGGAGGTCAAGTCAGCCTGGAGGCATGCCGCACTCATCCAATCATTCAGCGCCATTTCCCAATGTTTACTGAAGCCTTGCGGTTAACAGCGGCACCTTCTATCCGGCGGTTGGGAACGATTGGAGGCAATATCGCCTCCAATATCGGAGATTCACTGCCTGCTTTGCTTGGTTACAATGCCCATGTGGTTTGGTATAACGGCATGGAGGATCTTCAAATCACCTTGTCGGAGTGGCTCAAAATCGCCGGCATGCTTCATACGGAGCGGCTTCTTCTCCAGATTCAACTGCCTTTCCAAGTGGATAAAACACTTGATGGTCATGAGGTCGAACACTTGCTTGCGGTTAATTCGAAAACAAAGCGTTTTAGCGCTTACCATAAAGTCGGGCGTCGCGAAGCTTTTACGCCTTCGGTTGTAACTGTTTCCGTATCCGGTTCCTTGTCGGAGAAAATGGAAGTAAACGAAATCCGAATAGCGCTCGGAGGCGGTCAGATGATAGCGCAAAGACTCGAAGAGCTCGAACAGGAGCTGCTGGGAGAGGTAGTCGATGCTCAACTTTTGCGCCATGTATACAATCGCATTATGCAGCTATATAAACCACGCGAGGATTTATTCGCCTCTGCTTCTTATCGCAAAACGACGGCTGCCCATTTAATTACAGCTGAATTGTGGAAAGCGGCGCATCAATAGTTAGGACGAGAGGAGGGACCGTATATGCTCTTAAACCGTGAAAACAGCGGGGCGCGTTGGCGAATTCGGCCAGATGGAGCGGGAAAGGTGACAGGCGGCTTAGTATACCTCACGGATATGTCAGCGCAGCCGATGCTTTACGGGCTTGTACTTCGCAGTGAGCATCCGCATGCTCGCGTCATTTCGATCCAAACGGAGCGAGCAAAGCAGCATAAAGGCGTTCATGCGGTGCTCACGCACCAGAACATTCCCGGGCTGAATGCCTTCGGGATTGCCCATCCGGATCAGCCTGTTCTATGCGCGGATACGGTGCGTTATGTCGGTGACGCGCTTGTTGCGGTGGCGGCCGAGTCGATGGCGCTTGCACAGGAGGCGCTTGAGCTCGTGGAAATTGAATATGAGGTTCTTGATATTCTGGACGATCCCGAGGAAGCGCTGTTGGCGGATGCGCCGCAGCTTCACAAAGGCGGCAATGCCATGCATCGCACTGCTTTCGCGAGAGGCGATGTCGATGAGGCGTTTAAGCAATGCGCTTTTGTTGTTGAAGAGACCTATTATACGCCACGCCAAATGCACACCTACATGGAAACAGAAGGAGGCTTATTCGTTCCTGGCGAGGATGGACGCCTGACCGTATATTCGCCCACGCAGCATGGCTTCATGGACCGCATGCAGCTTGCTCGGATTCTCGCGGTACCGCTGGAACAAATACGGATTGTTTCGAGTCCGATAGGCGGTTCCTTCGGCGGCAAGGATGAGTTGAACGTCCAGCCATATGGCGCATTGCTAGCCATCTATACTGGCAGGGCCATTAAGATGCACAATTCCCGGCAAGAATCGGTTCGGGCTGGATTAAAGCGGCACCCCATGAGAATTGCAATGAAAACGGGAATAGATGCAGCGGGCAGATTGCTCGCGCACCAAGTTGATATTCTATCGGATACGGGTCCTTATTCTACACTAGGGGCCGAGGTGCTTAATTTCGCGACCGAGCATGTGATTGGGCCTTATAAATATGAGCATCTRGATGTGAAAGGGATATCGGTTTTTACGAATAACGGAATGTCGGGCGAATTTCGCGGCTTTGGCGGCAATCAAGCGATATTTGCACTTGAAGGGCAGATGGACCGTCTGGCTGAACGGCTCGGTATGTCGCCTTGGGAATTCCGAAAGCTGAACATGCGGCAAAAAGAAGATTTGGGACCTTTCGATCAGCCAATTGCGATGACCGAAGGCGCTGAGCGGGTGTGGTCAGCTGTGGAGAAGAGCCAGCTATGGCAGGAAAAGACTCATTTGGAGTTGAACGCGATTGAAGGCAGCTTAGATCCATGGCTTAAACTGGGCATTGGTGCCGCCTTTACGATGCATGGAGCAGGACTCGGAGTAGGCATTCCAGATCCTGCGGGCGGCCGGCTGAAGCTAGCAGCGGATGGGAAGATCGAAGCGGTGTTCGGCTATGAGGAATTCGGCCAAGGGCTGCTTGCCTCACTCGAACAAATGCTTATCGAGCAATTCGGCTTCGGTGCAGTGGATATCAGAATGATTATCGGAGATACGGATATCGTGCCCGATAGCGGTTCGACGACGGCCTCGCGTGCAACCGCCATGATGTGGAAAACACTGCAACGGTTGAAAAAGCCTTTTACGGATCAGCTATTAAAGGAAGCGGGATCGATAATGGAGTGTCCGGCAGAGGAACTAAAGCTAAGAGAAGGCGGAATATGCAAGCTGACGAATGATCTAGTGCTGTTATCTTACGCAGACCTCGCCTGTAAGGCGATACGTCCAATAAGCAGCGAAACCTCCTTTTCATTTCCTACCTCGCCTACGGAACGGGTTGGAGCTCATTTCATGTATACCTATTCGGCTGTAGTGGTGAAGGTAGAGCTAAATACGTTAACAGGCAGGGTCAAGGTGCTTCAGCAGTACCATGCGGTTGCGGCGGGGCCAGTCATTAATCCGCAAGGCTACCTGGGCCAAATCGAGGGAGGCAGCAGCATGGCGCTCGGCTTTACGCTGCTGGAGGATGCTGTCATGGACAAAGGACATTATATCACGCGCAATTTGGATACGTATCTTGTTCCGACAATTGCAGATCAACTAGGTCTGGTAGAGGTTGAGCCGATCGAGCATCTGCCGGAGCGGGATGATTACGGTCCTAGGGGCATTGGTGAAGTGGGATCGGTAACGCTAGCTCCTGCCATTGCGGCTGCCGTTAGGCAAGCGAGCGGCAAATGGGTAACAAAGCTGCCGATCGAGCCTGGATTTTTGCAGGAAACGCCATTTTTTCTAACGGGGGTGAGCGGCAATGACCGACCATAGCAGGCAAGCGGAGTCGCCGTTTGCGCTCCAATGCGTCATTAACGGGGAAGCACAAACGATAGAAACGACCGCTTCCGCCAGATTGCTAACCCTGATCAGAGATGAACTCGAATTAACCGGAACAAAGCGGTCCTGCGATATCGGGCGCTGTGGTGCCTGCATGGTATTAATAGAGGGCAAAGCCGTTAATTCCTGCTTGACGATGGCTTATCAGTGCGCCGGCAAAAGCATTACGACAATTGAAGGCATTAGCAATGGCGGATTTGATCCTATCCAGCAGGCGTTTCTGGAAGAAGGCGGGTTCCAATGCGGGTATTGCACGCCTGGGATGATCATTTCGGTCAAAGGTTTGTTAGATTGCATCCCTAGTCCCTCGGACGATGAAATAGCAGAAGCGTTATCCGGAAACATATGCCGGTGCACGGGATACGGCGGCATTCGGCGAGCGGTTTCAAGAGCCATTGAAGGGAGGATGAAGACCAAATGACAAGAAATCGTTCACACATCGAGTATCTATTAGAGAGCATTGCGGTCTCCAAACTGGCAAGGGAAGCAGGAAATACCCCTTTTGGTGCTATTCTTGTAGACGCAGCTGGCGAAATTGTACTATCTCAGGGGAATGTGGAAAGGACCGAATCAAATTGTACGGGACATGCGGAACGAACGTTAATGGAGCAGGCGTCCAAACGGTATAGTCGGGAAGAGCTTTGGCATTTTACCCTTTACACGTCGGCTGAGCCTTGCGCGATGTGTGCTGGTGCTATTTACTGGGGCAATGTGGGCACAGTCGTATATGGCATATCTGAAAAGCGGCTTGCCGAACTTACGGGAGATGACGATCAAAACCCGACGCTGGATTTGCCCTGCCGCATCGTATTTGCACAGGGAAGGAAGCCGATTCAGGTGATCGGTCCCATTCAAGAGGTTGAGGAAGCAGCGGTTGCCGTACACGAGGGGTACTGGACATGAGCATAACGATCGAGGAGCTTAATGCCTGCAGCCGTGAGCAGTTCATCGAGAAATTGGGCGCTGTATTCGAGCATTCGCCGTGGATTGCAGCTTCAGCTTTCGGTGCAAAGCCTTTCGCATCAATAGAAGCGCTGCATGCCGCAATGATAAATGTCGTACGTGAATCAAGAATGGAGACGATCATCGATTTGTTCCGGGCACATCCCGATCTTGGAACGAGGCTGGCGGTTGCGGAATACTCGGCCAAAGAACAGCAGGGTGCTGGACTTAACCTGCTCTCGCCTGATGAATACGAGCAGTTCTCCGGTTTAAACCAAATCTATGTGAAAACCTTTGGTTTTCCGTTCATTCTGGCTGTGAAAGGCAAGAACAAGGAACAGATTCTAGCGGCGATGGAATCGCGGATTTGGCATACAAGCAGCGAAGAAATGGAGCAGGCATTGCTTGAAATAGAAAAGATATCCGGATTTCGATTAAGAGATCTCATCATCGAGTAGAGAAAGGACGGATAACTATGCTGAAATTACGCAGCGGACGCACCCTTTATTATGGAAAAGGAGATGTGCTAAGCTACCGGACATATGCCGCGCCGCTCACTGTACGTCCTATTGAAGCCTCGCCGTATAAAGGTGACAGCAATATTATATTTGCTCACAACATTACGTTCTCGGTCAGCAGCGAGGTGCTGCTCTCCTCCTTTACGGAGGGCGATAACACGCAGGTCGTTGCCACGGACTCGATGAAAAATTTTATTTTGCGACAAACGGCTCAATATGGGGGAAGCACTACGGAAGGGCTGCTCGCCTTTATCAGCGAACGGTTCATGGAGCGCTATCCGCATATCGATGCGATAGAAATTCAAGCAGACCGTCTTCCGTTCAGCGCGGTGACCGTAGCTGATGATAGCGGCTGGAGTGATAGCCAGCTTGTTTTTCGCCGATCTCATAACGAGCATGCCAGCGCGTCGCAGAAATGGAAACGCGAAGGAGGGGCCGGCATTCTTGCCGAGCATGAAAGCGCGTTGTCGCAAATCCAGCTGATTAAAGTAAGCGGAAGCTCCTTTTATGGGTTTGTCCGTGACGAATATACAACGTTACCAGAGAGCTTTGACCGTCCGTTGTTTATTTTTCTCGATATTTTTTGGACATATATAGATGCGGGGGATGCATGCGATAGTACGCATGGAAATTATGTTCCTTCCGAACAAATCCATGATCTTGCTCATACGCAGTTCCATGCCGAGCAATCTCCTTCGATTCAACATCTAATCTATCGGATCGGCATGAGCATACTCGCTCATTTTCCTCAGCTTGCAGAGGTTCGGTTCGAGTCCAACAATCGGACATGGGAGACGATTGTTGAGCCCGAGCAATCAGCTGGCGCTGGTGTATACACCGAGCCGCGCCCTCCTTATGGCTTCCAAGGATTCACCTTGTCGCGAGCCGATCTGGAGGATGGAGGGGATGAGGCGTGAGCGGTCGAATTACGACGCATGTTCTAGATCTGGCAGGCGGGAGACCTGTCATTGGTATGACGATGGAGCTATGGTACTTGGGCAAGGAAGCAGAAAGCATGGAAGCAAGAGAAGTGCCTCAATTAAAAGGAGGCTACCAGACGAATACAGATGGCAGAGTGGATACTCCTTTGCTTGAAGGAGACGCTATTCTGCCAGGCGTATATGAGCTTATATTCGCGGCAGGTCATTACTTTAGACAAATGGAGCATTTGTCTGCCATTAAGGATAGTTTATTTGATTTTATTCCGATTCGATTCCGTATCAAGGATGCTGCTGGCCATTACCATGTGCCGTTATTGGTTGCTCCAGGCGGATACAGCACATACCGGGGGAGTTAACTGCAGCCCTTGATGTATACGATCGATTGCGGATGTGTATGAATATACCGAGAGGGGACTTGGCAATGACGTTAATCAATGAACATTCGACAGCTGTGGGGACGTTATTGTCCCAGCTGCCAAAGGTCGATCTGCATGTACACCTAGATGGGAGCGTGAAGCCTGATACGCTGCTGCAGCTTGCGAAGGAGCAAGGAAATCCGTTAATGTTCACTTCGGATGCTGAATGGCTGTCCAATATGCAGGTAAGCGAGGATTGTCAAAGCTTAAAAGAATATTTAAGTAAATTCAGTTTCGTATTGCCTTATTTGCAAACCGCTACGGCGATTGAAAGAATAGCTTTTGAGGTTGTAGAGCAAGCTGCCAAGCAGCGGGTAAAATATATCGAGGTTCGATTCGCCCCACAGCTTCACCGCCAAAAGGGATTGTCCATTTATGAAGTGATTGAATTTGTCCTTAAAGGACTGCGTCGCGGTGAGCAAGCTTTCGGAACGACAGCAAGAGCAATCATCATTTGTATGAGAAACCATCCGTATGAGATGAATAAGGATGTGGTGCAGGAAGCCGGGCGATTCCATAATAAAGGGGTCGTTGCCGTAGACTTGGCAGGTGATGAAGCATCGTTCCCGGCAGAGCTGTTTCTTCAACTGTTTGCTGATGCGCGGCAATTAGGCTTACCCGTAACGATTCATGCTGGAGAAGCAGCCGGTGCCGAGAACGTGAAGGTAGCCGTCACTGGCTTAGGAGCTTTGCGGATTGGGCATGGCGTGCGGATGCTGGAGGATCCGAGCGTCGTAGCGCTTGTCAAGGAACGCCAGATTCCGCTTGAGATGTGTCCGCTAAGCAACATGCAGACCAAAGCCGTCACTGGCTGGGCAGCTTATCCATTGCGGCAGTATTTGGAGCAGGGGATCGTCGTTACGGTCAATACGGATAATATGACAGTCTCGGATACGACCCTTCAGAAAGAATATGAACGGTTGATCACAAATTGCGGTCTTACCATAGATGATATCGGTACGATCATTATGAACGGCTTTAAAGCCGCTTTCTTGGAGGAACGCGAGAAGGCGCGTTTAATCGTACAGGTTGAAGCGGAATTAAGGGAATTAGGACTGCAAGTGTAACAGCCTGAATAAGTCAAATTAACCGTATAAAAGGCTTCACATCGAATAGTAGATGTGAAGCCTTTTTGCTGTGCACAGCGGTTTTAGGTTTCGAATTAATCGCTTAATTGTTATACTTATAGGAATTGCAGGGATTAGACGGAAAAAACGGGAGGTTTTGCTTCAATGTTACAATCAAAAGTTCGCGATGGCATTATCGGACTATGCGTGGGGGACGCGCTTGGCGTGCCTGTTGAATTCCAATCACGTCAGACGCTTCGCAATAAACCATTGACAGACATGATCGGCTACGGTACGCATAACCAGCCCGCTGGCACTTGGTCGGATGATAGCTCGCTGGTCTTCTGTTTGATGGAGAGTGCCGCTGCCTTTCCTCAAGTCGATCTGTATGACATCGCAGAACGTTTCGTCATGTGGTTGGATAAAAATGAATGGACGCCRCATGGCGTTGTATTTGATAGGGGAATCGCGACTGCTTCGGCAATCGAGCGATACAAGGATTTGTGCATTCGTCCGGATCTGGCGGGAGGAATAAGCCTAAATAGCAACGGGAATGGTTCATTGATGCGAATATTACCGCTTGCTTATTGGTTCAAACATGAAACAGCGATGGATCGGAAAGAGCTTGTTGCAAAGATTTCTTCGATAACGCATGGACACCCCATCTCCCAAATCTCATGTGTCATTTACGTGGAACTGGCGATTCAATTAATCGAAGGCCAATCGCTGGCGGCCAGCATTAGCAGTATGCAGGAAACGGTATTGACGTTATACAAGGATGAGCAACCACATAATATGAAACCCTTCGAACGAATGCTCAAAGGCGATCTTGCGCTATTGGATGAAGGGGATATCGAATCCTCCGGGTATGTCGTACATACGCTTGAAGCTAGCCTATGGAGCTTGCTTAAGTCGAGCAGCTATTCCGAAGCTGTACTGCGTGCCGTTAATTTGGGTGAGGATACGGATACGACAGGGGCGGTAACAGGAGGTCTAGCTGGATTATTGTACGGAGAGGAAGCTATCCCGAGTGATTGGATTCGGCAGCTTGCTAGACTGGACGATATTCAAAAGCTATGCAACCGTTTCGAAGAGGCAATTCGCCCAACATAGTAAGGTGGAGATGAATTGGAAGACCATTTACCGATAGCAAAGCGGCTGTTTGCCGAATATTACGGGAATTATTTTCAAATGAGCCGGGCTGGTTATTATGAAACATATAAAGGCTATGAAATAACGAAAGAGCAGGAAACGAAGTGGTATGAGGAGCTCATTGCCAAGAACGTTGGCGAGCTGTCGATTCGAAATGGGGATGCTTTGGCTGAGCTGGTGTCTATTGCCAAAAATAAGCCGGATAACCTCATCCTCCACCATGTCATTACATTCGCAGACAGGCATGTTATGTCATCAGACAGCATCGTGAAGCTGATGTATGCGGAGAATATCATTGCAATCGTAAAGCTTGTGAGAAATGATGCGGAGACGGAGCTGCTTCATCGAGCCTTTAAAGCGGCCGCTGATTTATTGGACGATATTATGACCAAGCCGCTTATTGTCGATCCCGGGCACGAGCTTCAGTCTCTAGGCTTAAAGGATAAGCGAGGACTAAACCTTCGAGCAGCTAAAAGCATCGATATGATTAAGGAGCTGCTTGCTTCAGATCAATAATGTTGGCAGCACTAGCAGCACAAACATAAGTAGTTATCCTATTTAATGAGGAGAATAGAGCATGGAAGGATTAGTATTAAATAATGTGTCACCTGATCATGCGGATCTTCAGAAGTTGATTTGCCTTCTCGACCAGGATTTATTGCAGCGATACCCACAGGAAGAAATTTTCGGTCTCGATTTCTCGGATGAGAATATTAGTGATGTGAGTTTTCTCGTTGCTTATTTGTACGGCATTCCTGTCGGCTGCGGAGCTATTAAGCCCTATGATAAGCACTCGACTGAGCTGAAGCGTTTCTTTGTTGAAGAGCCCTATCGCAATAAAGGGATTGCTAGGGAGCTGTTATCAGAGCTGGAAATGAGAGCGAAATCAATGAATTTCCGAAGCATGAAGCTTGAGGCAGGAGAGGCGCAGCCGGAAGCGCTGGGTTTTTATCGGAAGCATGGGTATGAGGCTATCGATCGTTTTGGCCCTTATCAAGATAATGAAAGCAGCGTTTGTTTAGAGAAGCAGCTTTAGGGCTAGTCTGCCTATTGTCATATGGGAGGAGAGCGAATGAACCTTAAGCCTCGTAAAAGGATCTATTCGTATGTACGGCAAATATGAAGCTGGAACAGAATTCGAAGTTGAATATCACTCCGCGAATCGGTAGTATAGAACAGTGGCGGAGATAACAAGATAGGGGTCAGGCTTACAAAAGCGTATAACCGCGTTATTGCGCGGTTAAACATATACGATTCCAACGTTTGGACGAAAGACTAGGAGGAGCAGCATGTCTAACTTAATGAATGACAAAGTAGTTGTAATTATGGGAGTGGCCAATGATCGAAGCATCGCTTGGGGAGTTGCTAAAGCGTTGCATAAGCAAGGAGCAAAGCTGATCTTCACGTATCGCAAGGAAAGATCCTTGGATAAGCTGAATAAGCTGCTCGAGCAGCATCAAATCGAAGCGCTGCAAAAGGTTTCTTGTGATGTGCTTGATGATGCTAGTATCATCGCCGCATTTGACGAAATACAGAAAACCACCGGCATTATTCACGGACTCGTGCATTCGGTTGCTTTTGCCGAGAAGGACGAGCTTCAAGGTGAATACGTTGATACGACTAGAGACGGTTATTTGCTGGCGCAAAATTCAAGCTCTTACTCATTAGTTGCAACCGCTCGCGAAGCGAAGAAGCTGATGACCGAGGGTGGAAGCATCGTCACTCAAACCTATATCGGCGCAGAGCGCGTAGTGAAAAATTACAATGTGATGGGCGTAGCGAAGGCTGCGCTTGAAGCGAGCGTCATGTATCTTGCCGAGGATTTGGGTAAATACGGAATCAGAGTAAATGCGATATCGGCTGGTCCGATTCGCACACTTGCTGCAAAAGGCGTTTCCGGCTTCAACGACATTATGTCTACAATTGAAGAAAGAGCCCCGCTTCGACGAAACATTGATCAAGATGAGGTTGGCGATGCAACCATGTTTCTGCTGAGCAGCTTATCCCGAGGCATTACTGGCGAGGTGCTGCATGTCGATGCAGGATACCATATCCTTGGATTATAAAAGATTGGTTTCATGGTTTCTTTGAATCGAGTTATTCGAAGTACGATGTAAAAAACAGGCACAGCCCTCATCAATAGGGCTGTGCCTGTTTGGTTTATTTGGCCTGCAAAGCCTGATTGATTTGGCTGTTGACCGCTTTCAAATCAATTGTGGCGATGGACTTGTCCTGCAGCTCATACTTTTGTTTGAGACTCAATATGCGATAAACGCTTTTATCGAGCATTTCCTTAGCAATAGCACCATCGCGTGCAGCAAGCTTCAATGCTTTGATTACGGAAATTTGCGTTTTGTAATCATGACCGATCAGGATGATATCTGTACCTGCTTGGATCGATCTGACTGCCGATTCCCCAACGTCGAAATGCTCCGTAATGCCGCCCATTGTCATATCATCGGTAATGACGACCCCGTCATAACCTAATTCCTCGCGAAGCAGATCGGTTACGATGGTTTTGGAAAGGGAAGCGGGATACGTTTTGTCGAGTTTCGGAATGAGCAAATGCGCGACCATGATGGCATCAGCCTTTTGCTTAATAGCCTCCTTGAAAGGAAGCAGCTCGAATGCTTGAAGCTCGGCCATAGATTTGTTCACGACTGGCAAATCGAGATGAGAATCAACGGAAGTGTCGCCATGCCCTGGAAAATGTTTCACAACCGCGGCCACTTGTTCAGACTGGATGGCTTTCATCGTCTCGATACCGTGAGTCGTAACCGTCTTGGCATCTGTACCAAAGGAACGGTTCCCAATAACAGGATTGTCAGGATTGCTGTTAATGTCTAGAACCGGAGCGAAATCCATATTAAAGCCAAGCGAGCGAACTTCGGTACCGAGCGCGGAACCGACTTCGCGAGTGTAAGCGGCATTGTCTCTTTTGCCAATCGTGGCAGCAGGCGGTATTTTCACAAAGTCATCAGGCATGCGGCTTACTTTTCCGCCTTCTTGATCGATGCTTAGCCAAAGCGGTGCTTCATTTTTTGTATTTCTTTCCTTCAGCGCATTTAGAAGCTTAAGCGTTTGGTTAGGATTGGTAATGTTGTTTTTATAGAGAATAAAACCGCCTACATGATAAGTGTCAATCAGCTCGGTCGTCGGAGCCTGCAAAGTAGTTCCTTCCACGCCGACCAGCACGAGCTGGCCAATTTTTTCATCCAACGTCATCGCAGCTATTTTTTCTTTGAGAGGATCATTGGCTGCCGTAGGTTCGGTGGTGGGCGACTGCACCGGTGCCGTAGTGGGGCTCGTGTTAGGCACTGGAGAAGCAGTTGTAGGACTCGTAGTAGCCACTGGAGAAGCCATGTTATTAGTAACGTTATTCTGTCCGCATCCGATGCATAGCATGAGGAGCGAGAGACTGGCAATGAGTTGCTTGATCATCAATAAAACCTCCTTTTTGCAATATCCCCTTGTTCAGCAGAACGCATACCACTGCATTGTCTATCATTTGACGCTTGGACGTTTTAGGATGTTGCAGCCTCAAGCAGACATTCATGGCTTAAGCGGCGATGGCCTTAGCATATTTCAATGATGTCGAACATAGGTTGTAGAGGTCAATTATGCAAATTGGGGCTTACTTATAGGGTAAAAGGAGGACTAAAATGGAAGAAGATGAAAGAGAACAGGCTATGATCGGACAAATCCCTCAGCCGATCAGGCGGAGCGACGGGGCGGGCAACATAGACCTTGGTCCACGTGACATTATGCGGGATATGGAGAACCCGAACATGTTGGTTCCGCCTGTTACCGATTCGGGGCTTTTACCGAACCTGAGGTTCTCCTTCTCGGATACGCATATGCAGCTCAACAATGGCGGATGGTCTCGAGAGGTTACCGTACGTGATTTTCCCATTTCGACTACGATTGCCGCAGTCAATATGAGCCTGACTCCCGGCGGTGTGAGAGAATTGCATTGGCATCAGCAGGCCGAATGGGCTTATATGCTCGTTGGCAGCGCAAGAATTACGTCTGTCGACCAATTAGGCCGGAACTTTATTGCGGATATCGAAGAAGGCGATTTATGGTATTTCCCTCCAGGCATCCCTCATTCCATTCAGGGCCTAGAGAAGGGATGTGAGTTTTTACTCGTATTTGATGACGGGAACTTCTCCGACCTTAACACCTTGTCCATTTCCGATTGGTTTGCTCATACGCCAAAGGATGTGCTTTCAGCAAATTTTGGTGTCCCAGAGAATGCTTTCTCGCATATTCCTTCTGACCAGGTGTACATATACCAAGATCAAATTCCAGGATCGATTGAGAGCCAGCAGGTTCCTTCTCCATATGGCACCATTCCGCTCAGCTTCAAGCATAGATTGCTTGCGCAGACGCCTCTTCGAACATCAGGCGGGACCGTGCGCATCGTGGATTCAACGAACTTTCCGATTTCGAAGTCGATCGCAGCAGCCCTGGTGGAGGTTGAGCCTGGCGGGATGAGGGAGCTGCATTGGCATTCGAACAATGATGAGTGGCAGTATTACTTGTCCGGCCAAGGACGCATGACGGTCTTTGCAGGGAACGGAGTTGCCCGAACCTTTGATTACCGAGCGGGAGATGTCGGCTACGTCCCGTTCGCCAACGGACACTACATTCAGAACACGGGTGATCAATCGTTATGGTTTTTGGAAATGTTCAAAAGCGATCGTTTCGTCGATGTATCTTTGAACCAATGGATGGCATTTTGACGCCACGCGAGCTCGTACAAAGCAATTTGAATGTCGGTGATCAACTGCTAGACGCATTGCGAAAAGAAAAGTGGCCGGTCGTTAAATATCCGGGGTACGGCTACCCTGTCAAATAAAGCGTACCTAAACCATTTTCAGCTGCCCTTCGGCATGCTGGAAATGGTTTTATTTATTGAAGATGTTCTCTTCGAGGACATCATGCTTATCACCGAAAACCTTGATCAAATGATGCTCTCCCCATGCGGAAAGCGAATCTAAAATGCTTTTTAAGCTTTGCCCGTAAGGCGTCAGCTGATACTCGACCTTAGGAGGCACCTGATTATATACGATTCTTTCAATAATGCTGTCATCTTCAAGCTCTCTCAGCTGCTGGGTGAGCATTTTCTGGGTAATTTCCGGAAGCAGGCGCTTAAGCTCGCTCGTCCGTTTCTTGCCATGCGTTAAGTGGCAGAGAATAATGCACTTCCATTTGCCCCCGATGACCTCGAGTGTTGCTTCCACGGGTACGTTGTACTTCTTCTTGATCAATGTCATTCTCCCCTATAGCTTGATACATGTACCGATACAGGTACTAATAAGTACCTATAGTACTTTTAAGTACGTACTAGTTATTTTTCATTGCATAAACGATAATAACATTCATCGGCCGATCTAAGCTACAACTATTTGCATCATTAGAAAGGGATTGGGGAGAAGCATCATGACGATAGAGAAAAGAAGAAGCACCTTAGCCTTGCTTGCACTGGCAGTCAGCGCATTTGCTATCGGAACGACTGAATTTATAAGCGTCGGTCTGCTGCCGCTTATATCGGAGGATATGCATATTTCGGTTACGACAGCAGGTTTAACGGTTACATTATATGCCTTGGGCGTTACCTTTGGCGCACCGATCCTCACATCCTTATCGACAAAAATACCGAGGAAGGCGCTGCTGCTATGGATTATGGTAATCTTCATGATTGGCAATACGGCGGCAGCTGCAGCGCCAACCATTGAGCTGCTGCTGATAGCGAGAGTAATATCAGCTTTGTCACATGGCGTGTTCATGTCGATCGGCTCTACGATCGCTGCAGATGTGGTACCTCAGAATCGCAGAGCAAGTGCGATCGCCATCATGTTCACAGGCTTAACCGTTGCAACGATTACTGGCGTTCCAATCGGGACATATATTGGACAACAGCTGGGCTGGAGGGCCGCTTTCGTAGCGATCGTCATTGTAGGCCTTATAGCTTTTATTGCGAATAGCATACTTGTTCCGTCTGATTTACGGAAAGGAACACCAATTACGATGCGCGAGCAGTTCAAGTTGTTCACGAACGGGCGGCTCTTGCTCATGTTTTTAATTACGGCACTAGGCTACGGCGGTACATTTGCCGTCTTTACTTATTTAGCCCCTTTGCTCCAAGAAATATCCGGCTTTCAAGAGAAGCATGTCACTTTGATCTTGCTTGTCTACGGGATCGCAATCGCAATAGGCAATATGATTGGCGGGAGGCTTGCTAATCGAAATCCACTTAAAGCATTGTTCTATATGTTCATCATTCAAGCGATTGTACTATTTGTACTGACCTTCACCGTATCATTCAAGGTTGCGGCGCTGCTTACGATCATATTAATGGGTCTCTTTCACTTCATGAATGTGGCTGGACTTCAAGTTTATGTGGTCATGCTGGCTGAGCGAATTATGCCTGGCGGGGTGGATGTTGCATCCGCTATTAATATAGCAGCATTTAATGCAGGAATCGCGATGGGTGCTTATTTAGGCGGCGTCGTTACCGATTCAATGGGATTGATTCATACCCCTTGGTTTGGCGGCATTATGGTAGTAGCTGCCGTCATTTTGACAGGCTGGAGCATGAAGCTCGAACAAAAAGATAGGACAAAAGCAGTTTAAACATAACTTAGGAGGTTTACATGTAATGAAAAACTTACAATCGACGACAACGCTGCACAATGGGATCAAGATGCCATGGTTTGGATTAGGTGTCTTCAAGGTGGAGGAAGGGGCTGAGCTTGAGAATGCCGTTGCCTCCGCAATCCGAAATGGTTATCGAAGCATAGATACGGCGGCCATTTACGGAAACGAAGCAGGAGTCGGACGTGGAATTGAGCAAGGTCTGCGCCTTGCAGGGATTGAACGATCCGAACTTTTCATTACTTCTAAAGTATGGAATGCCGATCTTGGTTATGACGCCACGCTGGCTGCATATGAGACAAGCTTAAGCAAGCTTGGTTTAGAATATTTGGATTTGTATTTGATCCATTGGCCTGTGGAAGGAAAGTTTGTTGAAGCATGGCGAGCCCTTGAGCATCTATATGAGCTGGGCCGCGTAAAGGCAATCGGTGTAAGCAACTTTCAGCCTCACCACATTGATACTCTCATGATGGATGCTAAGATAAAGCCAATGGTCAATCAAGTGGAATATCATCCGCGGCTGGCGCAGCTTGAGCTAAGAAATTATTGCAAGCAACAGGGTATTCAGCTCGAGGCGTGGTCGCCGCTTATGCAGGGCCAATTGCTCGATAACCCGCTTCTGCGCCAAGTTGCAGCAAGATACGATAAATCGGTCGCGCAAATTATTTTACGATGGGACTTGCAAACCGGTGTCGTGACTATACCGAAATCGACCAACGAAGAACGGATCATAGCTAATGCGGCTATTTTTGATTTTGAACTATCGGAAGCAGACATGGAGCTAATCGCCGGCATGAACGAAAATGTCCGTGTCGGGCCGGATCCCGATCATTTTGATTTTTAATGGAATGGGACGAATAAGACGAGAACGATGTATATAGTAGCAAACAAACAGCCAAGCAGGTAATAAAAGGAGTGGCCTCAGTTTCTATGACAGAGGTCACTCTCAAACCCTGCTTGGCTTTTTTGTATGTGAATCAGGCAAGAGGCTTGAATTAAGAAGCGCAAAGCTTGTTTCATGTGATAAAATATGTTCATGAGTCATCGATTCGGATGGAGGGATTCCGCTTGAAGCTTGATGATGCTGGCGAGCTTGATTCATTTAATGAAATACTGGGGCGCGTGAGGGAATTGTGTTTGTCATTCCCAGGCACGAGTGAGAAATTGAGCCACGGAGCTCCAAGCTTTTTTGTTGCCGAGAAAAAGTCATTCGTGCAATATCGTCACAATCACCACAACGACGGTAAAGTTGCCCTTTGGTGCGCCGCGCCGCCAGGCATGCAGGCATTGCTAATCGAGTCGGAACCGTCCGTTTATTACCGTCCAGCCTACGTTGGGCATTTGGGATGGATTGGCGTTAGGTTAGATCGAAGCATCGAATGGGAAGAGCTTGTTGGGGTCATTCAGGAAACATATCTGACGAGAGCGCCTAAGAAGCTTATTGCGATGCTGAAAAAAGCAGGCTCATAGAAAATATACATACACAGAATATAAAGAATAGAGGAATGACATTGAAGTTTAGACCTTGTATCGATTTGCATGAAGGCAAAGTAAAACAAATTGTCGGAGAGTCATTGAATACTGAAATTATAGAAAATTTTGTTTCGAAGCAGGATTCGGCTTTTTATGCAGAGCTCTTCAAGAATGACGCGTTGACTGGAGGGCATGTCATTATGCTCGGAGGGGGCAATGAAGCAGCAGCCGTTCGGGCACTGGAGCAATACCCTGGCGGTTTGCAAATAGGTGGCGGCATAACAGCGGACAACGCTGCTTTTTATTTGGAAAAAGGGGCATCCCATATCATTGTGACTTCTTATATTTTTAAGGATGGACAACTTAACGAGGAGCATCTCTCTAAAATTGTGGCGGAGGTTGGGGTTGATCGCTTAGTTATCGATCTTAGCTGCAAAGAGAAAGACGGCAAATGGTACGTTGTAACAAACCAATGGAAACAGTTCAGCGATTTCGAAGTAAACCAAGACAATATTCGATTTCTTGAGCAGTATTGCAATGAATTTTTGGTACATGCCGTGGATGTGGAAGGAAAGCAGCGAGGCATTCAACAAAGTCTCGTAAGCGCACTGGCTGAATGGGCGAGCATTCCAACGACTTACGCAGGGGGAGCCAGATCAATCGAGGATATGGACCAATTCGATAAGCTGTCGAATGGGAAGCTGGACATTACAATCGGCAGCGCGCTTGATATATTTGGCGGGCATCTATCCTATCAAGAAGTTGTAGCTTACAGCAAGAATAAGCAAGCCTAAACGGCCGATGTATCCTATTCCGCGAAGCCTGTTCACTAGCTAACTTCCGGTTAGCTAGTTTTTCATATCGGCTTCGGCTGCGAGGGAGGAATGGATATTGGAACGATGCAATGGCAAGCAGGAAGGTGTTGAAGCGATGAGACCGGATCATTATAAGCTCATGTATGAGTTCGTACAGTGGGCAGGGACGCAAGCGCATATCGAAGGAATTGCTTTGGTTGGACCATGTGCTGACGATGAGAACGAGGAAAATGCGAATTTGAGCTTTCTGCTCATTACGGATAAAAAGAAAAAGACGGTTGAAGCGATTCTCCATCAGTTTCCATTTGAACCGCTCGAGCAAGCATCCATAGAAGAACATGGGATGCTAACATCGATTAAAGCAGTGTACGCAAGCGGCATCGATGCTGATTACGGCGTCGCAGGGGAAGAATGGCTGAGTCAACCTCTAGAGGGTGAGCTGGGAGCTGCTCTTTCGATGGGATTTAAAGTCATATGGGAGAGCGAAGGGCTGTTTGATGGCCTGCATCGTGCCATAGTTAATTATATTGCTGAGCAAATGATGTCATGAACGCATAGCATTTCATACTCAAGGCTGGCTCAGCAAGGTTAATCACCTGCCTTACCAGCCTTTCGATTATGAGGGGAATGAAAATGTGATTAACTCTGAAGCTAGCACATAGGTGGTTTCACCTGTTGAATTAGCCAAAGTAAGGAAATTAGCATTAAAAGCAAGTAATATTCCTGACTTCATCCCATTGGATGTCGTGACTTCTATTTCTTTGCCTTGATTGCTTTTTAACAATCCGTATAATGCAGTGCCAGGGAGAATGAGAGAACCTTTCGTTATAATCGCCATTGTCCGTCTTCCTTTCCATGATGCTCGGTATCATTCAACGGGATTCTCGTGAACATAAACGATGTTCGCATAGAAGATACGGATTTCGTAGAGGAACTTTTCTTGCTCGAAGGAAACAAGTATGAAATCATTTCCTACCTGATCCAGCCTGCCAATGATGGCAACTTGGCCATAACCGTTGGTCATAACGAAAACCTCCTTGCCCAGCAAGGGAAGCAAATCGCCGGATAGTGTTGTCGACATGAGCAGACACCTCTTTTCTAGGTTGGCTGGGTTAAAAGCTCGATATTCGTAATATAGCCAAGTGGAATCGTCATTTGGGTACCGGAAAGAGATTCGATTCGAACAAGAGTCTCCAATACGGTAGTAACCGTTCCGGCAAATCCAGTAGGCTGTCCTGGTGTCATCACGTTAATGACGGAGCCTAGTTCCAAAAATCCGTTAAGGATAGACATCAGCTCGGTGAAATCGGTTGAGCCGGGAGTTCCGGGCGCCCCCTGTATGCCTTGAGCACCTTGTGGTCCTTGAAGACCCTGGGACCCTTGAGGGCCAGCTGCTCCAGCCAAACCCTGCAAGCCTTGTGCTCCTTGTGGTCCTACTGAACCACTTGGTCCGCTTGTGCCTGAAGCGCCGGGAGTGCCAGCTGGGCCGATTGTGCCCTGCAGTCCAGTCTTGCCTGTTGCGCCAGCTGGACCTAGTAATCCTCTTGGACCTACAGCAATACGGTGTTTGTGCCTCAAGCATGATTTTGTTTTTTGTTTTTTCCTGCAGCATACCTTTTTTTTCTTGTTCAAGCTCGAGGTACGGCGCTGAACCCGTGTAGATTGGGATGAAGCTATCAATATATGATCCCTCCTAAATCGCTACTGCCTTCTATATATGTATCCGAAAGAGGCTGTAAACGGACTAGGGATTACACCAATTATAGGAGCTGTTGCGATAGTTAGGCCTCATTTCATAGATTTCCAGCACAACCCATCGGTAGGTTAAAGAAGGGTTTAGAATGTTGAAAAATACGGACTATTCAGAAAACGGTTTAAGCTGTATAATCATGAAAATAATGAGGCTGCATTAGGATAATAAAGCGAAAATGATGCGGAGAAAGAAGGACTCATATGGATGAAAAATACCCAATTGGCACATACAGTTTTGATGGAAAGATATCAGCAGATCAACGCCGAGCTTGGATAAGTGAAATCGAACAGCTGCCAAAGCGATTAATAGAAAGCGTTGCTGGTCTTCAAGGGTCGGAGCTGCAAACACCATATCGAACGGGTGGCTGGAGCATCATCCAAGTTGTCCATCATATCGCTGATAGCCACATGAATAGTTATATTCGGTTCAAGCTTGCTCTGACGGAGGAGACGCCTACAATAAGGCCTTATTATGAGGATCGTTTTGCAGAGCTTCCTGATTCTCTAGATGCTGACATCGAGCCGTCGCTAATTCTCATTACACAATTGCATAAAAAATGGGTTACATTGCTTGAGTCGTTGAAAGATGAAGATTTCCAGAAAGCTTTTTATCACCCGGAATCGAAAGAAACGCTGCATTTGGATTATACGCTTGGCAACTATGCTTGGCATGGCAACCATCATGTTGCCCATATCCTTGCTGCCAGGGAAAGGATGGCTCAATAAATGATCAACTATTATTCAGATCGAATCATTACTGCTGCTGATTTGTCGCTTGTGTTCGAAAGCTCAGGAATAAAAAGACCTTATCAGGATTTTGCGCGCTTGGACAAGATGATCGAGCATGCGGACTTGATCATAAGCGCATGGGATGGCAGCAAGCTAGTGGGTATCGCTCGGTGCTTAACGGACTATGTCTATTGCTGCTATCTCTCGGACCTTGCCGTGAACCGCGATTATCAAAGGCTGGGAATCGGGAAGCAATTAGTTGAACATGTGAGAGCTGCGCTTGGTCCATCCGTATCGCTAGTCCTTCTTTCGGCACCGACCGCAACGGAATATTATCCACGCATCGGATTTACAAAAACGGATAAATGCTTTCTTATACCAAGAGAGAGTTGAGCTTTGCCTATGAAATTCAAGGAGGAGCGTTCATGAGGAAGAGTCAATGTGCTGCTGCTGAATGTCTTAGGATGGTGGTAGCTGGATGAGTATGGGCGATCAAGAGTATTTTCCAATCGGAATTTCTGAGATGTTGAAATCGGTTGCGGATCGGATGGTTCCGGAGGATGCCTGGCCGTCGGCGGCCGGCAGCGGCGTTCTAACCTACCTAAAACGTAGAGCTGCTGAGGATGTTACAACATGGACGGATGTGATCGAACCTGGACTTCACGCATTGGAAGCTGAAGCCTTAGCACTTCATGGTCAATCATTTTCACAACTGACTGCTCACTTGAAAGATAACATGCTGCTGGATGCCGAGAAGGATTGCTTTGAAGTCTGGCCTGTATCGTCGAAACGTTTCTTTGACACTTTATTATCTCTAGTTATCGAAGGTTACTATGGAAGTCCTGATGCAGGCGGGAATAGAGAAGCTAAGTCCTGGGATATGATCGGCTTTCGTCCAGGCCCCGTATCTCCTAGCGATACGCCTGTTCCCGAAACGGATTTGCCTCAGAAAACCTTCGATCAGCTTCGAGAACATTATGATGTTGTCATCATTGGAGCTGGGGCCGGCGGCTCGGTGGCGGCAGCTGTCCTTGCTGAATCGGGGCTTCACGTTCTTATCGTTGAACGCGGAAGCTGGCTTCCATACAGTCAGGTAGGCAGCGACCATTTGCGTAACCATCGATTCAGCAAATATGGACATAATACAGGACCAGAATTAGAAGGCAGCCCTCGTACCATTCTATTGGCAAGCGGAGCCGAACGGATTACCGCGCCTCTGGAAGGTGACTATCATAACAATGCAATGACTTTAGGCGGAGGAACAAGGATTTATGGGGCGCAGGCTTGGCGGTTTCACCCCGATGACTTCCGCATGGCGAGCCGCTATGGAATACCAGATGGGAGTTCGCTTAGTGATTGGCCGATTCGCTATGAGGATCTTGAACCGTATTACGCAAGGGCCGAGTGGGAGGTCGGGGTCTCAGGCGATGGGCTTGCCCACTCAGGGCGAGGGAAGCGGCAGCAGGCTTATCCGATGCCTGCACTTCCGCTTACGCTGGAAGCTCAACATCTCGCTCGTGGAGCAGAGAAACTGGGATGGGACGCTGGGCCGGTGCCTCTCCTCATCAACTCCGTTGATCGTGACGGTCGACCGGCGTGTGGACGCTGCGGCCAATGTGTCGGATTTGCTTGTCCGACCAACAGTAAAAATGGCGGCCACAATACGATGCTGGTTAGGGCTATCGCTACAGGTAATTGCGATCTGATCTGCGATACCATGGCGGAGCGTATCGAAACCGAGGGCGGAAGACACGCTACCGGAGTTCGCCTTGTGCGGCAAATGGAGGGGATGATTCAGCGACGTTTAGTGAAGGCCGGTCATGTTGTGGTTGCCGCCGGAGCCATTGAAAGCGCTCGCCTCCTTCTCAGTTCCGCAACGGAATCGGAACCGAATGGAATTGGCAATCAGAGCGGACAAGTAGGAAGAAATCTGCAAGGCCATGTTTATTCCGGCGCTTACGGCCTCTTTGACGAACCGATTCAAGACGGTCTTGGACCAGGAGTGAGTATTGCCACCTTCCGGTTTGATCACAGTAATGAAGGCGGAATTATTGGTGGCGGTCTGCTTGCTAACGAGTTCACTCGCCTGCCGCTCATTCACTGGTATCGAGCGCTTGCTCCGAACGCGGCGCGATGGGGAAGTGCAGGCAAGCAATCGATGCGTGAGAGTTATTTGCGCACCAGCCAAATTCAAGGACCGATTCAAGAAATACCGAGCGCCGAGTCCCGGGTACGCCTGTCTAAGACGGTCAAAGATCGCTTCGGCATGCCTGTTGCTCAGCTCTCCGGAAGTGTCCATCCTGAGTCACTTCGGGCTTCTACTCTGCTGGGGGAGCAAGCGGAGAAATGGCTCTGGGCCTCTGGGGCACAGGAGGTGTGGCGAACACAGCCAGGCGGTGGATTAAGTGCCGGCCAACATCAAGCTGGCACGCTCCGCATGGGAAACGACCCTTTGACTTCCGTCACGGATCCTCTGGGTCGCATTCATGGCTACGACAATCTCTGGGTGAGCGACGGTTCTGTACATGTGACCAATGGCGGCGTCAATCCGGTGTTAACGATTCTTGCCCTGGCTTTTCGAACGGCAGAGAATGTGGTAAAGCAAGGGTAGTGTAGTTGATTGGCATGGCCTTATAAAGACGTTTAGTGCTAGGCAGGTGGCTTCCGTATTCATTAGGAGTCACCTGTTTTTAATAAGATTTTAATTTCAGTCATCAGACGCCTTTAGAAAATATTGATTTAGATTAATAGGTAATCGATTATCTGGCTAACAGAAGCAGTTTTATGTCAGCGTCTGTCTTACGACCGCACGCAATGACAGGCAGGAACTACCTAGGCGTGATACCATGTTCTTAGAAAGGAGTTTTTTACGAATGGAATGGCTGAATCGGATGATGTCGGCGCTCGATATGATGGAAGCGAAGATGGAGGAGCCTCTGGATATTTCGGAACTTGCGAAGGCAGCGTGCTCCTCGCCCTATCATTTTCAGCGAATGTTTTTTATGCTGACAGGCATGACCGTGGCTGAGTACTTTCGGAAGCGACGTTTGACCTTAGCGGCGCAAGAGCTCGCGTTGTCCGGTCCGAAGGTGATTGACGTCGCCATGAAGTACGGTTACGAATCGCCCGAGTCGTTCTCCAAGGCGTTCCGCAAGCTACACGGCATTTCACCCTCCGAAGCTAGGAATTCCGGCGTTCAGCTGAAAGCCTTTCCTCGCATCTCTTTCCACCTATCACTGAAGGGAGACAAAGAAATGGACTACAGAATTGTGCAAAAAGAGGCTTTCAACGTCATAGGGAAATCGATCCAAACCTCTACAAAAGAGGGAGAGAATTCAACTGAGATTCCGAAATTTTGGCAAGCAAGTCACGCGGATGGAACTGTCGGAAGAATCGCTGCCCTAGGAAAAACGCAAGACATGCTCGGACTCTGCTATGATATGCAGCTGGATGGCGAAGTTTTTAACTATGCGATTGCGGTAGAGACTGATGCGGCAGTGTCCGACAACTGTTTTGAAGTCATACCAATTCCTGCAGCCACTTGGGCTGTATTTACCTCCACCGGCCCAATGCCCGGAGCGATTCAAGAGATTTGGGGCCGTATCTACCAAGAATGGTTCCCGGCTACGGGATATGAGCAAGCCGAGGGACCCGATTTCGAGCTTTATCCGCCGGGTGATACGATGTCCGAAGATTATAGCTGCGAGGTATGGATTCCGATTACAAAACGATGAAGGATAAGATCAAAGCTATTACGCGTTAAGCAGTCCACAACGAGTCATATCGTTCTGGACTGCTTTTTCATTCCAACGATTAAACCCGATTCCTATTACGATATTCAGAAGGGCTTATCTTCATGTTTTTGGAAAATACACGGCTTAAATAAAATCCGTTGTTGTAACCGCATGCTTGAGCGATTTGCTCTAATGAAAGCTGAGTTTCGGTTAGTAATGATTTGGCTTGATCTATACGAAGAGCGGAAAGGTATCGAGAAGGCGTTATACCTACGCTGCGCTGGAACCTCCGGCTAAGCTGAACCGGGCTAATGCCCAGCTCATCTGCAAGATTATGCATGCTGAAATCCTGAAAGCAATGCTGATGGATAAAAGTCTGCGCTTGTTCAATAAGCGAATCAGTAAGCGCGGTATCCCGGTTGTCATTGTGGCTCTCAACTTGCCGGCAAAATTGCCAAATATCATTCAGCAGATGATTATTCCAATAGTGATTCTGATCATCGATATAGCTGGATTGCTGCTTTAGGCTATCCATGTTGTCAGCGAGTCGACTTCGGTGCTTTATGCTTAATTTGTAGGACGATTGCGATAGCTGAAGCTGAAGCTCTTGCTCTTGTTCTTTCACGGATTGTGCTTCGCATGCTACGGAGCTGAATGAAAACCCGATGAAATGAAAGGTCAATACTTGGGTGACATCACGCTGAAAGCGAAAACCCGGCGGACAGACAATCACGTCTCCGACTCGTCCCGTTCCCTCTATTTCCCCAATTCGGTACGAGAAACTTCCGCTCTCGACCGCGAACATTACCCATAGATCATACGTATCTACGTTTAATTGAAAATCGGCCTTGTTATTCCAATATTTATGATGTGAAAGAATGGGATAAAGGCTAAGACTATGCCTTGTCACTTTCTACACCTCCACGATGAAATATAGTATATGGCTATATGATAGCGTAGTGCATGTTAAATCACTAGCCCCCATATTATGATGAGACTAAATCGATAATTTGGAGGTAATGCCTAATGAAAAGCGAACGTATTAAATCAGATATTACGGTTATTGGAGGTGGTCTGGCAGGGGTTTGCGCTGCAGTTGCTGCTGCCCGTCTTGGGCAGACCGTATGCTTAATAAATAACAGACCGGTTCTTGGAGGCAATTCAAGCAGTGAGGTTCGCGTTTGGGTGTGCGGTGCAACAGCGCATGGAACGCAGCGGTATGCAAGAGAAACAGGCATCATGGGTGAAATGTTCGTCGAAAACCAATACCGCAATCCCGAAGGGAATCCCTATTTGTGGGATCTCGTTGTTCTGGAAACCGTTCTCGCGGAGAAAAATATTCGTTTGTTCCTTAATACAGATGTACATGAGGTGGAAGCGGAAGGACCAGAAGAGAACCGGGTCATTCACTCCGCAACAGGCTGGATGATGGGATCCGAACGAAAAATCCGTTTCGACAGCAAGATGTTTATCGATTGTACCGGTGATGGCCTTGTCGGTTTCCTTGCCGGAGCGAAATACAGTATTGGCCGTGAAGCAAAGGACGAGTACAACGAGGATTGGGCACCTGAGGTGGCAGATGACATAACGCTTGGCAGTACGCTGCTCTTTTATACGAAGGAAGCAAGCATGCCAGTCAAATATATTCCGCCTAGCTTCGCCAAGGACATCACTCAAACGTCGATTCCGATTAAAAGAGTCATCCGGAGCGGAGATTCTGGATGCCACTATTGGTGGATCGAATGGGGCGGGGAGCTGGATACCGTTCATGACAATGAACGGATACGTGACGAACTGTGGTCCGTTATTTATGGGATATGGAACTATATTAAAAATTCAGGCCAATTCGATGCAGATAATATGACATTGGAATGGGTGGGATCTATTCCAGGCAAACGGGAGTATCGCCGTTTCCTTGGCGACTATATGCTGAACCAGAACGATATTATTGCACAAGAGCCTTTCAAAGATCGAATAGCATTCGGGGGCTGGTCCATCGATCTTCACCCGCCGCAAGGCATGTACTCGGAAGAGAGCGGCTCGAAGCACCTATACCCGGATGGCATTTACCATATTCCGTTCAGAAGCTTGTATTCAAGCAATGTTCGCAATCTGATGTTTGCGGGCCGGGACATTAGCGCTACGCATGTGGCTTTCGGTACGACAAGGGTCATGGCAACCTGCGCCGTAATCGGGGAAGCGGCGGGGAGCGGTGCCGCGCTTGCCGTACAGAAAGGGATTACTCCGCGAAGGCTTCATGACGAATATATGAATGAATTGCAGCAGACCATGCTGCGGCAGGACGCGTCAATCATTGGCCTAGCAGGCGATGATCCGAATGATTTGGCGAAATCCGCCCATATTACTGCGTCTAGCACGCAAGAATGCATTGAAATTGAAAGCGCTTCTATAACACATGCCCTTGATAGCGATATCGGTATTCTGTTCCCGGTTCATCCGAGGCTGGCTTCGGTCGAGCTGCTCATCGACGCTAAGCAGAGTACGGCGCTTGAGGCTGAGCTTTGGCTTACGGGAAAAGGTGAGAATTACGTACCGAAGCAATGGATAAAGTCTGCTTCAAAAGCTGTCGAAGCGGGCAATAAGCAGTGGGTTAAGCTGGACTTGGAATGGGAGCCGGAGTCCGCCAGCAATGCTTTTGTCATCGTCAAAGCAAATGAGGCCATAACACTTCACGTTTCTGTTGAACCTTTAACCGGCGTGCTTTGCTTCGAGAAGGGACCTCGGCCGATCGTGTCCTCTTTGCTAGAGGATCATCAGCCCGATCAGCCGGTCGCACAGTGGAGCATGCGCAAATGGAACCGTCGACCTGTTTGTTTGCGAATATCGCCTAAATCGGAATGCTACGGAGCAGCTCAAGTTACTGACGGATATGTCAGACCTTACGCTGGCCCACATCTGTGGGTATCCCAACCAATATCTGCGAATTCGCAGGAATGGATACAATTAGTTTGGGAAAAGGAGCAGGAGATTGCTGAAATTCATCTAACCTTTAATGATGATGTCAATGAAGATTTAATTAACTTGCATCATCATCGGACGCCTTTCGCTGTCATTCCTGAAGTCGTTCAATGCTATCAATTAAAGGCCTTCGCAGCTGGAGAATGGGTCACGATCATCTCGCAGCAGAATAATCACAAACGAAAAAAAGTCCATAAGCTTGAAGAAACGGTTAAGACGAATCAACTCATGTTATGCATAGAAGAAACGAATGGAGGTTCGCGTGCGGAGGTTTACGAAATCAGAGTCTATGGCTTATCTTAAACTGTTAATGTTGGCAACACTTTCGTCATAGAATTGTACAGGTGGAGTGAAATGAATGAAAGGAGAGGATATCATGGCTGTGAAACCGTTGAACGTCCTGATTGTTGACGACGAAGTACCACTTAGGCAGGAGCTTCGCCTTTTCCCTTGGGAGGATTGCGGAGCTGTCTTGATCGGCGAGGCCGGGAACGGAGAGGAAGCACTTCAAATGTGCGGAATAACCGTACCGGATGTCGTGGTGACGGATATCACGATGCCGATCATGGACGGTTTAACGCTAATACGTGAGCTGAGGAAAAGATATCCTGCCGTTCAAATTATTTTACTGACCTGTCACAGCGATTTTCACTATGTCCAGGAGGCGCTTCGGCTTGGAGCGCTTGAATATTTATTAAAAGTATCCATGGAAGAAGAGGAAATGAAGCAAGCGCTGAACAAAGTAAGAGAAGCAATGGTAAAGGAACGCAGATCCATTAATAATGAAAAATCTGAACGTAGGCTGCTGCAGGCGGCAGCATTCGGAAAGCTATTGCGCGGTCAGGAGCTTAATGCCGACGAATGGCTGCCTTTCAAGCTGGATGGAAATGGCGCCTATATATTGGCACGCTTGGTCCTGGCTGCGCCTCATTCGGCATACATTCCCGCAAGGCAGCAGATTCAACAAACGTTGTTGGATAAAGAACAGTCCGATCCCAATTGGCTGACTTGGATGACAACGAGTGATAAGGAATATTTCGTGCTTATGAAGGCGCTGCATGCCGAGGAAGAAGCGATTGCATCACTCAGCGGAGTCGTACAAGCGTTGGAATACTGCTTGAAGGCAAAAGAAGTGCAGACCAATCAAATCGTGTGGGTGCACGCGATTGTCAGCGAACCTTTCGTGCAAGAGGAAGAATTGGCAAATGCACTGACTTCCACGACCGAATGGAAGGATGCCCTCTTCTACGACAGCTCGCTCGGAAGCAGCGTATGGAAGGGAAGACCACTCCCCATGCGGGAGATGACAGATCAGCTTGCGAAGGAACTAAATGAAAAGCTGCGAATGGCTAGCAGTTCTACTGAGTTCCTTAAGAATTGCATACAAGGGGAGCTGCAAAAGTGGTGCTATGCGATGCGAGTTCGGCCTCATCAGCTCAAGCAGCGCCTGCTGCATTGGCAGATGGATTGGTTGAAGGTTCACGACGGGTCTGAGCTTGATTGCATGGTTATCACGCAATTGATGGGAGCGCAGACCTTGCAGGAAATGATCGCATGTCTCATTGAGCATATGAATGAAATCGATCATGGAAGCTCACGCATCGAAATTCGCTCAGCAATACAATGGATTCAAGAGAATATGAAGCAGCCCATCTCCCTTCCGATTCTGGCTGAGCAGGTTGGCTTAAGTGCGCATTATGTCAGTCGGTTGTTTCGCGAAGAGACAGGCGACACAGTCAGTCAATATATTACGAGGCTTCGGATGGAGAAAGCGGTCGAGCTGCTGAAGCGAACGAATAAAAAAGTATACGAGATTGCGGAAGAGGTAGGAATCCCGAGCTATCGTTATTTTACCGTCACGTTTCGCAATTGGACTGGGGTGTCTCCGACAGATTATAAGCGGAATAAGTAAAGACCAGCCAGATGGAATACGGGGGTAGGAGCATTTGTCTAAGTTGTTCAATTGGTATAGTGGCCTGGGACTTGCTACGAAGCAGTTTATTTATTTATTCATCGTGACGTTATTTTTAGTGATGGTGCTTGCTTATCGAAATCTCAGTGAAGCTGAGGCTCTGATGAAAAATCAAGTGATTCGCGACGCCGAGCTGCTAGTAGGCCGTACAAATCAATATATCGATGCGAGCCTTGACAACGTTGAGAACATGCTCCTGCTTCTCTCGACCCGTTACGACCTGTTCGAGGATGGCAACGAAGCTATTGCCGCCGATACGCTGCGCAAATTCGCTGATTATAACAATTCGATTGCCAAAACATTGTATTTGGTTCGTACCGATGGGACGGTATACGCGAATGAGCAAGTCAATTATGATATCATCGGCAACCCTATGCTTCCGGAATTATATAAGCTGGCGCTTGAAAATTATGGAGCTATCAATGTAAGCGAGCCCTACTATTCAACCATGTCGGGTCACACGCTTGCTTATGTATTGCCGGTTACGGATACGCGCAGACAATTGCAAGGCGTAGTCGTTGCAGAGGTAAACCTGGATTCTTTAACGGAGCGAATTGCTCCGATGATCTACCAATCGTATGCGTTAATGACTAGGGATGGCAATATTATTAATAGGCTTGATTCTCGCGATAAAATGCTGCCTTATCAGGCTGGGGCATATCCCCCAGTGCTGCAAGAGAGCTTCCGTAAGCAGCTGGAAGCCGTTAAGGTCGGGGTTAGCAGGATCGAAGGCAATCAGCACGAAATGCTTGCTGTCGTGAAATCGACGACGAATCGGCTGGGCTGGTCCTTAGCGGCATTTATTGAAGAGGACTATTTCTACCAAGGCTTGCAGCAGTTAAATAATAACTACCGTACGGCCAGCGTCGTGTGGATGATCATTTTATTGTTAAGCGCCTACCTGCTTAGCAGATCCTTTACGAAGCCTATTCGCCGATTTGTGGAGAAAATGGATCGCTTACATGATGTGCAAATTGTCGCAAAGCTGCCGGTCACACGAAAGGATGAGATCGGCCGGCTGACACAAAGCTATAATGATATGCTTGAGCGAATTCAAACCTTGCTGCATAAAACGAAGTCGGCAGAGGAGCAGAAAAAGGAATATGAGCTGAAAATGCTGCGGAGCCAGATTGCTCCTCATTTTTTATATAACACACTCGCCTGCATTAGCAGCCTTGCCAAGCAGCAAAGGATTGAAGAGGTGCGCGATACGATCCGATCTTTGGTTAAGCTGTTAGCCTTCAGCTTTGATAAGCAATCGGAGTATGTCTCAATTGAAGAAGAGCTGGAAGGGCTTCGCATGTACATGCATATTCAACAGGTGCGTTATGGCGAGCAGTACACATACGAGCTCGATGTCGACCCAAGCCTGCTGCAATACCGGATTCTCAAGCTAACCCTGCAGCCACTTGTAGAGAATGCTTTGTTTCATGGCATTTCTCCGCGGAATGGAGGGCTTATTACCATTAAAGGAAAACTGGAGCGGGGAGTGATCAGGCTTTATGTTCGAGACAACGGCATCGGTATTTCACGAACCGAAGCTCGCAAAGCGCTTCATGACCAATTCGAGCAGGAACGCTCCAAATACAGATTTACCGGAATCGGCTTACGCAATGTGCATGATCGAATCCGTATCCATCATGGCGTTCCATATGGCTTGCGAATCGGAAGTACGCCTGGTGTTGGTACGGTTATCCGGGTAGACATACCCGTCCTCACTGAAAACGATGAACGATTAGGCATTATGGGCTAAACGGCCAAGTCCGTGGTTCAAGGCTGTCCCGAGGGACAGCCTTTTTGTATGGCAAGAAATTCAAGCAGCATGGAAATAAGAATGGAAGCATGATCTTTTAAATCCATACACTTTTTACGTTTTTATGTATATCGGCAATGGGAGGGACTGCTTATACTTAAATTATGAAAGCGTAACCACAAAAGGAGGGCTTACATGGAAGCCGATCAAAGCTTATTGCCTGCATCTCGGATACAGCCCACTCCGCAAAAGAGGCTGCAAGCGGTTCTTAGAACCGCCTGGCGATTCCGGGCATTCTACCTCATGCTGCTCCCAGGTGTCATCTATTTTATTATTTTCCGGTACTTCCCCATGTATGGAGTCATTATCGCCTTTAAAAACTTCGCGATCATGGACGGTATAACGGGCAGCGCCTGGGCTGACCCATGGTATAAGCATTTTAAAGAGTTTTATCAATCTCCTTATTTTAGCCAGCTGCTGTCAAATACGTTGTTGATTAGCTGTTACAAGTTAATTTGGGGGACCTTTCCTCCGATTATACTCGCACTGCTGCTCAACGAATGCCGCGTTCGTTGGTTGAAGTCCATTGTCCAAACGCTTACTTACTTGCCGCATTTCTTATCGTGGGTTATAATTTTCGGCATTCTGCTGACGCTTTTTTCTCAGAATGGCGGACTTATCAATCGCTGGATCGTGGAAGCGGGCGGTGAGTCCATTCCTTTCTTAACCTCAACGGACTATTTCCGCAGCATACTGGTCGGTTCCGAGGTTTGGCAAAACCTTGGCTGGGGCGCAATTATTTATTTGGCAGCAATGGCAAGCATCGATCCTACGCTTTATGAGGCGGCAAAAGTGGATGGCGCGAGCAGGCTGCGGATGATTTGGCATATATCGCTGCCGGGCATTCAAAGCATCATCGTTCTGCTCTTCATTTTGAAGCTAGGCCATTTGCTCGATGCAGGGTTTGATCAAATCTATATCCTGTACAACATACAGGTATATCCGGTTGCAGACATTTTGGATACTTGGGTGTACCGAACCGGCTTGCAGCAATTGAATTTCAGCTTAGCTTCGGCAGTTGGCTTGTTCAAATCGCTCATTGGTTTAATATTGGTGCTCGGAGCTAACCGGCTAGCGAAAAAGTGGGGTGAGGGAATATGGTAAAAAGCTTGGACGATAAGATATTCAATGGCGTCGTATACGTTATTCTCGGGTTATGCGGCCTTGCTGCCATATTACCGATGCTTTATGTGGTATCCGTTTCCGTTACTCCCTTCGGTGAAGTACTACGCAACGGCGGATTTATTTTGTTCCCGAGCGAGATCACCTTTTCTGCTTACAAGACGTTGCTAACCGAGTCGAATATCCCAAAAGCTTTTCAAATTACAGTCCTTATTACAGTTATCGGAACAGCAGTCAATCTCATCTTGACCGGCTTGATGGCTTATCCGCTCAGCCGTAAAAACCTGCCGGCTAGAAAGTTTTTTCTACTAATGATTGTGTTTACTTTATTGTTCAGTGGAGGCCTAATCCCAACCTACTTGGTCGTGAAATCGATGGGTCTGCTTGACTCGATCTGGGCGATGATTCTGCCAAACGCGGTGTGGAGCTTTAACGTACTTATTATGAAGAGCTTCTTCGAGGGGCTTCCCGAGGAGTTGTTTGAATCAGCCAGGATGGACGGCGCCAAGGAATTTCGGATTTTGCTCCAAATTGTCACGCCGCTCTCGATACCAGTCTTGCTTACTGTTGGTTTGTTCTATTTAGTTGGTCATTGGAATGAGTTTTTCCAAGCCATCTTCTATGTAACGGACCGAACGCTGTTCCCGCTCCAGGTCATCGTCAGAGAGATATTAATGCAAAGCCAGCAGCCGCTTGAGAATGCAGAGAACATTATGCCTACCCAGACGATGCAAATGGCTTCCGTTATGATTGCAAGTCTCCCGGTCATCGTAATCTATCCCTTCCTCCAAAAGCACTTTACGAAGGGAATGCTTCTCGGATCGATTAAAGGTTGATCTAGTCGCCGTATGGATAACTGGCCAGCTATACGGAACTATTCAATAGATCGTTTACTGAAAGGGGTTATGAAAATGAGAAAAGTAGGTTCATTATTGCTCACCATTTCATTACTAGGAGCTTTACTTGCCGGTTGTTCAGGTGGAGGCAGCAGCGAAACAAATGAAGGCAATACGCCAACCAATGCTGCGAAGCCGAGCAACGAGGAAAGCAGCAAACCGATCAAGCTTGAGATTATTGAAACCGGAAATAACTTGCCTACGCCTGATAAGGATATTATTAAGAAAGAGCTGGATGCGGCGCTAAACATCGATTTGAATCTGACCGTGTATCCTTCGGGAGATGATTATGCAAACCAATTGAATGTTCGCATGTCCTCTGGCAATTTCCCAGACTTGTTCATGGTAAGCCGTCAGCAGCTGATTCAATTCTCTGAGCAAGGACTGCTGCTGGATATAACGCCATACATGGATAAATTACAGCAAACCGTTGCTTACATTGGAGAAGACAGCGTCAAGAAGGGAATGGTAGACGGAAAGGTTTACGGTGTTTCCAAATCACCGCAAATTCCTTATAACACACTATGGATACGTAAGGATTGGCTCGATAAACTGAAGCTGACTGTTCCGACAACGGTTGAACAATTGAAGGAAGTAGCTGAGGCGTTCACCACTCAGGATCCTGATGGCAACGGAAAACCGGACACGTATGGTTTAACAGGAGGGAAGATTGGCGCCTTTTCGACCGTTTTCGGAGCGTTCGGCGTCGGTATGCCAGGGAATTTCTACGAGAAAGATGGAGCAGTCGTGAACGCCTTGTATGATCCGGCAATGAAAGATGCACTGGCGCTTATTCAGCAGATGATCGGTTCAGGCTCGGTTGATCCTGAGCTTCTGGCCAATAGCGGACTTCAGCATCAAGAGAAAGCCATTAAGGGGCAAGCTGGCATCGTCTATATTGATTGGCCGAATATGACGAAGGAGCAATTCGTCGAGCAAATTAAGACTGTAAATCCGAATGCGGAGTGGCTGCAAATTGCAGCGCCGAGCGGTCCTGCGGGACAATTTGACGGCTCATGGGATATTGGTGCAACGCCGGGAAGATTTGCGATTCCGAAAGCACTGGAGAAGGAGCCTGAAAAGCTGCAGCGCGTCTTCGACCTGCTGAACTACGTCTCAAATCCGGATGGCGGCTCCTTGCTTGTTCAGTTCGGAGTGAAGGATACTCATTTCACGTTGGATAATGGAACACCAACAATGACAGATAAGGCGGGTGAGGTCGGACATTCCTGGTTATACCAATTCACTGGAAGACCTGAAATGGAATATCTGCAAGCCAAATTCGCCATGCAGTCTGATGCCATCAAATTCGCAAACGATCAGCCGCGCATTCAAGTGCTTAACGGATTTATCGATAATCCTGTAGGCTTTAACCCAGCTGATGCCGATCGTTATATCGAAGAAGAGATTGCAAAATTCATATATAACAAACGCCCGATTAGCGAATACGATGATTTTATTAAGACACTGGAGACATCCATGAATTATAAAGCATTCCTTGATAGCGCAAACGAGCAGTTGAAGGCGTTAGGCTACGGGGGGTAAGAAATCGAAATCATTTCAAATGAAGAGAATGGCTATTTATGTAATGGAGTAACTAGGAGCAGCCAAAAACGAGCAACTCTCGTTTTTGGCTGCTCTTTTATTTAACACCTGGATCGTTTAGAATTTAATTTCGTTGAATCTGCTTATTGAAGATCAACAAAACGATCTCGCTAGAGGTGGCGATTACAGGTTGACAATGAAAATGATAATTGTTATCATGAGATGACTTTTGAGACGATACAGCTTCTTAAGCCACTACTATAATCGTACCACAGGGGGAAATACAGTGATTAAACGCAACAAGAAGTTTGTATGGGTATTATTGAGTTTGATGGTTATGTCGTTATGGTTAGCGGCTTGCGGCAACAATACATCAAATCAAGCAGCAAACAACGCGGCAACGAATGCACCTACTGAATCAGCAGCGCCTACGGAAGCGCCAACTGAAAAAACATTAACGGATTCATTAGGTCATGAGGTAACCGTTCCTGCTAATCCGCAGCGTATCATTGCATCCTACTTGGAAGATCATCTGGTTGCTTTGGGGATCAAGCCCGTTGCGCAATGGTCCGTTCCAAACGGCATTCAAGACTATTTGAAAGATTCACTTGCAGACGTTCCTCATATTGGCTTCGATCTTCCTTTCGAAGCAGTAACGAGCTTTGAACCTGACCTTATCCTCATGGCATACGACAGCAACGTAGAAGGCGATAAATTTGATCAATATTCGAAAATTGCACCTACCTATACAATTGGCGATAAATTGACAGCAGACTGGCGCGGAGCATTGCTAAAAATCGGTGAAGTCGTCGGTAAAAGCGAAGAAGCTCAAAAAGCGCTTGAAGCGTATGACACGAAAGCTAAGGAAGCAAAAGAAAAGCTGCAAGGCGTTGCGGCTGGCGAATCCGCAGCGGCCCTTTGGGTCATACAAGATAAGTTCTACATCGTAAGCGACAAGCTCTCAAGCGGAGATTTGTTATACAACCAACTAGGGCTAGCGGTACCAGCTGTCGTTAAAGAAATTTCTGAAACGGGAACAGGCAACTGGAATGCGATTTCGCTTGAAAAGCTTGCTGAGCTTGATGCCGATCACTTATTCCTAGTTAACAGTGGTACAGGCACGGATTCAAAAGCGTTAAGCGATCCAATCTGGAAAAACATCCCTGCCGTCAAAAACGGCAAGCTTTATCAATATCCTAGTACGTCAAGCTGGTTGTACGCTGGCACGATCGCATACTCGCAAGTTATTGATGATGTATTGGAAAGTATTGTTAAATAATTCGGTGTAGTAATCAAAGGACTGTAGCCACATGCGATTATCGCTGCCGGCTGCAGTCCTTTTCCTATTGCACGCCTTCTCTAGCATTCAAATTCCATGTATAATCGTGGAAGGTCTATTCAGCGAAAAGGATGTGTAAAGAAATGGTAACGGCTATGAAGAGAACAGTTCCGATTTTGCGGATTTTTGATGAAGCCAAGGCGCGTGAGTTTTATATTGGTTTTTTAGAATTCGCCTGCGATTGGGAGCACCGGTACGAGCCTAATATGCCGGTTTATTTGCAAATATCAAGCGGTGATTGCGTTATTCATTTGTCTGAGCATTACGGGGATTGTACGCCAGGCTCGGCTGTCCGAATCGAGGTTGAAGACGCTAAGGCGCTGCAGGAGCATCTATTAAGCAAATCCTATAAATTTGCTAGACCGGGGTTCGATGAGGAATGGAACGCGGTTAAGCTTACAGATCCGTTCGGGAACCGGCTGCATTTCTACTCTCACAAATAACAATGGGAATGGGGGGAATCCAAATGGAGCCATTAACTCTAAATATAGCTAGAGAAGTAGCGATTGCCGCAGCCTATGAAGCGGGGCGTATTGTAAAAGAACGCTTCGGAGTGCTGGACAGCTATGATGAGAAGGACGATCATGGCGATATCGTAACAGAGGCTGACCATCTCGCTGAACATCTTATTCTGGACAAGCTCCGAAACGTATTTCCGGAGCACAGCGTTCGCTCCGAGGAGTTCGGCGAGAATGATGTCCAAAGTGAATGGCTTTGGTTAGTTGATCCGCTAGACGGGACGAATAATTACGCAGTTGGCTTGCCGTTATTCGCCATATCGATCACGCTTGTTTATGAGAAAACGCCTGTTTTGGCCGTTATTTACGAACCTATGACCGAGCGGCTGTACGTTTCCATTAAAGGAGAGGGAACGACTTGCAACGGAAACCCGGTGAGCATCAATCGGGCTAAGCCTTTCAGTAAAGCGCGCGTGGGTTGGATTCAAGGCCATGCCGTTCAGAATGAAGCAAAGGCGGTTAAGCTCAGACATCATATCGATGTCCATACAAAACGAATGATGCGGCTGTGGGCGCCAACTCTGCAGTGGACGATGTTGGCACGCGGCGATTTGGATGCGATTATCGTTTATCATTCGGAAGGCGAGGACTTGTATTCAGGCATACTGATGGTGCTGGAAGCAGGAGGCACGGTAGTCGATTATACCGGCAGGCCTTTTACGGGAGTAGGCGATTCGCCTTATTTAATTGCATGCCAACCGAAGCATCAATCGTATTTTCTGAATTTGGTTCAACAAGGCTTGGCTTAAATCAAGCGAGATGCTGCTGGAAGATGATGAAGAAGAAATGCGGTGAATTAGTTGGTTGAGGTCATAACCGAAATTTATATCGAGGCACCGATTGCAATTTGTTTCGACATGGCACGGGATATCGATATACATACGAAAACGGTCTGGAAGCATACCCGGGAAAAAGCTGTGGCGGGTGTTACGAAAGGTCTGATTCAAAAAGGCGAGCTTGTTACGTTCGAAGCGACACATTTCGGCGTAAGACAGCGTCTCACCTCGAAAATAAGCGAGATGGTTGTTCCGTCATTTTTTGTAGACGAGACGCAAAGGGGCGCTTTTAAATCGCTTAGGCATGAGCATCTTTTCGAAAAGCGGGGAAAAGGGACGCTGATGACGGATGTCCTTCGATTTGAAGCGCCGCTTGGCGTGCTTGGGTGGTTTGCTGAGCGTGTTATCTTAAAGCGTTATATGAGAAAATTTCTGGAGCATCGCAATAAACAATTAAAAATATTGGCGGAGCAGCCCGAAAACAGGTTGCATGGATGAGCTTTCGTCTTCGCGTACAAAATAAGGAAAAACCTTTAGGGTAAAGCTCTGCCCAGTCAGGAGAAGCATCATGGTAGAAGCACTCGTCGGCAGTTTTATATCCGCAATGGCAACGGTACTTGGTGCTGTACCGCTGCTTTTCGTCAAAAGCCTTTCCGAGAAATGGAAGGATGTGCTAATCGCTTTTACGGCAGGAATTATGGTGTCAGCCTCTACTTTTGGCTTGCTGCCGCAAGCTTTGAAAGAATCAGGCATTATTCCTTTAACGCTGGGGCTGCTTATTGGCGTGATTGCTCTGGATTTACTTGAGAAAAATTTGCCTCACATCGATATTGAGCAAAGAAGAGGCATCTCGTCGTTTGACAGCAAGTCATTGCTCGTTATTTTCGCGTTATTCATACATAATATCCCTGAAGGTTTAAGCACCGGGTTCAGCTACGCGAGTACGAATAATGGCCTCGGTCCGATGGTCGCTATTGCGATCGGCGCTCAAAATATGCCGGAAGGGCTTGTGCTAGCGATCTTTCTTATCCATTCCAAGGTTAGCAAGCTTAAGCTCATGCTGATCGTGACCTTGACTGGATTAATGGAGGTCGTTTCCGCGATCGTCGGTTATTTTGCTGCAAGCTATATCGCGGGACTTATCGGCTATGGTTTGGCGTTCGCGTCAGGCGCTATGCTGTTTATCGTGTACAAGGAGTTAATTCCGGAAACCCATGGTCACGGTTTTGAGCGCGCAGCGACGTATTCTTTTATCATCGGATTGCTTATTATGATTTATATCAGCTTTTACTTTGGTTAAAGGATACAAAAATAGGTAGCAATACCGTTAATCCGAACAAACTTTGAGCGGACAGATCGATTTTATAGAAATGATCGATTACAATATACGAATGATTCATCATAATTATCGATTGAAACGGGAGGTACATGACATGTCGAACATAAACAGAATGCTTCTCGACGTAGATACCGGCATAGATGACGCCTTAGCCATTTTATATGCTTTATTGTCGCCAGCTATTAAGGTTGTAGGGATCACGACTGGGTTTGGCAATACGGACGTTGACCAAGCGACCGAAAATACGTTGCGGGTTATACAAGCTGCGAATTGCGGCTATGAGGTTCCCGTGGCAAAAGGTGCGGCAGGACCGCTTAAACGTACCTTTCCGGGGGCAGTCCCTCATATCCATGGGCATAACGGAATTGGCGATGCTATTTTACCGCCATCTCGTGCACAAGCGCTGGAAGAGTCGGCCGCGGCGTTTATCGTACGAAAAGTAAATGAATCGCCGGGTGAGCTTATATTGGTAACCGTCGGGAGATTAACGAATCTGGCACTCGCATTGGAGCTTGATCCAAGCATAGCGTCCAAGTTCAAAAAAGTCGTCATCATGGGCGGTACCGTGTTTGCGCCAGGCAATATTACACCGGTAAGTGAAGCGAATCTCTATGGCGATCCCGAAGCAGCCGCGCAAGTGTTTGAATCAACGCTCCCGATTACGATCGTTGGACTGGATGTTACGCAGCAGACGCGCTTGACGAAGCAGCATTTATTCGATCTGTCGCGAGATGTTGCACCAAATAAACGTGAAGTATTTGATTTTATGAATACAGCACTGCAAATTTATTTTGACTTCTATGCTTTCTCCAATGATTTTGACGGAGAGTGTCCCATGCATGATCCATTAGCGGTCATTGTAGCGGTAAATCCTTCGCTGGTGCGAACGGAGACGATTCCTGCAGCAATCGATTGCGGCGATGGCTACACGGCGGGCATGATCATCACAGATCGCCGCGTTCGTTCAGTCGTAGGTCGTCCGGTTGAGTTCTGTCTTGAGGTGGATCAAGAGAAGGCGATTTCCGAGTTGTTATCCATATTTACTAAAGGGGAAAGATAAGTAATGGAACAGCGTTTCTCACGCGAATCAAAGTGCTATAAAACAGCCCGTGTGTTCCCGCCTGATGTAAACAATCATAATACGTTGTTTGGCGGCAAATTAATGGCTTACATCGATGACATTGCTTCAATCGCAGCAACAAAGCATTGCAGACGGTCCGTTGTGACGGCATCTACAGACTCTGTCGATTTCTTGCACCCAATCAGGCCATCGGATTCGGTTTGTTTGGAATCTTTTGTAACATGGACTGGGCGTACTTCGGTAGAAGTGTTCGTAAAGGTGATCAAAGAAGATTTGCTTAGCGGAGAACGGAAAGTCGCTGCAACTTCCTTCTTAACCTTCGTTGCGCTTGACGAGAACCGTAAGCCGGTACCCGTGCCACTCGTCATTCCAGAGACGGAAGAGGAGCTGAAATTGTTTGAAACGGCTCCGCATCGGGCGGATATGCGCAAAATCAGACGAGATGAGAGCAAAAAATTTGCGGGATTCTTAACCGTTAAACATCCATGGGACTAATTATTCGAAATCTATGATTACCTGCAACAGCTTATGATGCTGCTGCAGGCTTTTTTAATCGTAAAAAAGCCATCAAATACGCAATTATGACTATTTTGGTGGCAATAATACGGATAGGGAACATATGTTCGTTATGTAAATCGGATTAAAAACGCTGAAAATATCCTTTTCTTAAACCTAATTGATCCAATCACAGCGAGATTCAACTCAATCAGCCTCAATCAGCAAATAAACTGCAAAAAGGCGTTAAATGTTGGAATATGGCGTTTTTCGTTGCATAGAACATACGTTCTGTTTTGCGATTCATCAACGGTAAATGCTGTAGCTTGAAATGAAATGATAGCTGCACTATAATATGTAGTGGAAGGAGCGGGCCATGGATATTAAAAATTTCAAGTATGGTGAAGTTGGCTTGAATCGATTTTTCGGTTCCCTGGAAGCTAAAATTATGGATATTCTATGGAATGCGGAAGAGCTGAGCATTAAAGAGGTTCAGATCCGCCTTGAGAAAGAGAAGCAAATCAATTTCAATACAGTAATGACGGTCATGAATCGGCTAGTGGAAAAAGGAATTTTGCAAAAGAGATTAGAAGGCAGGTTATCGTTATTTTGCCCAACTGCTACAAAGGAGTCGTTCATTGAGGAGCAATCCAAACGGCTCACTGAAAATTTGCTTGATGAATTTGGCGGAGTCGTCATTAACCATATGATTGATGCAATCAAAGAGGTTGACCAGACCTTGATTGATAAGCTAGAAAGTAAGCTGCGGCAGCTAAAAAAGGATAATCCGTCATGAGGTGGCAGCGCAAGTCCGCGCTCATTATGGCCGTTAGCCTATGTATCGCCATTGCGGTATGGAGCCAGATGGGTATGTATCTGGCTCACCTCTTCTTTGGGGTCGATGTCAAAGTGAATTTTTTTAAATTCTGTATGAGCTTGTTCAGGGAAAACTCGCTGTATTACTTTTTAGTCATCACATTTCTCAACGCATTAATTGCCTATGCCATTCTCATTGTTTGTTTAAGAGTAACCCAGCAATATGTACGATCCAATCGATTCAAATTAAGATTGATGTCGCTCAGAGACATTGACTGGACCGCTCATGTCATTCAGAAGTACCAACCGCTGAATCAGCATATTATTGTCATTGCCCATGAGCAGGCAATGGCATTCACAGTTGGATTCAGGCGTCCACTTGTCGTTCTATCCAGCGGCCTAATCGAACTGCTTGATGATCAAGAGCTGGAAGCGGTCATTGCCCATGAAGCGTTCCATCAATCCCATTTCGATCCATTAAAAATATTTATGCTTCAGCTTATATCAGAATCGCTTTGGTTTCTTCCAATTACCAAATGGTCTTATCGCAATTATAAATTGATCAGCGAGCTTCTGGCAGATGAATCTGCCATTCGTCATACGGGCTCCGAGCTTGGTTTAGGCGGCGCCTTATTGAAGCTTATTAAAAAAGGCTTTAGAGACCATCCTACTCCTGTACTCGTTTATTTTTCTGATGGCGTGGTCAATTATAGACTACAGCAGCTCATTGATCCGAATGAGGAGATACCGGTGCGTTTGAATTTTATGACTATCGTGATTTCTATACCTGTTATGCTCTTGTTTATGGGCATGATTGTGTTGGCAGTCGCCTAGTTTTTTTTAACTAATAGAACTACAATGTGTAGTGTGAAAAGGAGCGTTTCAATCATCCATGGAATCCCATCTATTGCTTCATGAGCAGTCAGGCTCTACTTATTTTTTGCTGTACACAGCGGCAGTTATACTGCTGCTTGCTTTAGTAAGCTATTGGTATGCTTCGAAATGGAATAAAGAAAATACGAGCAGCCTGAAAAAAGAACAAAAGGCGGTACTCAGACAAAAAACGAAAAAAATGCGAGTGGCTGCGCACTTGCTTTTGAGCATTTCCCTTATCGTTGTTGTCATTCATTTTGCCAAAGATTTGACGAAATCTTATGATGTGGACGACTTGAACCTACAGGCCGACATTGATGTGAATGAAGATACGTATTATGGAGCCGAGCATTCAGAAGAGCCTGTTGCTTATGAAATGAAAATTCCTACATCGGGTATGCATAGCCCGCATGACCTAAAGTTTGGTTTCTATACGGAAAAGCCGGCAAACGAAATGCTCGTTCACAATTTAGAGCATGGGGATATCATTATTAACTACCGTGCGGGAGCTGATCCTCAAACCATTGAGCTCCTGAACTATCTCGTTAACTTTAGGGAAGCGGGTGCAGGCATTCTGGCAGTTCCCAACGAGGAAATCCCCGAAGGCAAAGAGATTGTCGTTAATGCATGGACAAAGACAATGGAGCTTACAGCATTCGATGAGGCTAAAGTAGCGACTTTTATTTATACGTACATCAACGAAGGACCAGAGAAGATCCCCGCGCAAATTCGCCGCGGCGGGGGAACCATGTAAAAGGAAATACGAAAGCTTAACCGCCCCCGCATATGCTGGTTCGGTTAAGCTTTTTTATGATCAATCGATAAAAGAAAGGTATGCATGGTATCGAGTAGCTTGAAAAGACATTGGTAGCGATAGGATAGGAGAAGTATCTTGTCCCAATGAACTTCTAAAGGGTGCGACATTGTGGCGTACTATTGCTCCGTAAGGTTGTTCACCGAGAGCCGGTAATCGGAGGGAGAGATGCCGTGTACCCGTTTGAATTTGCGAAAGAAATAATTGGGGTCGAGGAAACCGGTGGCCGTAGCGATTTCCGTTGCCTTTAATGCCGTAACGGCCAGCATCTTCTTAGCATGGTTAAGCCGAATGCGGTTAAGATAGTCGTTGAAGGATTGCTCCGTTTCCTTCCTGAATAGTCTGCCTAGATAGACGGCGTTGACATTGAAATGAAGCGAAAGCTGCTGCAAGGATAGCTCTTTGCTATAATGCTCCTGTACGTAACGTTCGACCTGTCTGACGATTGAATTCTGAGAGATTAGGTCTAGCTCATGCTCTGACTTATGCAGGCCTTTATTTATGCCGCATTGCGCCAATGCTTCGCTATATGATTCATGCAGCAAACGAGGCAAGCAGGTGACCTTCCCGAAATGATTGACCCAAGGTGTTTTCAGAATTTCGCCATAACGCTTGGCAAGCTCAAGCATCCAGCTCTGATTGCTTGCACGGAAGCCTTCGGAATCATTGCCTTCGTCGGTAAACAAAACGATAATTTGCCGATTCTCATTGAGAAAGGCAATGCCCCGTCCGCTTTCGAGCAGCACCTCTTCCACGCTATTCAGTATCGCAAATGACCGATATTGCTCTTCATTGCGGGCAAGCTCGCCTTCCTGCCGATCATGCCAATCAATGATGCATATTTGATATTGTTCATTCATTAGCAAAGGCAATTGCAGAAATTTCAGCTTCTCGCGCAGCTGATCGTACTGGATCCGGTTCTGCACCCATCGGAGCAGGATGTTGTTTTTCAACAATTGAAACGATTCTCTCTGCATTTGCTCGGCTATATATTGCCCCTGAAAACGTTCCGTGCAAGAGGCTATAATTTCAGCAAGCTCTGTGGCGTCAATCGGCTTGAGCAAATAATCCTCGACTTGGTGTTTCATGGCTTGACGCACATATGCGTACTCATTGTAGCCGCTTAACACTACGATGGAAGTATTCCAGTTTCTCAGCCTAATCTGTTCAATCAAATGCAGCCCATCCCCTTTAGGCATACGAATGTCGGTCAGCACGATATGCGATCGATTCGCCTCCATAAGCTCCAGCGCTTCATAAGCGCCTTCTGCCTCGGATAAACGAGTAATATTAAGCGCCTTCCAATTAATTAACCGTTTCAATCCTTCTCTAATATATTGATCGTCATCGACTATTAATAGACTTGTCATCTCATTCCTCCTCAAGTAAGCTGGCTATCGTTTATAGGGGAATATCATGGTAAGCTGAAAGGATTTTGTCTCGGACGGGTGCTCGGGCAGAGACAAGCCATACTCATTGCCATAATAATGCTTGATGCGCTCGTGAATGTTTTTAAGTCCAAGATGCTGCTCAGGAAATGTATTCTCGGTTTGCAGCAGCTGCTGCAAGCGGAAGAGCTCCTCTGCGGATATATTCTTGCCATTGTTATAAATCTCGATAAAGAGCAGATGGGCTTCTCGCTTGATTGTTACGGTAATAATAGGATCATCATACTGCTCTAGCTGGCCATGCTGAATAGCGTTCTCAATAACAGGCTGCAGAGTGAACTTGAGCATGAAACAGTTCTCCAGATTAATCTCCGAGATGACTCGAATGGCAATGCGGTTGGACTTGCCAAGCATAAGCAGCTCTAGGTAGTAGGTGGTATGTGCAAGTTCTTCCTGTACCGAGATTAGGTCGTCTGTAGGCTGAAGCATCCATCGGTACAGCCGGCCAAGGTGATATAGCTTCTCCGCCAGAAAGGGTTGTTCGCTGATGACGGCCTGCATGCGCAGCGACTCCAGCGTATTGTATAGAAAATGAGGATGTATTTGGGTTTTTAACGCGATGAATTCCGCATTCCGCTTGCGAATTTCTGCGATATAAACCTGGTTGATGTGATTCTGCAGCTCCTGTGCCATTCGATTGAAGCGAAGCATCAGATCGCTGATTTCATCCTCTCCGCTAATGGGCATAAGCGGCGTAAAGGGGTTGCGCTGCACCTTCTTGAAATGCTTGCTCATTTGGTTAAACCGTCCAACGATAAACCGCTGAATCAGATGAATGATAATAATGCAGACAAGCCAGCTTAGGCTAAGAATGCAGAGGATGCGAACAGCGATATCCGATAGCTTGCTTTGCAAATTAGATTTGTAGCTGATGCCGATCATCTCGATTTCGTAGGGATCAATGGTGACCCGCGAGATTAAATCATCGGATGCGGCCCAGTCTGATTGTCCATTTGGCCTATTATCGAGCAGTACAGCGCCGTTCTGCTTAATAATGAGCCTGTAGTCCGCGCTTTGGTTATCGAACTCATTCGTTATCATGCGTGTATTCAAGGTAATGAGATGATATCCGTATACCTGATCGGGATGAATGCTCGTCGGGTTATAGATAGGATTCACGATATATAACATTCGGTCAGCGGGGGCAAGCAGCTGCTCGGAGCTCCCGAAATAGGGATGCTGGTAAGCTTTTGGGAATGATTCGAAAAACGGTTTATAGGAAAAGGAGGGATTGGCGCCATACTTTTGCTGCTGAGATTCAACGAATAGCCGCTCATCCTGCAGCCGATACATCATCACTGCTGATGTATACGGGTTACGGGAAAGCATATGCGTCATCACGTTTTTAATAAAGTTCTGCTCTATGATCGCTCTACGGTCTTCTTTATCCGAAGGAATATTGTCAGGGAGGAACATCTCGTATACGCTGGACTGCATATTGCTATTCTGGTAGAGGCTCATCGAATCATATTTGAACCGCTCCATAATGTCTAGCATTTGCATTTTTAGTTTTTCCGTGCGAAAGCTCAGCAGCTCATGCTCCTTTTTCTCCAGAATCGAGTAGAAGTTATTGTAGACGACAAGACCAAGCAGCAGAAATATGAGTAGAAGGGCCGCGCCAATCCCAATATTCAGCTTGCGAAATATAAATCTGCCAATCCATTCACGATATAAGGCCTTCATCCACATGGAGCAGACTCCTTCGATGTTGGTAATTATAGAATTAACAGGGTTGTTCATTCTTCTACCGTCATTTTATGAGCAAAATTAAAGCGCTGTCAACTGTTAAGCATCAAGTCCATGATCCATGGCAAATCGAATAACAGATGCAAAACCATTCAGCATATGGTCTGAGATAGGGTCGAGGAGATACAATTTTTCTAGTAAAACTATGTTTTTTGCTTTCGTGGTAGCTGTTATAAGGTCAGATCGGCCAACGGCTTATTGGAGTTATGCGTATCATGCGGTCCTAATTAGGGAGAAGGGAATGCTCATAAAAGTAGTTTAATTGGTCTAGTGAAAGTAGCATTTGTGCTGTGGCAGTGAGGAACCATATATTCCTATAATAGATTTGTGGTTATTAAACGAGACGAAGAGGTGGTCGCAATGAGAAAGTGGTTTGCACTAGGTATGGGCATGATGATGGTGACTGGATTAGCGGCTTGCGGCGGCAATAGCAACGGTAATGGAGGTTCCAGTGGGAATGAGTCAACGCCAGCCCAGTCGGCTAACAGCAGCGAAGCGAAGGGGACAAATAAAGAAACGGTCAAGGATATTGAAATTGTTTTTCAATCCTGGGTTACCCCGAACCTGACGGTAGAATATTACGACCAATTGATTCAAAAGTTTGAAAGCGCTAACCCTGGCATCACAATAAAGCGCATTCAACCGCCAGCGAATGAAGGGTCGCCGGACAGCTACCTCAAAACCTTGCTTGCGTCAGGTGACTTCCCTGATGTAGTCCAAAACGCTACGATTCAAATGTTCGTAGATGCGGATGCCTTGCTTGAAATTCCGATCGATGAGGACATTAAGAACATTAATAATTACGAGGCTGAAATGATTGATGGCAAGCTGTACAACATCTCAGCCATCAGACAGCCGCAATCGCTTGTTTTCTATAATAAAAAGCTGTTTGCTGAAGCCGGGATTGCCTCCACGCCTAAGTCATGGGCGGAACTGGAAGCTGCGGCTGAGAAGCTGAAAGCGAAAAATATTACGCCGCTGCTGACGGCAGGCGACTGGACGGCTGGATTCACGTTCTCCGTCATGACATCGCCAAGCGTGTATAAGGACAATAAGAGCTGGTACGCGGATCGATTCGACAATAAAGTGAAATTTACAGATGAAAATTGGCAGGAAGCGGCAGGCTACTATGCCAATTTGGTGGAGAAGGGTTACTTCAACAAAGGTGCTTTAAGCATTGACTACACAGCGGTTGAGCAGGAGTTTTTGAAGGGCAAGGGAGCGATGTACCCGATGGGTTCATGGTTCAGCGCGGCTGAAGCCGTTGCGGAAAAGGATTTCGAGGTAGGCGTATTTGCAACACCTACAAAGGACGGCACGCAATATTTGCTAGGCGGAGAGAATGCCGGGGGTTATGCGGTTGCCAAAAACACGAAGCATGCAGAAGAAGCGCTGAAATTCGCTAAATTTATGATGCTTGATCCGGAAGCGCACAAAGGCTTCTTGCAAGCAGATGCGTTGTTCTCGAACTTGAAGGAGCCGCTCAAATGGGAAATGTCCCCGTTGCAAACGGAGATATACGAGCTGCTGCTGAACAATCCTCCAATGGTTGGCCATATGAACAATAAAGTAGGCAGAGTGCCTGTTGCTGGTATTCAGGATCAATACAACAAAGTGGCACAAAACATTTTGCTCGGTGATGTAGACGTGGAGAAAGGCATGCAATCGCTGGACGAATATTGGGACAAGAACAACAAATAGAGCTGCGGCAGAAGGGGCGAGCCACAAGTTTCGCTCCTTTTCAAAGGGCATCATAATGAGATTTGGAGGTGATCCGATTTGGTTAAAAACGACCGATGGTCATATGCGTTAATGTTTTCACCCGGCATTATCATTTACTTCTGTTTTCTGCTGATTCCCATTTTCCTGCTGGTCTATTACTCCTTTTACGATTGGGATGGTCTCAGCCCGACCTATTCATTTGCCGGATTAAGCAATTACGCGGAAGCCTTTCATGACAAAGCATTTGCACGCGCGTTGCAAGTCACCTTGTTTATTACGGTAGTCGCAACTCTGGCCGTGAACATACTTGGTATCGCCTTTGCAGTTTTCTTGAACCAAAAAGGGCGGATGACAAATTTTTATAGATCCGTTTTCTTTTTCCCGCTGCTTCTAAGCACAGTTTCGGTCGGTTTTATTTGGAAGAGCATTCTAAGCTACAACGGATTGTTCAACAATTTGCTGGAGCAGCTTGGAGTGGAGCGGATCGAGTTTTTCGGCAATCCGGAATTGGCCGTATGGACCATTACCTTTCTTGCCATCTGGCAATCTACCGGCTTTATCATCGTGATCTATTTGGCGGGACTCCAATCGATTCCGGGCAGCTTGTATGAAGCGGTCAAAATGGATGGCGCCAACAGATGGCAGCAGTTCAGGCATATTACATTTCCTATGCTGGCACCTGCATTCACGATGAGCATTATCTTTATGTTTACAGGCTCAATGCGGGAGTACGACCGAGTGGCTATACTTACTTCTGGCGGGCCGGCTGGCGCGACGGAAACCATCGCTTATCAGGTAGTCAAAGTAGGCTTTAGCGCGAATCGGCTCAGCTACTCTGCAAGTCTAGCCGTCTATATGCTCATTATCGTAAGTCTGTTATCAGTATCCTTGACTGTTTATTTGCGAAGAAGAGAGGAGAGGCTGCTGTGAGGAGAAATTTCGCTCCGTATGCTAGGCATCTGTTCCTCATGCCTTTATCTCTTCTATTGCTTGTACCGTTCTATATCGCTGTTGTCAATGCATTTAAGACGAGGGCAGACATATTGGATAATCCCTTTTCGCTGCCTGTCCTTAACCTGACGCTGGACAATTTCATAAGATCGGCTGTGACGCCGTCCTTTAATATTTTCAAAGCGTACGGAACGTCTATTCTAATAACCTCGGTATCGGTAGTGCTGCTGGTTGTGCTGTGTTCCATGATGTCCTTTGTTTTTGCCCGCGTGAATAACCGTTTCCTGTCCGTGTGTTATTTGTTGCTGCTTTCAGGGCTCATGATACCGCCTCAGGTCATTCTCATTCCGTTGGTTAAGGTACTGGCGAAGCTTGGACTGATGTTCACGCCGCAGGGGCTCATTCTTTACAATATCGGGTTTTACGTACCGTTCACGGTATTTATATTTGTAGGCTTCATTCGCACGTTGTCGAGAGAGTTGGATGAGTCCGCGAAGATAGATGGAGCCAGCCAATTGACGATTTTTTGGAAAATATTATTTCCGCTGCTGCGCCCTGCAACGGCCTCCGCCGTCATATTCCTATGTCTATGGATTTGGAATGATTTTATTAATCCGGTTATTATTTTGGGTTCAACCAAAAGTTATACAGTGACGACGGGTATCTATCAAGCCGTAGGGCAATACAGCACGAATTGGGAGGATGTTTTTGCGCTGGTCGTTCTCGCCTCGGCTCCGATCTTCCTGCTCTATCTGTTCATGCAGCGGCAATTTATTGCCGGATTGACGGAAGGCTCGTTGAAGGGCTAGCCTCGCAGCTGTATTTGAAATCACTAAGAAGTCTAATTCTGCTATAGCGATTGGCATCACGATCGGACGGTATATTCTCTGGAGAGGTGGCGGAGCACGGAGTTTAGTTAGACTTGTGAACCAGTGCGTACATAAATACGCTGCGCTGGTTCTATTCCAAAACGAATGCGAAAAGAATTATAGGAGGCGTCTATCGATGAAAAGAAAGCTTGCTTTATTAATCGCCCTATACATGGTGTTCACAAGCCTATCCCTCACAGGTGCGATTCAGCCTGTACAGGCTGCTGCTGTTCAGCAGAGCTTTTATGTATCACCGCTCGGGGATGACAACAACAGCGGAACTTCTGAATTGCCTTTCAAAACATTAGAAAAAGCAAAACAGGCCGTACGTGAAATAAACAGCACGATGACAAGCGATATCTATGTCTATTTGCAGGATGGCGAATATCCGTTAGCGGAGACGCTGACCTTTGGCAGCCTGGACTCCGGAAATAACGGATTCAAGGTTATCTATACGGCAGATTCGGGAGCGAATCCTGTTATTAGCGGCGGCGTAGACATTAGTGCAGGCTGGGAACTATTTGACACTGACAAAAATATTTATAAGAAAACCGGCGTTGATTGGAATTTCAGACAGCTGTACGTTGGCGAGGACCGGGGAATCCGCGCCCGTCAGCCCAATATGACGAATGATGTGGTTAAAGGACCCTATTACCGGGCGAAAAACGGCGAATATCCGTATGTTGTCGATGAGGACGAACGCGCTTGGGCCAGTCAATTAAGCGGCACCTCCGCTGAAATGGTCATCGTGCAAAGCTGGAGCCAAGTGCGCGGCCGAATTGACACCATAAATGGAACAACAGGACAAGTCGACTTTAAATTCCCTGAAAGCGGTTTTTCCTATAATCATCATAGCCAAGGAAACTCGCCATACTTCTTTGAAAACGCTTTATCCTTGCTCGATGCAGAAGGCGAATGGTATCTGGATACTGCTGATCAAACGGTATATTACAAGCCGAGAAGCAGCGAAACGATGAATGCCACCCGCATTATCGCGCCGAAGCTGGAGACGGTAGTGAAAATGGAAGGAAGCCCAGGCAGCAAGGTACAGAACATTGAATTATCAGGCATTCAAATGATGCACAGCAATTGGCTGGCGCCATCGAGCTATGGCTACGTGGATGTGCAGGCTGGCTTCAGGTATCAATCCGTGACTGGCGGCAACAATACTGAAATTAGAAATACGGCCCGTTATACCGCATCCAGAGCGATGCTTGAATTAAAATACACGAGCTATATTACGATTGCTGAAAATACTTTTCAACATGCGGGCAGCTGGGGCATTATGGGGTATGAAGGCACGGACCACACCACCATAACCTGGAACAAGTTTGCCGATAACGCCGGTGGCGGCGTGGCTATGGGCATCGTTGGCGATTTGTGGGATGACAATGAAGGAAAAGATCCGACTTATACGCTGCCCGATGGTCAAAGCCAATATGACACGATCTCTCATAACACCATTGACCATGTCGGTCTTGATTATGGCGATATGGTCGGTATCGGTGCTATGCTGCCTCAAAACATGACGATTGCTAATAATGAAATTAGCAACCTGCCGTATTCCGGCATCAGTATCGGTTGGAACTGGGCGGATACAGATCACGGCATGACGAATAATCAGGTGCATAACAATTACATTCACGATTCGGTTAGGCTTGTTCAAGATGGCGGCGGCATTTACACACTCGGCCGCATGGATGGGAAATCGAACATCTACCACAACTATATTAAAAATATGCGAAAAGGCGAGTACGCTGCCTGGAACCATATCATGGGTGTATATCTGGATGGGCAGACGAGCTACCGTATGGTTGAGCGGAATGTAATTGATAATACGGAGCATGGCTTCTCTGGCTCTGCGCATGACAATATTATTAGGTATAACTACTATAATGTTGATTTTGGCGGCGTGAATTCTTCAAGTACGGCCTATGGAAATTGGAGCGTAGCAGGCAATAACTGGCCACAGGAGGCGCTGGCTATTATCGCAGCCGCAGGTCCGGGGAAAGCTCCGCTTCCGGCACCGAAAGAGCCTATCAATCTCGCTTTGAAAAAACCGATAACGGCATTCTCGCAGAGCAAGGATCCGGCATTCGCGGTTGATGGCGATACGACGACGAGATGGGCGCAGGAAGAAGGACGAAGCGACGCGCAATGGCTTACAGTTGATCTAGGCGGCGTATATGCCATCGCTTCTACGAGTACGATGTTCGAGCTGAACACCGGCTACAAATATAAAATCGAATACTCGGAGGACGGGGATAACTGGGAGCTGTTCGCCGACAAGACAGCAGCGGCTACCACGCAGCAAACCAATCAGGATAGCAATGAGGTTATGGCAAGATACATGCGGATTACGATGACCCATGATTGGGGAGGAAGCATCTATGAGTTCAGCGTACACCCTGGAGAAGGAGGCACGCCTGCCGAAGCTAATTCCTTGATACAACGGAGCGAGGTCACCTTCGACAAAAATCCGATTAGGCAAACAGACATACAGGTCAAAATGGTATTAAACGGCGGGAAGCTGGACGGAATTAAAAACGGAGCGGCCTTGTTGGTTGCCGATCAAGATTATACCTTATTCTGGGATCAGGTACTGCTTCATAAATCCTATCTCCAAGCACTGCCAAACGGAGAAAATCATCTGACGTTTGATTTTGCGACAGGAGTAGATCCTATTCTGAAGGTAAATGCCATTGAGGACGACGGTTCCGTTAATGTGGCGTTAAACAAGCCGGCTACATCTTCATCTCAAAGCTTGGAGCCTGCCTATGCCGTAGACGGGAATCCAAATACAAGATGGGCGCAGCAGGAAGGCATTTGGAATACGGAAGGCTGGCTGATGGTGGATTTGCAGGGAGTCTATGCAATAAAATCCGTTACGACGATGTTCGAATTGCCTAGCGGATATAAATATAAAATCGAATATTCGATGGATGGGCAGAATTGGAGCACCTATGCGGATCGAACGGCAAGCGAAACGACGCAGCAATCGTATCAGGATAACAACGAAAACGCTGTTTCCGCGAGATATATGAGAATAAAGGCGTTTTACAGCCTAGGTCCGAGCATTTATGAGTTTAGCGTATTTGGCACTAAGACAGGCGCTGATTCCACGCTGGATCAGACGACGGCTGCCTTTAACAAAAATCCGAATAACCAAACCGATCTGACCGTGGGTATGGAGCTTCAAGATAATACATTAACCGGAATTAAAAACAGATCGCTTTATTTAACCCCCGACACTGACTATACCGTTTCTGGAAACGAGGTCGTAGTTCATCGCTCTTATCTTGCAGCGCTCGGCGAAGGGAAAAACAGCCTGGCCTTTGAATTCAGTTCGGGTGACAACAAGCAGGTGGAGATTGACGTGACAGATATCGGAGGCGCTGAAATCGATATTGCTTTGAGTAAAGCGGTCGTATCATCGTCCCAAAGCAAAAACCCGTTATATGCTGTAGACGGTAACCCAGATACAAGATGGGCGCAGCAGGAAGGGTTAACCATACCTCAGTGGCTGAAGGTCGATCTGGGTAAGGAATACGGCATCACGGGCGTGAAAACCAAATTTGAGCTGGCTGCGGGCTACAAATACAAAATTGAAACCTCGACAGACGGAACTAGCTGGACGACATACGCGGACAAGAGCGGTTCCGCGACTACACAACAGATCAATGAGGATCGCAAGGAGACTGCAGTATCAGCGAGATATATTCGTGTGAACGTTACGGATTCGAATGGAAACGGGGCTAGCGTTTACGATCTGAATGTATTCACTTTCAAAGAAGCGGTGGCAGCCGATTCCACTGTAAGCCCGACATCTGTCGTGTTTGACAAAAATCCTTCGCGGCAGCTGGACGCAGTGATTGATGTTGGCTTAAATGGAAATACGCTAATTAGCGTAAAAAATGGCGCAACGCAGCTAACGGCTGACATGGATTTTACGTGGATGAACGGAAAAGTGACGCTGCTGAAATCGTATTTGGCTGCCCTTGAGGTAGGTAACACGAATCTTACTTTTACGTTTAGTGAAGGACTAGAAGCCACGCTTCAGGTGAAGGTGGAGAACACGAGCAGCAATAGCGGGAATAATAATGGAAATAACGGCAATGGCACAGGTGGAGGAGGCAATGGCAATCCTTCGGATGGTGGAACGGAGGCAGGGCCTGGCACGGAAGCTCCTAAGTTTACGGATGTTAAAGGTCATTGGGCACAATCCAGCATCGAGGAGGCAGTGAAGCAAGGTATCGTCAAAGGTTATAAGGACGGTACGTTTAAGCCGAATGCAGCGGTGTCACGGGCAGAATTTATTGTCATGCTCATGAATGGCCTGAAGCTGGCTGACAGCAAGGCCGGGCTGAGTTTCGTAGACGGGGATAAGATTGGCGCTTGGTCAGAGGAAGCGATTGCTGCAGCATTGCAAGCGGGAATCGTAACTGGCTATGAGGACGGAAGTTTCCGTCCTTCGGCAAGCATAAACCGTGCGGAGCTGGCGGTCATGATTGCTAGAGCTGGAGGAGTGAAGCTAACAGATGCGGAAGCGACCGGGTTTGCAGACGACAGCGAAATTCCAGCCTGGGCAAAAAGTGCTGTACATGCAATGAAGCAAGCCGGAATTTTGAATGGCAGAGCAAATAACTCGTTTGTACCTTCAGCGCATGCTACACGAGCTGAGGCAGTCACCATTATAATAAACTTGTTGAAAAGCGAGATAAAATTAATTACGGATTAAATAGTGAACTCTTCATTAATATTCATATCTCTTTGGACGAAAAATAAAGCAGATCAAGTTGTCTGCTTTATTTTTTGTGTAAAGTGAAGGCTAAACTTCTTAGGTTTATTTTCAGTCGGCTTCGATAAACTAGCTTCGTCTGAACTTGGAACTTTTTCTCTCAATTAATGTCGGCTCCATCAACATATTCACCAAGCTTGAGGATATCTTTTGATTGATGCGACTCATTAGAATCTCAAAAGTGGTCTTTACCATTTCCTCGATAGGTTGATGAATGCTTGAAATCTCCATAATTTTAGCCACGTACGTATCATCGAAACCAATAATACTAACTTCCTCTGGAATCGAAATTTGTCTTTCCTGCACAGTTCTCATAAATTCAAAGGCCATAATATCGTTTTCTGCAAACACACAAGTGAAATCAAGTTTCTGCAATTGATCAATATATTTCTCGATATCCCTACGAACCATAAAGGTGCTATTGGAAGTTTCATGTACCTGTATGAAGTGCTCAGAGTTAAACGAAAATCCGTTTTCTTGCAATACATTGACGAAGCCGTAAAACTTTTCTCCGTCCATCTCCGCGCCAATATACCCAAATCTCTTATGTCCAGAATGAATGAATTTCTCGCCAGCCAGTTTGCCTGCTTGAAGATGGTTAAGTCCGACGCTATCAATATATTTATAATTTTGGGTAATCACAACGGCAGGTGTATCAAGCTTTGATATTCGATCCAGGTTAAAATCACTTGTTGGTACGATGATAATGCCATCCACCTGACGGGAAAGGAAATTTTGAATGTTTTCCCATTCCGTGACCGGATTGAAATTAGAATTGTGTAAGAGAATATTGTAGCCGTTTTTCCTCGCTTCAAGCTCCAACGAATTGATGATTTCAACATAATAAGGATTGTTAATCTCTTTGAGGCATATGCCAATGATGTTCGTGCTGCTTCTTTTCAGTGTTTGAGCAGCTTTATTGGGTATATATCCGGCTTCTTCAATCACTTTCATCACAGCGCTAACTATTTTTTCGTTCACGCCTTTATGACCGTTAATTACCCGAGAAACGGTTGGTTGAGAAACCTTTGCCCGTTTTGCAATTTCTTTCATCGTCATTTTTCCCATCAAGGCTAACCCCTTTCAGACATACTATATCATAAAAAACGATGGACAAGAATAATTCCTGAATATAATCAGAATATTATTCTTAATTTCTAAATATAATGAGAAATCGTATTCTTATAATGTGAATAATGTTACTGAATCATAACAATGAATAAGAGTATATTCTGGAGTGATTGAACGTTCTCCAATGATTATTGATTAAAAACACTTTGATTTCTCGAAAAATGATTAAGTGGAAAAACATATTTGGTCTCAACTTAGATTGTTGACAAGGAAAATGGCGAATGATAATCTGTAAGTGAAAGTGTTTGAAATACGAGAATACGTATTCATATTTATTCTCAATTCCATGATTTCTATACATTGTTAATTCTCTGAAAGGAGGGAAAAGCGAAGGAGTAATATTCTTGTCATTCAGCTGAAAATTATCACAGGACGAATCATACGGACATTTACGTCAAATTCATAAATCTATCGAAAAGCGGTGAAAATCATGTTTTTTTCTACAAAACACGCTAATGAATATATTCAAGCCAATAAACATGCGATTAATGAGCATTACAAACCATCCTACCACTTTACAGCTGAGATCGGTTGGATCAATGATCCAAATGGATGTTCGTTTTACGGCGGTCAGTATCATTTATTCTATCAATATCATCCCTATAGTTCGAAAAATGGTTCGATGCATTGGGGACATGCGGTAAGCAATGATCTGGTGGAATGGAATCACCTAACTGTCGCACTTGCGCCGGATCAGGATTATGACATCAACGGATGTTTTTCCGGCAGCGCAATTGAGGATAACGGAAAGCATGTCATTATGTATACCGGTCATGTACAGCCCAATTCGGAAGATCACTCATTGACAAGGCAAACCCAATGCATGGCCATTGGCGACGGAATGGAATATATCAAGATTGCAGAAAATCCGGTGCTGACTTCTGAACACCTTCCGGATGGCTGCTCGATTCAGGATTTCAGAGATCCAAAGCTTTGGAAAGAGGGCAATCATTATTATGCAGTGATTGGAAGCCGTGCGGAGGAGGGTGTCGGGCAAATTCTCCTGTATCGTTCCTCTGATCTGAAGGAATGGGGGTATGTAGGCGTATTATTGAAGGGAAATCCTAGCTTGGGCCATATGTGGGAATGCCCAGATTTTTTTCAGCTGGACGACAAGCATGTTCTGATTATTTCTCCTCAAGGGGTTGAGAGAGACGGGTATAAGCATCACAATCGTGATTCAGTTGTGTATATGATCGGCGACTTCGATCATTCCAATGGTAAGTTTGAGCCCACCTCGTATGACGAATTGGATTATGGATTCGACTTCTATGCCCCGCAAACGCTTATAGATGATAAAGGCCGAAGAATTCTTATCGGGTGGATGCAAGCGTGGGGGCGTTCAATTCCAGTGGACGACATGGGTCACGGATGGTCTGGAATGATGACATTGCCTCGGGAATTGAAAGTGGAAGGACATCGGGTCATCCAGCAACCTATAAGCGAAATCGAATCCTATCGGAGAAACCGTGTCCACGTCCGAACTGCGTTGCGCGGCGAAGGGCGGATTGAAGGTGTGGAAGGCGTACAACTGGAGCTAATGGTCTCCTTCAAGCCTAAGGATGCATCTCGATTTGGTCTAAAGGTTCGTCAAGGTAAGGGAGAGGAGACACTGCTGTACTACGATACAGCCGAAGGCGTTTTTACATTAGATCGTTCGAGCAGTGGTCGAAGCATTTCTACGCCTCCCGAAGAAGAAGGTGTGAATGGAAGACGCTCCGTTCCTGTCGCATTGCGTGACGGTGTCTTATCTCTGAGGGTATTTCTCGATCGTTCGAGCGTGGAGGTGTTCATAGACGGCGGAGTAAGAACGATGAGTGCCACAATCTACCCTTCCAGCTCCAGCACCGGGATCGTGTTCGAATCGGACGGAGAAAGCGAGCTGGTCGTAGACAAATGGGACTTGGATAGAGAGGGCTGACGTTCCGAATTGCTGCCTATGCAGTTTCTTAATCTGACGATTACATTATCGAAGGAGTGTTTAAATTGACCATCAATTGGCATACATCTGACATTGCGCTAGCCTGTCCGCGCTGCAAAGGCTTCATTGCTGATTGCAATGATAAATTGGAATGCGCCTCTTGCAATCTGCAGTTCGAAATCGTCGCAGGCCAACCCGTCATGCTCGATTCAGGAAACGTCGGTTTCCTGAAAGAGGAAGTGAAAAGAACGTTCAGCGCAATCAACCAATCACTGGAGGATAAAGGTTTGTCGCGATTCGCTACATTTAATAATTGGGGATTTGCATCACTCGAACAAGAAGAGATCGACGGAGATGTCCGAAGGACAAACTCGCTTTTTATCCGATTGTTAACAGAAGTCATTAATGGGTGCGATCTTATGGGCAAAAAGATTCTGGAAGTAAGCTGCGGCAGGGGAGGCAACGTCAATGCGTTGTGTAAATTTTATGGGCCTGATGAGGTAGTAGGCTTAGATTTGACTGAATCGAACATCGCTTTCTGTGCAGCAAACAATCGGTATGACCGAGCCTGGTATGTCGCAGGGGATGCAGAACGGCTCCCATTTTTCGACGATACATTCGACATTGTACTGAATATCGAATCATCGCATCTCTATCCCAATGTTGGTGATTTCTACCAGGAGACATTACGTGTATTGAAGCCTGGCGGTATGTTTCTCTACGCCGACGTAATGGATGAAGCAGACTTAATTAGAAATATGGCGATCATGCAGGAGCTAGGATTTCATATGGTTCATTGTCGAGACATTACCGCAAACGTGCTGAAGGCGGGAGAAACGGCACTAACCAATCGGATGTCCGCATTGCAAGGTTCATTTGAAAATGAACAAGACGTATTGGATTGGCTTGAGGCACCAGGCACGCAGAGATACGAGGAGATGCAGCATGGCAAACGGACGTTTCACATCTGGCACTTCGCAAAAGGAGAATTAAATGCATGAGCAGCCAGATCTGGCCATTATCTGGCCTTATAGCTGCTTGTCCGCGCTGTAAGGCCGCATTGTACGACACTGGTGGAGCATGGGAATGTCCGGATTGTCTGACCTCCTATTTGAATGTGGAAGGGAACTCCTATCGATTGACTTTGGATGACGAGCGGGAATCAGAGCATAAGGATTCCGTCAGACACATGTTTACCACGATGCATCGCATGTTGGAATCGAACGGGTTGTCCCGGTTTTCCACTTTTGTGAATTGGGGGTATGTGGATTTAAAGGATCGTGATGAGCCACAGGCACAGGCCGTTCATCGGAACTCGGTTCGTCTGTTGCGGGAAGCAATCGGTGACACGTGCGTGAACGGTAAAGACGTGCTCGAAATCGCTTGCGGCAGAGGCGGGAATGTGACAACGCTCTGTATGGAGTTCGAACCCAAAAGCGTAGTTGGATTGGATTTGACAGAAGTGAACGTCTTATTTTGCCAAAGCAGAAACCGACGAGAGAACGTTTACTTCTGCATCGGTGATGCTGAGATGCTGCCAATCGGGACTGCTTGCTGCGATATCGTGTTGGTTATTGAAGCTGCAGATTTGTTCCCAAACATCAACCGCTTTTATGATGAGGTGTATCGCGTGTTGAAGCCTGGCGGCACGTTCGTTTTTGCTGACGACCTTCCTCTGTTTAAATTCGAAGAAGGAGAGCGTTATTTGCGCAGTCTTGGATTCGATTTTGCATTCGTAAAGGACATTACAGAAAATGTGCTGTTATCCAGTGACTTAGCGGGAAAGAGACGATATACGACTTTGCAAAGAGAGGATGGAATGGAGGACGCCGTACACGAGACAATCGGATTGCCGGGGACGCGAATCTACGATGAAATGCGAGAGGGCACGCGCCAATATAAATTGACAAGACTCGTCAAACCTTAGCTCAGGCGTATCTTTTGAAGCTCCTCCAATCCTTAGCATTGCTACTTAGAGGTGTGCGATACGTTAAGCAATAGAACTTGGTGTCTCCCGAGAATTGAATCCATAATTTTTTAGGATAAACGGAAGGACAGGCAGTTGTCTTCAACAAAGTATGTTAAAATATGGACTAAAGTTAATCGTTTTGGGTGCTTTAACGAGAGCGATGAACCCTGGTCTTGGCGAAAGAAACGGGAGCTTATCCTACATATTATGAATAGAACAATCTGGGGCTGCACAACGCAAGATTCAAGGGCAGCTACTCTTTAAAGCTTCTCTTAAAGGTGGAAGGAAACCAAATGAAGCTGAAGATAGAATATGACAATCTGATTCCAATTAATGCGTATCTTTGGTGTCCCAAACCATATCCACAGCCTCTTCATTTCCATTCCAGCTTGGAAATTGGCTATTGCCGGGGAGGAAGAGGGCAATTCATTTTTGAAAATAAGCTTTATGAGGTTCGCGAAGGTGATGTCTTTATTGTCAATAATACGGAGCTTCATATTGCTCAATCTGCGCAGCATAATCCAAGCCAATATATTTTTTTGAATTTTGATCAAAGTCTCTTCCTTGAAGAAGACGAAAAATTATTGCTGCCATTTGCCTATCGATCGGAGAGATTTGAGAATCATATTGCAGCTGGAACACCGCTTGCCGAGCAAATTGGGTTACTTATTCAACAGATTTATGAAGAGCTTAATGCTAAGTCGGAGGGCTATCTAACCATTACACGCTGCAAATTGCTAGAGCTTGGTGTTATCTTGCTTCGCCATTACAGGGGTGCATTTAGCAAAGAGCAATGGATGAAAATGTCCAATTCCAAGAATGAGATCAAAGAAATGATGCTTTTTATGAAAGAACGGATTCAAGATTCTATACAACTTACCGATGTTGCCGAGCATTTAGGTTGGAGCACAGCGCGGACAAGCCGCTTTTTTAGGGAGCAAACAGGCATCAGCTTTATTGCTTATATGACACAGCTGCGCATTAGCGAAGCTAAGAAACAACTTGTCACGGAGCTCGATAGTATCGCAGACATAAGTTTTTCCAGCGGCTTTCAGAGCTTGGCGTCGTTCTATCGAGCCTTTAACGCTGCAGTCGGCATGTCGCCTCAAGAGTATCGCAAACAATTTGGTGTTAAGCAATTATTTTGAGAAATATGAAGGAAATTGAGAAGATTCAGTAAAGCCAAATTCGTATAATCAGCTTAAAGTCTGATAGTAAAGGTGGTTTTACGATGGCTGGCTGGGAGCGATTGAAGGATATTGTCTATTTGGAAATGATACAAAGGGGAGAAGAGGGCTGCGATGTAAGCGGATTTCAAGACAAGTGGATCGCAGCTGGTGATGATGAAACGAAGTTGATGGCGGTTTATCAGCAGTTAAAGTCGCTTGATATTCGTGCAGACTTCCCTTACATAGAGCCCTCAGATTTACCGGGTATTCTTGCAGAGAGGCCGGAAGGTCCACGACAACTAACGGTAGATAAATCTGAAACGGAATGGCTTAATCAATTTCAAGGTGCGTGGCTTGGCCGAAGTATAGGATGTGCGTTGGGGAAACCGCTTGAAAACCGTCATTTCATGGAGGGAAGCGGAGGAAGAGCGGGTTGGAAAAATATTGAGCTCTGGTTCAAAGGGGCAGATGCTTGGCCTATCCGCGGATATACCCCTGGGAGTTCACGGGCGTCTGCTGAGTACGATTTGAAAGTGAACGACTGGTGCCAGAAGAGCTGGAAAGAGCGGATTCAGTATATGGAATCCGATGATGATATTCGGTATACCGTGTTAGGTTTAATTCTGCTGGAGGAAAAAGGATTGGATTTTGATTCTTGGGATATTGGCAAGCTTTGGCATAAGTATCTAAGCTATCAGCAAGTGTGTACAGCGGAGACACAGGCATATTTGAATTTCGCTCAAGTAACTTCCCATATGCAAGGTGAAAAAACGGAGGACTGGGCACAGAAGAGTGAATGGGTAAGAACCTGGTTAAATCCATATCGGGAGTGGATTGGGGCTCAAATCAGAGCCGATGGCTTTGCTTACGGCGCGGCGGGTAATCCAGAGCTGGCAGCGGAATTTGCTTGGCGGGATGCTTCTTTTTCCCATGTTAAGAACGGTATTTATGGTGAGATGTTTGTTGCTTCAATGATCGCAGCTGCTTTTAACGAAACCGATAATGAACGTATCGTAGAAATTGGACTTAGCGAAATTCCGAGAGATTGTCGATTGGCTCATGATATCCGCAAAGCTATAGCCATTGCGCATACAGCTGTGGATCAGTTGGATTTAGTCGATCGGATCTGGGAAGCATTCAAACACTACCACAGTGTCCATACGAACAATAACGCAGCTTTGGTAGCGGCATCGCTCGTTTTCGGTAGGTACGATTTTGAACTGGCTATTACGACAGCCGTGTTAGGCGGTTGGGATACCGATTGCAATGGAGCTACCGTGGGCTCGATTATGGGTGCGAAGCTCGGGGCTGATAAGCTTCCGGCAGAGTGGGTCAAACCGCTTCATGATACGCTATACGCGGAAGTGACCGGATTTCATCCGATTGCGATTTCAGATTGCGGCAAACGCAGCTATGAGGTATTTAAGAAGATTTCTGCCGAATATGCCGCTGGAAAAAAACTTTCATAAATTCATGCATGGTGATTAAAGGCTAGCCCAAATGGGCTGGTCTTTTTTAGTGGGACGATTATGGTTTCTATCGAGGCCGGCAAAGGGTATGGCTATGAATTGGTATATGCGCCGTTTGAATAAATATCCGCTTGAAGTGAGACAATGAATTTGAGAAATTTAGAAATTAAAATAAAAAGAAAAGAGTGATTAGATTGAGTTCAGTCCCTCAGTTATGGAAGGAGTTTAGTGAATCATCAGATTTCGTTTATTACGAACATCAATCGAAAAATGTGTCTCTTTTCATCAGTTATTTTAAATCTCTCACAGAGCCCAAAATCTTAAACGAGCATATTTTGGGCTTCTTGCGCAACAATTCGAGTATACCCTTCGAGGATTTGTACCACCTAATCCCCATACCGGAAAAAGAAATATCAATTGATTGGGATCTTATTCAAAAAAAATTATTACGAGGATATGTCGCTATACAATATGGCCATCAAAGCCATTTTATTTTGGTTAATGCGGCTGCATCCATTGGTCGCAATGTAACAATGCCTGAAATCGAATTCACCGTGGAAGGACCGAAAGCAGCCTTTGTGGAATCATTAGACATCAATCTTAACTTAATTCGCATGCGAGTTCCTTATCCCGAGTTACGCATCAAAGAGCTCACACTAGGAAGTATATCCAAGGCGAGAGTTGCCATTTGTTACATAGAAGGATTAATGAACGAACAATATTTGAATACATGCATTCAGCGACTAGAGGATGTGCAATTCGATCAAATTACGAGTATTACCATACTTCAACAAATGATTGAAGATAATTCGAATACCATCTTTCCTCAAATGGTCGGCACCGAAAGGCCAGATTACGTTGCATGGGCTTTATCATCCGGACAATTATGCGTTTTGATGGACGGGACCCCGATTGCGCTTTTTGCGCCAGTCAACCTGGGTTCATTTTTCATTACTTTTGAAGATTATTACATGTCATGGATCATTGGTTCGATTCTGCGGATGATTCGCATTTTTTCTGTACTGTTTTCTGTCTTTGCGACACCATTATATGTAGCTGTTATGACCTATCACGGTCAAGCCATTTCCAATGTTTTTTTGCCCACGATCGTATCTTCGAGGATTAATGTACCTTTTCCTCCGGTGGTGGAAGTGCTCATTATGGAGCTTGTCATCGAATTGTTAAGAGAGGCGGGCGCCAGACTGCCCACAAAAATCGGACAAACGATTGGAATCGTTGGTGGTATCGTGCTCGGTACGGCAGCCGTTGAAGCCGCGCTCACAAGCAATTTTTTGTTGATCATTGTAGCATTATCGGCGTTGGCATCTTTCACAACACCTGTTTTCCGAATGAGCTCAACGATACGTGTTCTACGTTTTCCATTTATTTTCGCAGCGCAATTATGGGGGTTATTAGGTATCGTTATCTGCACTCTTGCCTTGGTAGCGCACCTGTTGCGATTAACTTCACTAGGGATGCCTTACCTTGTTCCTTTTTATCCTTTCCGAACTTCAGATTTATATGATACAGTAATTCGTCCCCCATATTCCAAATTTCATCATAGATTTAGCTTTCTCAGATCGCCAACCCCCGTGAGATTCGATAGGAAAAACGCTAACAAAAAAAGAGACATAGACGAATGAGGCAGATTTGGGAGTGATACTTGATGAAGTCAACAGAATATCCGCGTTTCACCATCTCGCCTTATCTCGTTTTCATATTGATTTTAACGATGCAGTTTGGACCCGAGTATCTCAATATGACGACCAAACCTATTCTATTGGTTGGCCAAGATACTTGGATCTCGGTCATCCTATGCGGTCTCCTTTTCCACGTCGTTATTTGGATGATTTATCAAGTTCTCAACCGTAATGAGACGGATCTTGTACATATTCATCATAAGTTTTTCGGGAAATTGGCGGGAGGAGGGCTTAACTTTATCTTTATCGTTTACTTCCTAATCAAAGCAAGTTTTCAATTACGGCTATTCATAGAAATTATACAAGTATGGCTTTTTCCAGATCTTCAAACATGGCCGTTGGCATTCGTGTTGCTCCTACTTGTTTATTATATCGTCGCAGGCGGTTTTCGAGTTATCGTGGGCATTTGTTTGTTTAGCTTACTACGAAACCTTACATTAATTTCCTTGATTTTCACAGCGAATTATTTTCATATTAACAATTTGTTCCCCGTTTTTGATCATTCGATGAAAGACATCATCAAAGCAAGTATGGATTTTACATTTCCCTATTTAGGCGTGGAAACGCTCTTTTTCTGTTACACTTTTATTAAAAATCCAAAAAAATCTCAAAAATGGGCCCATATCGCAAATGGATTTACAACGGGATATTACCTTTTAACTGTCATCATATCATTGTTGTTGTTCAAACCCGAACAATTATCAAATGAGATATGGCCGCAATTAACCAAATACAAATTTATTCAGTTTCCTTTTATTGACCGATTCGAATTTATCGGAGCTGTTTCACAGATATTATGGGTCATTCCGATCATATGCTTCAGTCTATGGGCTTCAAGTCGAATGTTCAGAATTATATTCAAAGTGAAACATTAACAGTCCTGCCGATCATATTAATTCTAGTTTTTACCGCAGTATGTCTGATTCCCGGACATAATAGTATCGAAGCTGTTCAAACAATGTTATCCAAGTTCGGATTTTACTTGATTTATGCGTATATTCCATTTATTTATATAATCGACATTGTCAGAGTGAAAGTGAGAAGAACGGTATGAATCGATTATTTCATTTGGTATTGGTTACCTGCTTCCTATTAACAGGGTGTGTCAAGCAGCAAATTTTAGAAAAAGTTACTTTACCTACTACTTGCGCCTACGATAATGCACCAAACGATCTAATCGAGCTTACAATTACGACGCCAAGATTTCAAGCGGGTAAACCGGGTGACGTATCAAATATGTGGTACTCAAAGGTTGGCCACACAAGTAGAAACATCATAAAATTAATGGAGATGCAAATAGACAGACCCATTATTACGGGGAAATTTTCTGTGGAGTTATTTGGTAAAGAAATGGCAGCGAAAGGTTTGTCAGAAGTATTGGATGTAACACTTCGTGAAGCTCAAGCTTCAAGAAAGAAGTATTTGGCCGTTGTAGATGGAAGAGCAAAGGAGATGTTACAAGCTAATTTCAGTTCAAATGAAGAAAAAGGGATGTTCTTGTTTAATTTACTTGATACGAGTGTTCGGAACGGGCTTGTTCCCATACAAAATCTTCACGAGTTCGAGTACTCCTTATTGGCCAAAGGAATGGACCCTTATTTGCCTTTCCTTACTTTGGAGAAGGATCAAATTATTATTTCCGGTGTAGCTTTATTTAAAGATGACAAGTATGTTAGGTCGCTGAACGAAAAACAAATGCGAGTCATGAAATTTCTTCTGAAAAATGTGGACCACGGCACTCTTGAAGCAAAACTAGACAGTGGATCTTACATTGCGATGGTGAATTTTGGTTCAAAAGTAAATTATCGAGTCAGTAAAGATGCGAAAAGTCCAAAAGTGACGATATATCTTACCATCAATGGTGAAATTCTTGATTCAATGGGAGTCCAATATCCAACGAAAGAGCAGCGGAGAATTAAGGAGCGTTTCGAGAAGGATATTGAAAAAGATGGAATGGATCTCATAAAAATATTTATAAAAGAAGGAATCGACCCGCTCGGTATAGGGGATTTCGTAAGGAGTAAAACACGAAAATGGAATGAGGAAGAATGGAAACTACAATATCAAGCATTGAACGTAGGCTTGATTGTTAAGGTGAATCTTACCGAAACGGGAATCAGGAAATAAAGGAGTTAAAAGGATGAATGGGATGATGTCACAGAATGTGGTCGTTAATTGTCTTATAAGCGTTCAGATAATTATCAGGGAGGTATAAATTAAAAATAGTTCAATCCCGCTCGGATATTTTTTTGAGAAACGTTAACGCTTATCGTACGTGTTGCAATCGTCCACGAGGATTCTAAAAGGAGGTAGACATGATGATCAAACATTTAGTCACAGAAGAACAATGGAAAGAAGCATTTCCCGTAATGAATGAGCTTCGTACGAATTTGACTTTGGAGCTGTTCATTGAAACGGTAAAAACAATGGCAAGTGAAGGTTATCAACTGATAGCGATTTATGCTAATAATGAAATTGTAGGAGTAACAGGCATTATTTTCAGAACCAATTTTTATTATGGGAAACATGTTTTTGTTTATGATTTGGTAACCAAATCATCAGTACGTTCAAAAGGATACGGAGCAAGACTACTTGAATACGTGCATCAATTGGGAAAAGAAAAAGAATGTAAGGTCGTGGCCTTAGATTCAGCATTTAATAATAGTAACGCGCATAAGTTTTATCAGCAGATGAGTTATGAAAAATTTTGTTACTCATTTAGAAAACTGTTATAACGAAAACCAGATGTCGAGTAACCAAAACATAAGTAAGTTGAAATAGACAACGATTTTGGAAGTATTGGGCATTAGAGTAATACTTTTGCACAAAACTCGTATTTTGTACATATGTCGGTAAAAGTGATTTAAGCCTTTATCTATCTAAGTTTATTGTCAGATGTCAAGAATGTGTTCCGATTAATGACAAGAATATGTACCGATTAATACTCTCTTACCTTTCTTATATCTTATTATAAAACAAAACGGTTGATCTTTTAATGATCAACCGCTTCAATATTATTTTCTTTGAATATTTTTCTTGCATATAGCATTGGCATTTCTGACGTAACGTTGGCAATGGTGCTAAACACATTCAACCACGACAATTGTTAAGCCGCGGTGAATATGCTCAGCTTATAGAACGGCTTCTTGAAAAGTTACGATTTATTTAAGGCGTTCAAAGGCTTTTTATAGAAGTTCTTGTCGTCCGACAGATGATTTGCATGTGAATTCAAGGGGTACAATTTTTAGTTGTACCCCTTCATGTCTGTTTAAAATTGATTTTTTATTTCAGCCTATCCCTCGCTTTTTTGCGATTCCAATTCTTTCAACGTAGGATAATCCGTATAACCCTTGCTTCCGACCCCGAAGAATGTTGAAGGATCTGCTTCATTCAATGGAGCTCCTAATTTAAGTCGTTCAACTAAATCCGGATTAGCTAATGACCATGCACCGACGGTAACCATATCAGCCAGTCCATTATCGAGATCGATACTTAAATCTTCTAGAGCTCGTCCAGCACGATTAACTAACAAAGGATTGTTCCAGATTGAGCGAATGTCTTGGAGCAGCTCCTCGTTCCCTAGATGCATGATATGGAGATAAGCCAAATCCAACTTAGCTAATTCTTTCACAAGATAACGATAAAGTTCAGGACCTTGTTCACCATCTTGTATCCCACCAAGAGGTGTTCCTGGCGAGATCCTGAAACCTGTTCTTTCTGCTCCAATTTCTTCGACGATGGCTTTCGTAACTTCAATTGCGAAGCGAGTACGATTTTCTATAGATCCCCCATATTCATCTGTCCGTGTATTTGAATTCTCTCCAATAAATTGATTAATCAAATAACCATTAGCTCCATGAATTTCAACGCCATCTGCGCCTGCTTTAATAGCCGCAGCTGCTGCTTTACGGAAATCGGCAACTGTCGTTTGGATATCTTCTCTACTTAACTCACGCGGAACGGGGATATCCTGCATACCTTTAGCAGTAAATATTTGAGCTCCTGGCGCGATCGCAGAGGGTGCAACAGACTGACGATGATGTGGAGTATTGTCTGGGTGAGACATGCGACCGGCATGCATTAATTGGATATACATAGACCCACCTGCTTCATGCACGGCATCGGTAACCTTTTTCCATCCATCAATATGCTGATCCGTATATATTCCAGGTGACCATAAGTACCCTTGACCATCATCAGAAGGTTGTGTACCCTCTGTAATAATGAGTCCCATTGACCCCCGTTGAGCATAGTAAAGGGCTGTTAATTCTCCCGGTGTACCATCTTCATTTGATCTACTACGTGTCATTGGTGCCATTGCTAAACGATGAGGTAATTCCAAATTTCCAATTTTTGTTTTGCTCCATAAGTTATTCATTTTAAACACTCCTCTTTTATATTCGTTACTAGTAGTATGGTGATTATTGTTTCGTATTGGTTTTATAACTTGGTCGAATTACATTATTAATATTTGTATTAGGATAGTTGAGGATAAATCGCAGATACACCACCGGCAAGAGTACTTTGGATGTAACGGCTCGTATCGTCCGCAACAATCTCAAAGCTGTCGGATTCTATACCATCGATAGCAATTTTTGCGATGTCTGTAGGGTTGGACTTGGGAACTTCTAATCCGGATGTCATATCTGTCTCCATATAACCCACATGCAATCCAGCTACTCTTACATTTTGAGGATATAGATTTAAACGTAGATCGTTCGTCAATGCCCACTCAGCTGCCTTTGCAGCAGAATATCCCCCAACAGTTCCCGAACTAAACCATGATAATACAGAAAGAATATTAAGAATCGAGCCGCCACCATTGTTTGCTAGGACCGGTGCAAAAGTGCGAACCATAGAAAGTGTGCCAAAGAAATGCGTGTTAAACTCCAATTGAATTTGGTCAAGTTCACCGTCAATCAAGGAAGCGCCAGTAGAAGACCCTGCATTGTTGATTAAAAGGGTAATGTCCTTAGCAATCTTAGCGGCTGAAGCTACCTCTTGAGGATTCGTAATATCAAGCTTCACAGGTATTACACCGGGAATATCAATGGTCTCTGGATTTCTTGCTCCAGCATAAACCTTAGCCCCTCTGGATAGAAGTTCAAGCGTGAGTTCTCGGCCAAGGCCTCTGTTCGCACCGGTTACAAAAGCGATTTGTTCAGAAATTTTCATTTTAGGTTGCTCCTTTTATTATGTGATTGAGTACAACAATGTTTTTCCTCTAAAAAATACGCAAGTATTGAATTTATAAATATTAGGTGGAGGGAAATTTAAAAATAAGAGAACGATCGTTCTATAATAGGCATAAGAATATTTAATTCATGAAGAGAACTTTGTTAACTCACCATACGAGAACGATCATTCTAAAATATATAAAGAATGTTGTTCTCTTATGAGTAAGATTCACAACACGGCTTTAAATTATTTAATGAAGAACAGAACAATCATACTCAATTTATCAAACTATTTCTTCAAAAGCTTTATGGATAAATTGGCTGTTCGGTATAGTTTTTCTTTGGCAATGGAGGTTCTTGTCATTACCCTCAATCCAACACATACTGCATGCATTTGCTCCGCTAGCTCTTCGGCATTGTAAGCTGCAGTGAATTCTCCATTCCTCTGTCCCCACAATATAATATCCTTAAACATTTGCTCGGATAGTGTAAACGATTCAGTGGACTTGGAATCTACTTCGGCATCACGCATTGCTAATTCCACCGCCGAATTCACCATTAGACAACCTGAAGGTGAGGCTTCTTCACCATATATCATGAAGCTAATAATCATCTGAAGAGCTTCCTCGGCAGTCTCGGAGCGTTTAACTACCCCTGTAAGCTCCGTATTAATTTTAGCACGAAAACGATCCATTGCTTTAAGAAAGAGCGTATGCTTGTCGCCAAACGTGTCATACAAACTTCTACGATGTATCCCCATATGTTCCACCAGATCAGTTAAGGATGTCTTCTCATATCCTTGTTCCCAAAAGAGCTTCATAGCCTTATCCAATACTACGTTTTCCTCAAACTCTTTGCTTCTTGCCATTCCATTCCCTCCTCGCATACTCAATATAACATATTGAGAACGATCAGTAAAGAATGAAAAATGACGGCAATCCGTTAAGGGAGATCTAAGGATGAGCTTTCTTCGTATTAACTTGCTTAAGAATCATTTGCCCCCAAGTATGCGTGATAAGATCGGGTGCGAACTTCACTGCAAAGCGCATAACTCTGGTAAAACCTGCGTTCACGCGCAGTTTATTTCTCAACATTCCTTTAATACCAACATTAACAAGCTTTGTTAAAGGTAAAGAAATCAATTTATTCAGAAATCCTTCATCATATGTGTCCGTGAGATTGGTTTCAGAAATTACTGGTGGACAAAGCTCCATCACATGAATATTTTTTCCTTTGTAACGGATTTGCTCACGTAATGCATCGTTGAACATGTGTATGCCAGCCTTCGTTGCAGAATACGTCGGTGCGTTGGCAACTGTAATATTTGCAAGTAGTGAAGTAACATTAACAATCATTGCCTCTCTTTGTTTGGCTAGCAGTGGCAACAAAGCCTTGGTCACATATATTGTACCATTCAAGTTTGTGTTGATTTCTTCAGTAAGATACTCATAGGTGATATTTTCATCAAATAAGTCAAACTCGTGTATAAATCCAGCATTATTGAAAACAATATCAAGTTGCGGAAAGTGTTTAGCTAGCTCTTTGGCAAGCTGCTCAACGCTCATAGGATCACTAATATCAGCTATCATCCCAATGAGCCCCGGATTGTTCTTTACTGCTTGATCAATGCGTTGTTGTGAGCGCCCCGTGATGATCACTGTGTTTCCCATTTCAAGAAAACGTTTGGCAAATGCAAAGCCAATTCCAGACGTTCCGCCTGTCAACAATATCGTTCTATTATTCAACTTCATTCTTCATCATCTACTTTCAATATGACTTCCCCTTGACAATGGCCCGTCGCAATCTTACTAATTTCACTGACGACTCGGGTATCAATAACATAATCATAGTCTCCCAGTATGTCAGTATAGTCCTGTGTTTCATAATCGATAAACTCGTCAGCCCCGAGTCGGTTGGCCAAAGCACGCGCTGATCCACTACCACTAACGGTTACGAACAGTCCTTGTGACTTCGCGTAAGGTATTGCTATCTGTCCAAAGCCACCTGTACCTCCAGAGATTAATAATTTACTGCATTGTTGAGCATCTAAAATATCGAGTGCCTGGATGATCGTCAAAGCAGATAATGGTACGGCAGCTGCTTCTTTAAATAAAAGATTAGTTGGCATTTTGGCCACAATAGATGCATCTACTGCAACATATTCAGCGAACGCTCCCATAGTATCTAGCGGTGGCATGGTGTACACGAGATCACCTATCTTAAAATCTTGGACACCGGTGCCGACTTCAACCACAACTCCAGCCAACTCGTTGCCTAGAGTCAATGGAAAGTTATAATGATCAAACTACTAAACTTTTCCTCTAATCGCCAAGACAAGGTGTGGATCAACACCGGTTGCCTTAGTCTTGATCAGAACCTGAGTTGATGTGATTAATGGAACGTCAACTGAGTTGATGTTCACTTCAAGTATTCTAGAATATCTAGAAATTTGTATAGCCTTCATCGGGGGCTCTCCTTAAAATTGTATAATGACTTTTCCTTTAGGATGACCTGTAGCAACAAGCTTCAGTGCTTCATTAATATCTTCAATGTGGAATTCTGTCGGGTCCACCGCTGGTACAATTCCGTTATCTTCAATAATTTTGGTGATTTTCTTTAATTGTTCACCATCACTGCGAACAAAAATGAAATGATATTGAACATTCTTTTTCTTCGCTTTGTAATCATACTTAGCCCCAGCGATGGTGAAGAGCTTTTGTTTCCAACCTGACAAGCCTAGATTTTGGGCAAACCGTTTGTTAGGACCGGTTCGCAGAGAAAGAAGGCGACCTCCTGCTTTAATAATTGAAAGTTCATGATTAAATTCGCTTGGTCCCAAGGTATCAATCACATAATCAACATCACTAAGCTGTTCCCAATAGTTCTCAGTCGTGTAATCAATGTATCGATTTGCTCCAGCCGCCATAGTCCGTTCACGCGCTTGCGGATTTCCACTGACGATGACCTCGAGCCCCATGCTTCTGGCGATAGGAATTGCCATTTGGCCAAATGACCCAGAACCCCCGGGGATAAACACAGTTTCGCCAGATTTTGCTGCTAATTCTTCATGCAAACCTTGATAGGCAGTCAAACCGGTTAATGGTGCAGCAGCCCCAGTTACAAAATCAAGATTAGAGGGTAAATGTCCGATAGCATCCACATTAATTGCCGCATATTCCGCAAAAGCACCAATTTTTTGTAAAGGCAGACGTGAATAAATGGCATCCCCAACGATGAAACCCTGGACCTTCTTTCCGACTTTCTCAATAACACCCGTCAATTCGTTTCCGAGTGTCAATGGGAACTCATAATCCTGAATCAGCTTCACGCTCCCGGTACCGATGAGTAATTCTAAATGATTAACCGCCGCCGCTCTCACCTTAACCAAGACTTCGTTATCATTTATTTCTGGGACTGGAATATCATTAATTTCGACTATGAACTTTTTTGAATATTTGGTAATCTGTGCTGCTTTCATAATTAATGGCCTCCTATGCACTGAATATTAATCAAGTAACATTTATTTGATTTTGTAACTCGCCTAATAAGCATAATGGCGTTGGTTACAAAAGTCAATAATTGTTACTATCCCGTTATTGTGCTAACATATAAGTAAATGTACAAGCAGTTATTAAAAAATTTCTATCAGAGAGAAGGGTTGGCAGCACGGTGTTACGCGGATGCTTGAAGGCAAATGATTTGCTTGAAAATCCCTATATTCACCTGCCAAATTTCATGGCCAAAATCACACAAGAGCTCATTATTGAAACAGCAGAAACGTTAATTGAACGCACGGAAAAATCTGAAGTGACACTCTCTCAAATTGCGGATGAATTAAATATCACCCACGCAGCGCTTTATAAACACTTTAAAAACAAGCAGGAGCTCTGGGCAGCAGTATCTAAGAGCTGGTTTAACCGGATGATTTCAGAACAAATTAAATTAGATATGACTAATTTGAGCAATGCACAAGACTTGCTCCACGATTGGCTCTGGGCATTTGCTAACGCTAAAAAGCGAGCGTATAACGAGAATCCACAAATGTTCGCATTGAATACACAATACGTTGATAGCAATCCACAGGTATTACGCGACGTACTATGGGACTCCTACCAAATTATTGATGGATTGATGGATTATCACGATCCCAACCTAGAACGGGCAGAGGCGATCCTATCTGCGTTTGCGGTGTTTAGCCTACCGTCTTTCAAAGAATCCTGGAATTTACCCGATTACGAAGACAGGTTCGAATGCATCTGGAGTTTAATCAAACATGGGCTTTGAATCAATCTTTTAGTTGGCTTTTCAACACTGTGGCATTGGGTAGTAGAATACGGGGATCACAACTGCTGGTTATAGGTCATCTAGGAATGCCGCAAAAACGTCATATGGGTTATCACAATAAGCAATTCCTTCCTAGCGGATCCGACTCTCATTGGCGAGTTCTTTCAAGGAAAGTCCGAGTCGTAACGGCGAATCTTTATATGTCCACCGTTTCTGATTTAGTTAATGATATTTGGTACGATCCCCTCCTCCTCTTTTAAGCTATTGTGCCTAGCCAGGCTCTCGATATTTTTACATCGGAAATAGGCACATATTATTGGACCCAATCGGCTATAGGCCAATATTCTTGACAATCCATTTTGACAAAAAATGTGTACCGATAAAATAAAAAAACCGCGATTTACGCGGTAATTAAACGGCTCATACTCTTGTCCTTGGTCATCTGTCGGTCGACAAGAATTTATATCTATAAAAGACAAGAAAATGAACGTTTCTCTGAAACTCCTCAATCTCATTAAATGAAAAATGAAATACGGCACTTTTGCCTTAATACAAAAGGGCTAGGTGCCGCTTCGTGCTCGATGGCCAAATAATTTGTTTCAAAGTAATAAATCTTCTTACATCCCGATCAACATCCTGTCGTACTTTCATATTGACTGCTCGGATTGTCGAACGCTTTCATAGCCAAGAGCCCCTCCGATGTCAAAAGCTAGAGCGTCAATATGGTGTTAGCCTAAGGAAGTTCTGGAAGCAGCCATTGCATTTAAGGCGTTCTCAAAATAGCTAAATACTTCATCTGCAATTCCCAGAAACTCTTCAACAAGTACATTACTATCTAAGTAACAAGCATACAGATAATCAACTAAAGCCGAGTCAATCTCACAATAGTCTAATATGGCATTCTTCATCTTAATAATGTCATCTTGCCATACACCTGTATCTTCTAAAACCAAAGAGTATAATGCACGAATTAATCTCTTAGAGTAACCTTTAATATATCTAGTTTTCATTGTGTTATCACTAGCATTAGAAAGTAAACTATGTATACGATCTACTTCCTCCTTGGTCTCTGTATTTAAGGCTAAAATGAACTCTGGAGAAATAATTATAGGTGGTACTTTTTCACCAGCGTCATGACCATATACGCAAACACAAATTATCTTAACCCAAAAACCCCACTCATATGGTTTACTTAATACATCGTCAATCGAGCAAATTATCGTATCAATCTTAGTTACTACTGGATATTCTTCCAAAAGCCTATCTTTAATATTTGTCAATTTTTTATAATCAATATCTTTGGGATTTACACATACAATAGTAAAGTCTGCATCTGACTTGAAAGGTATAGCAGTTCCTTTTGGAATCGAGCCACACATATAAATGCTATGAATCTTACCTTTAAATTCAGTAAGTATATTATCTATATACTTATCAACAAATTCCTTATATTCACTTTGTATTGCAATTTTATTTATAACTTTTTCTAATGTCATATACTCCTCCTAAAAGAAGAACTTCATTCGGCTATCGTTCTGGTATTCATGAGCCCGAGAGGCTTAAGTGACCGTAAGGAACGGGTCTTCAGACTTAGCCTCGTGGGTTGTCCGGCTGCCACGCTTCCCCGAAATCACTCTGCCGGATGAGGGCGTCAGCCCGAAGCGTGAATATGGTGTTATCGGACGGTCTTGCCTGCATTGAATTATCTTCAAACTGTCTTTCGTCTTCAAATGTCTCTGATTCTGGATCTTGATCTTAAAATGAGATCTTAAATCGAATTGCGAGACAGTCCATTAACCGTCTTATTTACGAATTTCGATAATACTCCCATTTTAAGAAAATTGACGACCTTCGTAAATACATAACTGGTGCAAAATAATGGCACTTGGCTCGGGGAATCAGTACCATGTCTTAAAGCCATGCTGACGACCAGTGAAACTTACCGATTGTCGATGGATATTAAACAGGCTTTCTAAATCAGATTCAGTAAATGAAATCATAAACCTGTTTGTGTATCTTGGTTCGTGCATTTGCCTCCGCTTCCTTCAAATTTCGCTTCGCGACAGACATCCTTCCTTTTGGCTAACGGTAGCCGTTTGCCAGCCCCGTTCGGGACTTTCACGCTAGAGATGAAGCCCATACTCGGCGTACAATAGAAGAAACGCGTGACATTACTGTTCACCCGTTTCTTTTTATTAACTATGGTACCTCATTCTAGGCCACTCTTTCACTGTATCTATATGTATTTTCATGTTGTTTTTGTCCTCTGACAACGTTTAACCTCTAAAGTCTTGTTTTTGCCACAGCCATCCCTATCCCTTAACATCCGTATGTATGCTTTCAGGAATGAGTTTATGTTCTAGTCAAAATCAGGAAAAGGTTAATGTGCATGTAATTGACTTTTGACAAGAGCATTTCTCATAGAAAAAAAAGCCGCGATTATCACAGAATTAATGAGATAAAGTTTTTGTCATCCGACGGTTGTGTCACAATCATGTAATTCTTTTGTCGACTATTTTGTCACATAGCGATCTCCTGATCCGCCCCCCTCACCTTTTTACTCCTAACTGCTGAGACTTTAATTCAAATATTGCCCCTCTTAAACTAGGAAGGCTGTCACCAGTATTGATTATTTCATCCTCATGGCGTGGCAGTCTGCAGTTTCAAGCGACTCTGCCCTCTTCGACCCTAGCTTTTACATAGGCTATTTGTGATACCTGATTTTTTAGAATGGAGAAGCGCCCCCTCGCGTCAGCAAAGGGGCGTTATCCTTGCGAGTGCGTTACCCGATAATCCGGCTCGCGATAAATGCCAGGTCTTCGATATCGACAATACCGTCGTCATTAATATCGGCTTTCTTCGCTGTTGCCCAATCGGAGCTAGTCGTGTCTTTTCCATAGTGGAGCGCTATGTTAACGAAATCGGCGATATTAAAGAGCTGGTCGTTGTTTGTGTCGCCTATCGTTGCCGTAATTCGGTGCGATTCGAACTCGGCGATAGCTGCGGTCAGTTCTTCTTGCGCCGTCTGCACCTGCTCCTCAGTCGCGTCAGCCTGATTGAACACAGCCTTGGCAGCTTCAATGGCCGTTGTCAGCGTTGCCTTCAGACCAGCAAGCATAGCACTAAAGAAGGTACCGTTTGTCGTTCCTTCGACAGCCTGATCGCGAGTCGATTCCGCTTGCGTGATCAGTGTGCCGAGCGCATCTTTAGTGGAAATGTTCACTTGAGCCGAGCTTGCCGCGAGCGCGGTGAGTACGCCAGCCTCCGAGGAAACCGATACGGCCGAGCTCGTGAAGCTCGCTGCACCTGTGGGCGCATCAATCTTGACCTGAAACTTTAAGGTCAGGAAAGGGGAATCCGTCGGCAGCGTTCCGCTTCCGATTCGCCCTGCCAATATACGCAGCTTGCCGGCCGCTGCATCATTCGTAACGATAACCGCTTGCTGTGCGTAATCTTTCACATATTCGTTATAAGTGAATTTGGATGGATCATAAGTGAACGTAAGGTCCACGCCGGCTGCTGCTTCTACTTGGTCAAGCTTTAATTGAACGTCGAAGGTTTGCCCTTTGCTGACCGAGCTTGCGCTTGGTGTCAGCTTGACGGACGGCTCCGAAGCCGATTCTACTTGTTTGAGTCCAACCCAGTCGATATTCGAAGCCCCAACAACATTCCACATTTTAAGAGTAGCCGTTCCCGCAGGCAGGTATGTGTTTGTGTGGACGGTCGCCGCACTCCATTCCTCCGGGAGGCTCCCCCATCTCAGCGTCTTGGGTATTACCGCCGAATGAATCTCGGAGCCCAGCTGAATCAAGCGCTTCGGATTACCATCCGTTAGCTCCCAGCCCGCCACATATTTCATGGCGACATCATAATACCCGGCTTCAGGGACATTCAACTGCCAAGTAATCGTTTGACCGGGATTGTTCCAGCCGGTGACGCCTACACCGCCCGAGAGAAAAGCGCGCGTGTTATAAGTAGATATTCCGGTATCTGCACTTGTGAAGCTTTCGGCTTCCGCAAAAATGTCCAACTCCGCCTTGACAGCGTCAAACTCCGCCGACTGCTCTACCGGTGTCGCTGCACCCGAGCCTGCGCTGCGCAGCTTAAGAGTTCCCGTCGTGTTAGGCACTATGATTTTGCTATTTGCGTCAATAAACATCGCCGGCTTTACGCTGCCGCTTCCCTCGAAAATGAATCCGGGAGGCGCTTCGAGCACCTCGTAAAGCCCGGCTGCGTTGGATAATCTTCCCCAGGTGCTTGTGCCGCCGTGCCCGTCGCTGTAAGCGGACAGAGTTACCGTCGACGGAACGCCGTCAATCTCAACAGGGAAAGCTACAGGCGCTTGCGGAGCAGGAGCCGGAACATTGCTTAACAGAAGCTTGCGTTGACCTGGTTCAACATTCATGATTAACGTGCCGCCGTCGGTATCCCAATGAACCCCCCGGGAATAAACAGCTTCGGTTACATTGCCGCCCTTCGGCAAGCTGCGGTACTTCTCGTCAAGCACCGTCATAACGCCGGATGTATGCAGGCTAACTTGGTAGTCCTTCGTGCCTGTAATGGACAGCTCATCTCCCGAAAGAGCGACCGTGGCCGGTTGCGTGCTGATAATCCGTGTCACTCCATTGATGTCCAATCGGGTACCGCCTACCAACAGAACGGAATCTCCTTTGACTGAAGCCGCGATGCCTTCGAACTGAATGCTGCCGGTGTCTACGACGCCGCTTAGAGCTGTACGTACATAAACATCCGTTCCATCGGAGAAATGGAGCTTCCGGTATGTGCCGTGATCCTCGGAAACGATGTTCTGCGGCGTGGAACCGACTTCGTATGGAACGTAGGTGGAAACGATTGTCGCTTCTTCCGTTTTTGGAGTTTTAAATCCGCCGTGTTGCCTTCTTATTCCCGTATATGTGGCGCCGGGCAGATGTTGTTCTCCATCTTCTTCGATATACTGATCGGTAACTGGGATTTCTATTAATCCCGGATAATAAAGGTTAACTTTCAATGCAGCCTGATTTTTGACAATCGTCGCGCTGCTATGCGCTTCATTCAGGCTTAAGCTTTTGTCGGCATGCAGCCAATATTCAAAGCTGGAACCGCCCGACTCCCGGGCGTTCAAATTATCGACGACTACGAAGGCGCCCGGCTTCACGTAGATAATACTACGCTGAGCAAGATCAAGGCCGATTTTGCCCGGATTGGTATTGTAAGCCGTTGTAGCGTCGCCGACCGCTGCGTCGAAATCTTCGGTCGTCGCGAAGCCCGTAATCTGACCGGAAGCTTTCATATCGAAAATGTTCTGTCCTTTTTTGCCGTCATACGTAATCGCATTATGGGCAAAAGTCTGCTTGGCATATTGCTGGTAATGCGCGGTGTTGTAATCGTCATAGAACCCGCCGTCAACGGTTAGGTCCTCGCCGAAGGCTTTGATGATCAAGCTGTTCTGATCCGCTTGGCTATGATTGTAGCTGCCGAAAGGACTGGATTTGAAATAAAGGGAAACCCGCTTTGGATCAAGCAAGTTAGAGTGCATGGCGACCGTTCCGATTTGCTCAAAGTATTTGGCTGACGGCATTTCTACCGGAGGACGCGCAGGCAAGTTTTCATCTTCATACAAATAAGTTTTGTAATCGCCGTAATCGTAATTATAACGCTGCGAGTACCACTGCATGACCTCATCCTGTTGCATTTGCGCGTTGCGTAATACATTGGTCGTAACTTGCCCTATTTGGATGCCGTCGTTACCGTTTCCGAATGCGCCGTTTTGCTGACCGACAGGAATCATATACATAGGGTACCAGGACTCGTTGCGGAAGTAAGCTTTTTGATAAAGATTAAAGCCCGTTGCTGCATATAGAGTATCTATGAAATGTTTTCCGAATATGGAGGACCATTGCCAGTAACCTTCCCCATTCCCCCAGCCGCCGTCTTCGCCGCCCCATACCGGCGCCAGATTGATATAAGCCGGCACGATCGTATTGAACCATTCCTGTGCTTTCTGCGAAACGACAGTGCCATTAATGCTGACGTTCTCGTGCAGCAAGGAGATCGCGATGATGCCCAGATAGCCGTTTACCGTCCAGCCGTGCGAATCGTAAGGATTACTTGTGATCGGCATAGTATCGTACAAGACATCGTCTGCAATCGTCTGAGCCCGGTCCAGCATCATCGTTAATGCCGTTTCCTTTTCCTCCGTGCTGAGGAGATCGTAGATCCAGTCGTAAGCAATTGAACTCTTCAACACGATATCCCGATGAACTTGGTCATTTCCTCCGTTATTGTTGTGATACTGGGTAGGACCTTCTTTCGTTCTCCAAGTGGAGATGTGCAAGAGCCGCTCTTTGGCAAAATTTCCATATGCAGGATCACCGGTAACCAAATAAAGGAAGGCCGCGTTGACCATAGGAGTCGTAACTGCTGTGGTTTGATCTAGAATTCTGCCCGGTTTATCAAGCGATGGCTCGCCTGGCAACGTATGATCATTCACATTAATCAAGGATTTGATAAAATCAAATGTTTTCTTGCCGGCTCCATCTTTCCTGGCTCGAAAATCGCTTAACGTATCCGGAGTAGTCAATACGCGAGGATGTGAGGCTGGTACGTTTGCGATGAGCTCGGATACAGACGGAACCAGGAAAGGCACGTTATCTGCGTCGATGCGTAACTTGCGGACATCGCTCCAATCCGACCATCCCGCCGTTTTTTGAAATCTTACCCTCCAAAAGTACGATTGACCTCCCACAAAGGTGTTAGGGAAATTATAGAAGTTGATCGCAATATCGTTTTTCTGGTAGGGAACATTTTGGAAACCGCTGTCGGTCGCCACTTGCAATTCGTAGACGTCGGCGCCTGGAACTACTGGCCATCCGAAATCAGGAGGATTCTGCGTCGTGACAAGATGGTCTATAGGCTGAAAATGCCGTGATTGCCCCGGATCAAGCTCAGATGGCCATACAAGCGAACCGGTTGGTGGCGGCGTGCTTGTCGGTGTTGCGGTCGGCGTCACGGTTGGGGTCGGTCCGGGACTCCCATCCGCGGCCGTGAGCGTCGCCTGATCGAAATAAAGATCAGCCGTGCCCGTGCCTGAAGAAGACAATTCCACCAGCACGTGGGTCGTTCCTGCCGGAAGCTCAGATGTAAGGGTCAATGTTTCCCATCCGCTCGCTCCTGTTGTTTGCGCTTCCATAAATTGCTGGGCTGATGAGCCCAGGAAGTGCAGGATCAGGCTACCGCCGCCCGCCACTGCATTCGCATTTACAGCGGCCGTATACGATTTACCGGATACGACAGGTGTAGCCGGACTTTTCACGCTATAGGCGGCCGTAGCGGATTCTTCGACAATGTGTATCGAACTTTTGCCGTGGCTGTAAACGGAGCCCGTCACCGTTGCAATGCTGGATGCCGTTCCGTGGTCAACAGCCGTCCAGCCGGTCGGCCGGGTTCCCGTCACCGCTTCAAAGCTCGGATTCGTCAGCAGCTCCGTCGTTTTCAGTGAAGCGGCATCCACATAGACGACACCGTTGGTTACCGAGCTAGGAATGACGACGATCAGTTCCAGACCAACCGTACTTGGCGGAGGCATATCGGTGATCGTAATCGTCTGCCAGTCTGGTTTGACGTTCGCAGACGCAACCTTTTGCGTAGATTTGTTGTCGACATCATAATAGCGGATCAGCATTGTAGCTGAACCTGAAATGACCTTAACCTTAACGGTTGCCGTATAGGAAGTCCCCGGGGAATAAGCGATCCGACTGCTCTGGACCCCTGCCGTTGCGGCTGTCGCGTTGTCCGTAAGCTTGATGCTGCGAGTCCCGTCCGCCGCTTCGTTCGTAACGGGCTCGACTGTCAGATCGGGTTTATTTTCAAATATCCTCCAGCCTGTCGGCATACTGCCCGACATTTCCTCGAAGCTGGGGTTCACAAGCAGCTCCGGCCCCATAACCGGATTGCTGCCCGCGCCAAATGCCGTTTGAATTGGAAATAAGTTCAGAAACAAGCCCAATACCATTACGTATACAAGGGTTATTGCTATTGTGCGTTGCTTTTTGTATGTAATCAATTTGTTTCGCCTCCAGCTTATGAATTTTTTGCAATCGTGTGATCTCAACACTTGCTTAGTCTTTCTTCCACCTCCCCATCCTGATCCACACCATCGCGGTTCAGTTTTGAATGCGTTTACATTTTAGCTTATCGATTCTCCCCAATTAGATACTTGGTTTCAATCCCAACATTTCGAATCGAACCACCTCCTTTCATAAGGTGTAGCTATCCCTTAACCGATCCGATCAACACACCGTTCACATAATGCTTTCGGATAAACGGGTAAACGACGAGAATGGGCAAGGTGACTGCCATGATCTGTCCGGATAAAGCTCCTTTAGCTTCTTAGCGGTCGTGTACAGCTCATCCCATGTCGTCGGCGGCTCAGGTTATGCTACGCAAATTTTTCATCCCGATGAGCGAGTTTTATGTAAGCATAGAGATTTGGCCGGGAGGCGCCGGTATAGAAGAAAGTGAGTTTTCTTCTTCACATGAAAACCCTTCTAGTAACGTTTTCGAAATTTTGCAACACCCTATGAACCCCATATTATTGGGTAGGCGACAGTGCGTAAATCAGCGGAAATGCAGATTCTTCTTCTTTTTTCGGATAGTTGAAAAAAAGCCCAGAATTCACAAAACAGACTAGCGAACCTTTCTCGGCACCATCGTCGTTCCCTATAAATCAATATCTCGATAACAATTCAAGTTTGATATTTAGATCAAAACGACAAAAAGGGGCTGTCCAGAAAGTCAGTAAAAACTGACTTCTGGTACGCCCCTTGTTCGTTGTATGAAAAAACACAAAAAAATCGTCTTTTCTTGTAAAATGGAAGTTACCACACACCCACTCAAGAAAGGACGATTTATTTTGCGTAATCTGACGACTACTACGGAACAGTATACCATGCAACAGGTACTTCTTCTAGGAGAAATAGAAGAAAAGACACGTACCAAACGAGAACTTTCCCCTACCTTTAAGTCTTACGAAAATAAACAAGTCCAGATGATTCTGGATTTGGAGATGTATATTCCTGCTCATCATGTGGCGCGCGTTATCGATGAGATGGTGGAAGCGATTCCTGACCAGCAGCTGTTTGCCCACTACACTGGCGGAGGTCGCAGCGCCTACCATCCCAAAATGATGCTTAAAGCGATTCTCTACGGTTACTCGCAAAAGATCTACTCCTGCCGTGGAATTGAAAAGCTCCTGCAAGAAAATATCCCCGCCATGTGGTTGACTGCAATGCAGCAGCCAGACTTTCGTACTTTGAACGACTTCCGAGGTGTACGCATGAAAGCGTTCATGGACGAGCTGTTTGAAACGATGATCCAAAAGCTTATTGTGGACAAGTACATCACGATGGAACACTATTTTCTTGACGGCACAAAGATCGAAGCCGATGCTAACAAGTATTCGTTTGTGTGGAAAAAATCTACGCTGCGCTTCGAGATCAAGCTGAAGGAAAAGGTACAAGAGACCCTTGCTCATATTCATACCCTCACGCAGCAAGAAGCTAGCGAATACGCCGCTACAGATCCAAATGAACTTCCTGCAAAGCTTGTGGAAACAGCAGCGGTGTTGGAAGAGAAGGTTGAAGCGTTAACAGAGCAAATGGCTCAGACGAACGACAGTGAAACGCGAAAAGCCTTACGTCGAGCTCGGAGTGCCTGGAAACAGCCACTGAAACAAATTCGGGAGGACTTTCTTCCAAGGCTCGCTAAGTATGACCATCAGAAGGCCTGCTTTGGCGATCGCAATAGCTATTCCAAAACTGATCCAGATGCCACGTTTATGCGGATGAAGGAAGACCACATGAAAAACGGTCAACTGAAACCGGGCTACAATGTGCAAATGGCGACAGAAAACCAATTCATATTATTTTACAGTATTCATCAACGACCTACGGATACGCGCTGCTTCATTCCGCATATGGAGAAATTGGCGGCGTCTTCTTTGCCCATGCCTAAAACCATAATTGCGGATGCAGGCTATGGCGGCGAAGAGAACTACTTGTATGCGATGGGGGAAGAAAAAGAGCAACGCTTTGATTTTCTCATTCCTTATGGCAACTATTTGAAAGAAAAAACGGGGCGTTACCAAAAGGATATCCGGCACGCCTCGAACTGGACATACGAGGAAGAGGATGACCGCTTTGTATGCCCGAATGGCCGCTACGTTCGCTTTCAGAAATACCAAACGAAAAAGAATGCATCTGGTTTGGAGCAAAGCTTTAAGCTGTATGAATGTGAAGATTGTAGCAACTGCCCCTTCAAGCCCGCATGTAGCAAAGCAAAGGGGAATCGCCAGGTTCACTGGAATACAATTTGGGAAGAGTTAAAAGCAAAGGCCAAAAAAGCCCTTGAGGATGACGAAAAATCTGCTATTTATGCTCGACGCAAGATCGAGGTAGAGAGCGCATTTGGTCACATCAAGGGCAATCGCTCGTTCCGTCGGTTCTCCTTACGAGGACTAGACAAGGTTCACACGGAATTTGGGATTGTGGCTTTGGCGCACAATCTCTTGAAGGTGGCAGGCATCCTCCTCGCTCCCTTTCTGCAAATACACTCGCACAAAAAAAGTTGGACGGATAACATTACGTTAATCCGCCCAACTTTTTATTTTAGGGACTTTTTAGACAGCCCCCTAATCTTTGACCCTGATAAATTGTGTCACAATCCATAAGAATGCGCACAAATACAAGTATTTATTGTGAAATTAGTAAATGTAGATTACATCGTATTTGTACAAATGTTAGATTATCAATTTAATCACTTGGTRTGATTAGATTTTTATCTGTTCTGTACYGTGTCATACACCTTATTCGCTTTAGTCATTATTCCCTTCTTCTTTAACAAAAAGGCTCAGTTACTTCAACGAGCACAAAGGCAACCGATCGCGTAGCCGATTGCCTTCATGCGTTGTGCTTATGTTCCCCAATAGGCTTAACGGCATCCACGATTTGACGTCGCGTGGAGGGTATGTATAGGCCATATATATTAGGAAAACAAACTGCCTTTGGAATTGCGAGTGTTAGCCTCGGGCAAAGGCTTATCTAGGGTAGTACCACTGAAACGCACACCACCCACAAAAATCCTTACTTAAAAAATGTGATGTCCTTCATTTAGAACCGTTACTGCTTCCGAATTTGTTCATCATGTCGCGGTTTATTTTTTTGCGAAAGTTATCGGTCCACTTTTTCGTGTCACGCAAAAACTCGTCGCAGAACCCGACAACATCCTCGCCCGTCACGTCGAGAACGTGCTTGCCGTCCGCCGCGCTGGATTCAAACAACGCTATCAATTCGTGCTGAGCATTCAACATATCAGAGCCGTCTCCTCCAGCGAAACTCCACATGTATCCATGGATTTTTTCAAATACGAACCGATAGTCTTCAGGAAGTGCTTCTGCCCTCGCCAATTGCTCCCTATACTCTTTTTTGTCCCCGATCATTTTTTTGATAAGTTCCAGCATCGTTATTGCTCCTTCTTATTAAATTTTTCCAAGATCTCTTTGTTTAGTTTTTCTCGCAGTGTTTCAGTATTGGCAGCAACCGCCGCAAGCATAAACTCATCACAAAACTTGCCGACGTCACTGCCTATGACGTCAAGTACCTGCTTGCCCTCCGCCGCGCTTGCTTCAAATAAATCCACTAAGTCCGTAAACATCGTCAAGTCCGTAAATATCGTCATGTCACCGCCAGGAGGGCCAACGCTAAACATATAATGTTGAATTTTATGAAATGCAAACCGATGATCTTTCGGCAGGGCGTCAACCCTCTTCATCATTCGTTTATAGGCCTGTTTTTCTTCCAAGTCGCCTATTACCAATTTAATAATAGAATCAATCATTGTTACTGTTCCTCCTTTAATTGGCTAATTTTCGACGCGACAAACTCCCATTTGTCCCAAATCTTCCGCAGCTCCTCACGCCCCGCGTCGTTGATCGCGAAAAACTTTCGCTGCGGTCCCATGTCTGAGGGCTTCTTGGTGATCTCCACCAACTTGTTTTTTTCAAGCCGGATCAGGATGGTGTACACCGTTCCCTCCACAACATCTGTGAAGCCGAGGGCGTTCAACCGCCGCGTGATTTCGTAGCCGTAGGTTTCTTTGCGGCTTATAATTTCTAGGACACAGCCCTCAAGTGCGCCTTTGAGCATTTCCGTTAGGTTTTCCAGCAAAATCACCCCTTGCTATTCTGTATAACTAGTATGAAGTGTTACTTACTACAGCTATAAAGTAACACGTAGTAGATGAGTTGTCAATAGCGTTTGCTCTGACACGGGATTTTGACAGCATATGTATACGTGTTGCGCTGCGACTAGTCGCTGTTCGCCGCGTTACCTTCCGCAACATGCCACCAGCTTGGATCGCTCTTGCGCCGATGCTTGCGCTCTGACCAAAAGTAAACGACTTCCCGGACCTTCGGAATCCGAAAACGAACTCCCCTCTTCTCGGCCTCGGTTGACACCCTACTCGCCGAATCGTTCCAAGTAATCACAACATACTGTACGAGGGCGCGGCGGTTGTTAAAGAAATAAACCTTGTCCACCGGAAAATGTCCTAAACGGCGAATCGCTATAAGCTTATAGAAAGGATATTGCCCGCGATGGGGAACCTCTTTTTTTGGTTCTTGCACGGAAGTACGCAATTTAATTAAGGTAGAAATAGACATACAATCATAAGTTCTAGATATAGTTACTTCTGATAAATGATGGTATATTCATCGAGAGAGTTCTCGGCAAAGGTACATACCCATTTCGGCCGGAATGGGTACGATAACCATTATGAGGAGGAATTATGAATGAAGAAGATATTTTCACTCGTGTTTGCTATAACCTTGCTATTCGGTATTGCTTCCCAAGCAAGCGCATATGGAGGGGTTTACGTGTTTAACCCGTATCCGAATAGCTACGGAGCGGTTCCGGATTATATCGGCATTACGAAGCCCAGCGGGGCTTACAAGTACGAAATTCATATTCTGGAGAAGAATAACGGAATATACGGATCACTAACCTACCATTCAGGCAAGCTCGACGTGCCGTCAAGCGGATACGACATTCATCATACGCTATCGAGCTATACGAAGCTCATGCTGTTGCACGCCGGAACCTTCGTTATTATAGCAGAGGCTTATAACAGTTCTGGAGCTCTGATCGGCAGGGATGAGGTCAAGGTTACTTTCGTATAGGCTATTACAGGTTATCGAGCTTAAACTCAATCAAAGGCCGTCCCCTGTTCATTAAGGGACGGCCTTCTTCCGTACTGATAAGGTTGCGGTGAATACATTGAATTTCAAGCGATAAATGGTCATAGTTTAATTATAGGTGTGATGATAAAGGAGGAATATGGGGCTATGGCTCAGCATAAAGAACTTTCATGTGATTTTACGCTAGAGGTTTGGGGAGAAGGTGTGGTAACAGCAGTTCCAGACCGTACATTGATTACACTGGGAACCGTTAGTGAAGGGTTAGATCTGGAATCGGTCCAATCCGACAATGCTACTAAGGTGGCCGCGATTATTGAAGCGCTAGAGCATTCGGGCATTGCCCGTGAGAGCATCAAAACGACGCAATTTCAAATTGAGCCTCAATACGATTATGTAGACGGAAAGCAAGAGTTCCGCGGATACAAAGTTACCCATCTGCTTCAAGTGACTCTAGACAATGTTACGGAGGCTGGACGTCTGATCGATACGGCCGTTGCGAATGGGGCGAACATGGTTACTTCGATTGAGTTTGAATCTAGCGAGGCCGCTAAAGCGAGACAAGGTGCATTGATTGCTGCTGTGCGGAATGCTGAGGCAAAGGCTATCACCATCGCACAGGCACTCGGCGTTTCCTTGTCCGCGGTTCCATGCAAAGTCGAGGAAGTAGCGCAGCCTGGAGCGGAGCCTGTGTTCTTCAAAGCGGCAGCTATGCCGTCGGAAAGCGCCACAAGCCCCATCGAGCCGGGTCAATTGACCTTCAGAGCTGCCGTGCGAATTTGGTATATGTATGGCTGAAAAAAGAACAGCAGCAGCTGGGGGGAGCATATCAATCAGCACTACACTGCTGCTGTATTGTTGTACTAACGTTCCCCGATAGCGTAATGGATTTTTGAAATAAATATAAAAATTTATAGCAACAAGAAGTTAAAACTGCTACTTCATCCTTTTTCTGGAAAGAAAAAAACCGGAATCCATTGTAATATAGATGCTTCCGTTACCCTCCTGAATTTTCGCATTTAAATAGGATCTGAAGGCTGCTAATTTATCGCCTGTTAGATAAAACCTAGCGTTCATCGGTGTTGAAGTCATGTAATGGATAAGCGGTTCCACTTCGTCCACCTGCAAATAATCTTCATACCGGATCAAATCAATGTCTGTGAATTGGGACGCCAGTATCTTTGCTCCATTATCAAAATGAAACCGTTCCATGACATCGTCCAGCACTCGTATGTCGGGGTCAAATGTTCTTGCGAGCTGCTCCATTTCTTGAAGATGGCTCTTGCTCATGGTAGACGTATAAAGTTGACCGTTATGTTTAAGCACCCTATGGAACTCTGATAGAGCTTGCCCGATATCCAGTACGTGATATAGCATGTGATTCGCAATGATGACATCGAACTCGCTGTCATGGAACGGAATCGCTTGCGCATCTGCCATCATAAACGTAAATTGGTTTCTTTGATCATTTACATTGGTTCGGGCAGCTTCCAGCATGCCCGGTGATACGTCGATAAGCGTGATGCTCCATGATGGAGGGATCCTGTCTATATTTCGGCTCCACAAGGCGGCATCTCCGCAGCCAAGTTCCAATATTTTAAGATCCGATGCTGAACCGAGCTGATCAAAGAACCACTGGTGCCATCCGATTTTATTGGCGCTGAAACGGTCGTAAAGCCGGATTCTTGCCTGCAGACGGAGCGAATTACGATATTGCTCACCCCAATTTTTTTCGGTATGAATCGTCTGAATAATGTCCGACAAACTATCCCAATCCGCTTCTGTTTGATGTTCCCGGAGCATATCCAGCGCTTCATCTATCGCTTTGGATACATATTGCATGTGGGCAATTTTCTGTCGAATCACTTCCTTTTGCACCAGTAGAGAGTTCTTTAAGTCCTGCTCAGGAAGTGAGCCTTCATAGACAATTTGCTTGATTTCGGCAAGAGTCAGGCCGATATATTTTAGAGTGTGGATTTTTTGCAGCCGAACTAAGTCTTCTTTACTGTACAAACGGACTGATGCATGGTTATAATGCGATGGCTTTAATAATCCGATCTGGTCATAATACCTTAAAGTTCGAATTGTCATTCCTGTCCGTTTGGCGATCTGCCCGGTTGTTAGATACTCCTTGTCAATCCGTTTCAAGATTGCGACTCCCTCCGCCATGTTTCCTCATTGCCTTTAGCATATCCGTGTGGATGGGTACGATGCCACTCCCAAGCGCTTGCGACCATCTTTTCCAAGCTGCTTCTCTTCGGGGACCAGTCCAGCTCTTCCTTGATGAGATCAGGCGATGCGATCAATACAGCTGGATCACCTTGGCGTCTGGAAGCAATTTGCACTGGAAAATCCAGCCCGGTCACCTTCTTGACGGTTTCAATCACTTCTTTTACCGTAAAGCCCTCACTGTTGCCGAGATTATAGATACCGCTTCTCCCTCCATTCCTCAAGCTGTTCATAGCCAGAAGATGCGCTTCGGCAACATCCATGACATGAACATAGTCTCTTATACAGCTCCCGTCTTTCGTAGAATAGTCATCACCATATATCATTATATTTTCTCTTTGTCCTAATGCAGCCTGGATAGCCAAAGGGATAAGATGAGTTTCCGGGTCGTGATCCTCGCCGATTAACCCGTTGTCATGAGCTCCAGCTACATTAAAATATCTCAAAATCACGTATTTGATCCCGTGGGCCTGTTCCACCCAATGCAGCATCCGTTCTATCGCTAGTTTGGTTTCTCCATACGTATTCCTCGGGATCTTCCGGTCATCCTCGCGAATCGGAATCCGTTCCGGATCACCATAGACTGCGGCCGTAGAAGAGAACACGATTTTATTCACGCAATGCTTATGCATAGTCTCTAGCAAACGCAATGTTCCTTCCACATTATTTCGATAATACTCTAACGGCTTCGTCATGCTCTCGCCAACAAGAGAGCTGGCCGACAAATGGATCACAGCTTCGATCTCATTTTCCTTAAAGATCTTGTCCAACATTACCCGATCATTCAAATCGCCATTATACAGTTTACCACCTAATACGGAATACTCCCTTCCCACTGCCATTCGGTCTATAACAACGATTTCCTCATGCTGTTCAATAAGAGCGGCAACTACATGGCTCCCAATATAGCCGGCTCCCCCACAAATCAATATTGCCATTTACAAAATCCTCCATTTCATCGTATCGTTATTTTGATTATACAAGGTTACGTAACGTCATGTTCAAGCTTTATTTTTATGTAACACGGTTTACCCTCTGCCTGATTCCACAAGCACTCACTCCATTCATTGGTAAAAATGTTCCTCCAGACATCATTCTATGTAAGGACAAACTCGAAAAAGCAGCTGCCAGCATTTACGGCATCTGCTTCTTCGAGGTAAAAGCATTTTCACTTAAAGCGTTGCTGATACCGCCATCTTCATCGCTACATCTCCCGGGATTGACCCGGTTACGCCAAAATGAACATCTTCCATGGTCCAGAACAATTCAGTCATGCCCGGTTGTTCGAATACGAATCCGTCCACTGCGCCTACTTTCGTCTTCGTAAATAGCTCTGCCGGATAGACGGATGCCATGCGGCTGGCCAAAAACGTCACCGTATGTTCGCCCGAAGTATACGTAAAAATGATATCTCTAGTTGGTTGACCCGGCATCCCCACCGCTGCAATTTCTGTTAATGTGTACCCTTTCGGTACAAAGGACGGCAACCGCAGGCCTTCTCCGAAAGACGCCTTTGCTTCTTCGATCGAACCAAGCGTCAATGTCTTCAAATCTGTCAATTCCGAACCGGTGATACCTTCGTTCGTCTGTGGTGGAGACACATTCTCCGTCGTACTTTCCACAGTCGTCGGCGCTGGAGCGCTCGGTGTACCTAACAGCGGGATAGCCACAATGATTGAGACCGCTGCTGCCAATCCCACCGCCGCCACCTTCCAAGATTTCGCCAGTTTCCATTTACGCTCTGCTTTCTCAGCCGACGCTTCTTGACGAATCTTCTGCTTCAGTTGCTCACTCATCTCCATGCTCGAGAATAACATTTCATCAGCCTCCTCTTTAAATTGTTGTTGCAGTTCATGATCCCTATCCGTCATGAATGATTCCCTCCTTACCGATCTCTCGGGCGAGCATTTCTCGCGCCCGATGCAGTTTGCTGCGCACTGTGCCTTCCGGTGTGCTTATTGCTTCTGATATCTCCCGTGTGTTGAGGTCCGCGTAGTAATACAAGTACAACGCTTCTTGATACGGTAACGGTAGGCGAAGCACATGCTGCAGCACTTCGCTCTTCTTCAGCCGTTCAAGCGCCTCATCTTCCAAGTTGATCGTTCGGCCAACCTCCAACTTGCTTGGCTCGGTCGGTTGTTCCGTGAACATACGAACGCTCATTTTGTCACGGCATATATTAACTGTGATCGACGTCAGCCACGTCTTGACGGTACTGTCGCCGCGGAAGGTGTGCCACTTTCGATACGCGCGTAAGAACACCTCCTGGCTAATATCCTCGGCAAGATGAGTGTCCCCTGTATAGAAAAACGCGGTCCGTATGACGATCGTGCCGAATTCGTTCATGAGTTGCTCCAGTGCTTGCGTAGGGTCTTTCGAAAAATTATCCATATGTCGACTGCCGGTCGGCTTCACGTGATCACCACCTTCACCTTATTAGACGGTCCGAGTTGGAAATCCGCTGCAGATAAATCCGTGGAATTTAGAATTAATTGAAAAATTTTAAAGGTGAATGGCTGACAAGAGGTATATCTGACGTAAATAAGAGCTTTAAGTTCTATACATAATAAAAAGAGGCAAGTAATCACTCGTTTGTGATTATCTTGCCTCATTAGTAAAGATAATAGTTAGTTTTTATTAATCGGGTAGTCGCTGCGTTACTTCAGCATTTACATCATATATTCAACAGGACAGGTCACCTTCTATATTCTTATCCCTCAGCCGTTTATTTATATATCACATATCAAGACTTGATTCGCATTATCCGCATACTGTTTAAGATCACAATTAGCGCAGCTCCTGTGTCACTTATTACTGCTATCCATAGAGTCAGAATATCTGGGAAAATTAATATTAGAGCTGCAGCTTTAATGATCAACGAGAACCATATATTTTGCTTTATTATTCGAATCGTCTTACGGCTTAGGTTTACCGTATGTGGAAGCTTCTCTAGGTTATCAGCCATTAATACGATATCTGCCGTCTCCATTGCGGTATCTGTTCCAGCCCCACCCATTGCAAAACCTAAATGAGCTGTTGCAAGAGCTGGTGCATCATTGATTCCATCACCGACCATTGCAACAAAATGGCCTTCATCTTGCATTTGTTTAATAGCATCGACCTTATTCTCAGGCAGCAGTTCAGCAAAATAACGACTAACTCCAGATTGTAAAGCCACTTTTTTTGCGGTGCCTTCATTATCACCCGTTAGCATCACAACTTGTTGCACGCCGACACGTTGCAAGTCGCCAATAGCTTTAAACGAAGTCTGACGAATGCTGTCTGCTACGGCCAGAATGCCTAGTATATTGTGCTGCGTGCCAATGATAACGATTGTGTTCCCTTCACTTTCAAGTGTTTTTATCTGCGTTTCAACTTTTATTACATCGGTTGTACTAATCTCATGAAAAAGCTTTAAATTTCCTGCAAAATACTGCTGGCCCTCTATCGTGGCCCCTACACCTTTTCCGACCAGATTTCTAAACTTATCGCCTTTAAGCGGTAAATGGCCTCTTTCTTTGGCATATCCCACAACTGCTCGTGCAATCGGATGATTGGAGTACGCTTCTAATGTATGGGCGATAGACAACAGTTCGTCTTCTTTTGCCGCTCCGGTAACGATGACTTGAGAAACCCTAGGTTTGCCTTCGGTCAATGTACCCGTTTTATCAAAGGCGATTGCTGTAATTCTCCCAGCGATCTCTAAAAATGCTCCACCTTTAATCAGAACCCCATTCTTAGCCGCATTGCCTATTGCCGATACGATTGCCAGTGGTGTAGAAATGACCAACGCACAGGGACAAGCGACAACCAATAGCTCCAATCCCTTATAGAACCATTCTCCCCATGTACCGACACCAACTAAAGGGGGGAAAATCATAACCCCAAGAGCGAGAACGAATACAATTGGCGTATAGATACGAGCAAACTTATCGACAAAAGCTTCCGTTGGCGCTTTTTTCTCCTGTGCTTCTTCCACAAGGTGAATGATTTTGGCAATCGTAGTGTCCTCGACCAATTTCGTTATCTTTACTTCTAAAGAACCATGCTCATTGATGGTTCCTGCGTATACGATATCGCCGATTTGCTTATCGACAGGAATGGACTCTCCTGTTATTGGAGCTTGGTTTACACTTGATTCACCGGCAATAACCTCTCCATCCAGCGGTATTTTATCACCGGGTTTAATAACGATGACGTCTTCCAGCACGATTTCTTCTACGGGCTTTTTCACCAGCTGCTGTCCGTTTTTAACAAAAGCTTCAGTAGGAGCAAGCTCGAGCAGGCTTCGAATGGAATTTCTGGTCTTCTCAATAGACCGTGATTGAAGGATATTACCTAAGGCAAACAACCAAACAACGGTCGCCCCTTCAAACCATTCTCCAATCGCTGCCGCGCCAAGAATAGCCGCAGTCATCAATACATTCATGTCGAGTGAGCGGCTCTTTAGCGCATAAAACGCACTTTTTGCAGGTATATAACCACCAGTAATAATGGATATTACATAGAGGATATTAATAAGCAAGGGTGAAGCGCCAAAATGAAATCCAAGAAAACCACAAAGTAACAATACTCCTGAGAAGACAACGGAGTTGGTTCCTGATTTATCTTTTTTCGCTATATAACGTCTCCGGCTTGATATATATGAGGCCGTATAGCCGGCTTTTAAAACCTCATTTATTATCTCATCAACAGAATTATTGTGATCAATAGTCATTTTACCTGTCGCAAAATGGACATTTACACTTTTTACATCGGCGTGTGATTTAAGATGGTTCTCAAGGGTTAACGCACAAGAGCTGCAATCCATTCCTTCAATGATATAAGTCCGTGCTTTTTCCTTCTGAGTTAATAGATCCGGGGTGTCAACAACATGGGGGCTTTCTATGCTGCAGCAAGGATCTTTAGGCGCCTCTGAGGCTGCAGTTATGTTTACAAAGTTCAAGCTTTTTTTAAATGTCATTTCCATAGGCATAGAATCAGTTGAACAGCATTCCTCTTCGCAGCCAGGCTTCAGTATTGCATTTGACTCGATAGGCGTTTGTTCATTCTTGAACTTTGATTCTGAATTCGAAGAACAATCTTGATCGGAACAACAAGAATTATTTTTCAAATCATCTTTGCAAATATCGAACCCTCCTCATCATTTTGAACAACAGTCCAGTTCGTCATTCCTTTCACACGCAGCGACCTCTTCTTCAACTTGGGTGAAAACGGATTCCATTACATCAAGAAGCAGAGCAATTTCTCCGTTTCTTAAGCTGTAGTAAATGTACTTTCCGTGCTGTCGACTCACAATAATGCCGCATCCCTTCAAACAGGCCAGATGCTGCGATATGTTGGACTGGTTCCCATTAAGCGCCTCAACAATTTCTGACACCGTTTTTTCGGTGTTCTTTATGCTTTCGAGAATTTGAAGCCTCGTTTTATCACTGAATCCGCGAATGAATTTGGCCTTCACTTCATAGCTTGTTATTCCCATTTGATTGTCCTCCCGTGTGAAACGAATTAGCGAACACTAATATGACATTATATTAGCATTCGCTAATATGTGTGTCAAATTAAACCCATCAAGTAATTAACGGGGTCGAGATCTAACTTATTCTGGTTAATGAGGATAAGCTAGACAATAGATTCGAAAGGATAGCTCTAACGAGTCATACGATGTTAGCCTACATAACGTTATACTTGTAAAGATTTTATTATTATAGGAACGGGGTAACATGATGAGTGCTATGCCAGTTGAAGAATTAAATAAAACACAGCTTGATTCAAAAAGCCGACCAACCATGGGAATGCGCCAAGCCATTTACCAATCGGTTTGGAGGTGGCATTTTTATGCAGGTATTATTTTTGCACCTTTTTTAATTATTTTAGCTTTCAGCGGTTCTGTTTATTTGTTTAAACCTCAAATCGAAGGCTATCTGTATAAGGATATGCTCACCGTACGTGAGGTTGGTTCCACAAAAATGACGCCAGAGAGCATCATTGAAAAAACATTGATAGCCTACCCGAACACGGCTATCTCCTCCATTACACTCGAAGATAACCCAAAATCAAGTTACAAACTCTCAGCAAGCCGTTATGGAACCTCTACGATCATGTATATAGATCCTTACACTGGTCATGTACTTGGCATGATGAACAGCGACAAAACCTTTACTGCTTTTTTCAAAAAACTGCATAGTGAGCTTGTTATTGGCGGGACTTTTGCAAACCGACTTGTAGAACTTGCGGCATGCTGGGCGATCATCATGTTGTTGACCGGCTTATTCCTGTGGTGGCCGCGAAATAAAGCTGCTATAAGGGGAACGATACTTCCAAGACTTAGCAAGCCCGGAAGTCGCCTTTTCTGGCGTGATTTGCATGCTGTTCCCGCATTTTGGATTTCCCTCGTTTTGTTAATCATTATCGCTGGTGGTCTACCGTGGTCGGGAATAATGGGCGTTCAAATGGATAAGGTAGCTAATTCAACGAACACAAATACACCTCCCTTCGCCTACAGCTTCGGCGCAAAGCCTGAATCGGTTACTGTTGCTAAGGATATTGCCGAGGATTTGCCGTGGGCTGCTGAAAATCTCCCCGTACCAGCTTCAGCTGTCGGAGGTTATATACCAATAACCATTAATGATATTGATGCTATCGCTGATCAGAATGGCGTTCTTAAGCCTTATACAATTACAATGCCAATGGGAGAAACAGGTGTATTTACTGTATCCACTGCGCATGAAAAACCAGGAAAAAATGCCACCCTTCATATGGATCAATATAGCGGAGCTGTTTTAACGGATGTTCGTTTTGCTGATTATGGAGTCATGGCCAAAGCCATTTCTTACGGCATCGCTTTTCATGAAGGCAAACTATTTGGCTTAACCAATCAACTTCTTGGATTAATTGCGTGCATCGGCCTCATTTTGGTAGCCGTCAGTTCATACGTGATGTGGCGCAAGCGTAAGCCGGAGGGTAAGCTCGGCGCACCAGCCAAACCTAAAAGCAGCAAAGTTACAATTGGTGTGTTGATCATTATGCTGGTCTGCGGCGCTGTCATGCCTCTAGTTGGCTTGTCCATTCTTGTCGTACTCGTTCTCGATCTTTTCATCCTCCGCAGAATCAAGTCGCTTCGGCATTGGTTCTCGGTTTAATCCTAAGGAGAATATGCTAATGAATATGAATGTAACCATCCATCGTATCTATTTATGGGCTGGTTCCCTGCTTCTTGTCACTTTGCTTTGCGGCTGCACCGCAAAAGCACTCGAAGTTGACGAAAGTGGACTGCCACCCCATCTATCGGTTAATCTCAAACTACCTGAGCAGCTTGAAATGGACAACCCTAGCATCTTCTCTGTTGAGGTGACTAAGAGCGGTGAGCCGCTGGAAAATGCCGATCAGGCCGAATTCGTCATATGGCCGGAAGACGACGAATCCTCAGCCGCGACAATTCAAGCAGAAGAATCATCACCAGGCACATATTCAGTCACTTATTCGATCAGCGAGGAAGGGCTCTACGTTATTCAATCTCGTATTCGATCTGCAAACGAGAAAATTATGCCAGCCAAACGCTTCGCGATTGGCACACACGCCATTGAGAGGCTTGCATTACTGGAGAGTACTCAGCACTCCGGTGCACCTCTCCCTGCAGAAAGCGGGCATCATTGACGAGTAAAGCAAATAAATCCCCCAGCCAAACCGGCTGGGGGATTTGCTTTTGAAACATTACTATTAATGCCCGTTTAATTGACCCGTTAATCCAAACCACTCGGCGAATGCATCCTGTAACCCACCAGCACCTAGTTTGTCACGAATTTCAGAAGAAGAACCTTCAAGCTCGATTTGTCCCCCTCTTAGCAAGGCCATTCGGTCTGCAAGCGCTTCTGCAACATGCAGCTGATGGGTCGAAAAAATAACCGTTTGCCCATTCGCAGCGAGCTCCTTCACCATGCGTACAAAGGTTTCTATCCAATAGGGATCAAGGCCGTTAGTAGGTTCGTCCATTAAGACAATTGGTGGTTTCGCCAATAGCGCCTGTGCGAATAATACCCGTTGCCGCATCCCCTTGGAGAAGGCTGAAACTGATTTTTTTCCTGTATCCTCCAGACCTACTTCGCACAGCACTTCCGCGGCTCTTTGCTTCGGCACTCCGCGAAGCGATGCCCAGAAGGCAAGTGTTTCGTAAGCTGTTAATCCCTGGGAGAACCGGAAATCATCAGGCATGTAGCCGATCAGCTCCGCATATCGCCTGCGATTATCCCTCCAGCGCAAACCGCCAACGCTGATGCTGCCACTGTCAGGCTCCAAGATACCTGCAATCATTTTTAATATCGTGCTTTTTCCTGCCCCGTTGCCACCGCATAACGCCATGATTTGCCCTTGTCCTACCTTCAAATCAAGCTCATTAATGATTAGTTGCTTCTTCATAGATTTCTTAACCTGCTCAAGTTCTACTATAGGATCAGGCACGTGAACGCCTCCTCTCCCAAATCAACTGAGCAGCTGTGATTACGATTCCTATCCATGCTGCAGCCGTGGCCATGAAACCAATACTGCCCGCGGGCTGTTTGATCCATTTTATCCATTCATAATATTCAGGCCCCAGAATGGCGCCTCCACCTAACTTCACGACTGTAAAAAGCCTTGAAAGCTCTGCCGGATTAAGAAAAGTAAGAACGGTTACAGCCGGCTTGATCATTGAATAAGGCAAGAAACCTAAGGTGGCAATGAGTAATGGCGGCCATCCGATAATGGCGAAAAACCAAATCGATACGCCGATCGTTAAGGCTTGCCATCGATTTTTTGCAAGCGTTCCTACAAGCAACGCAATGGCAAGAAAAAACAAAGCTACGCTTGTGGAAAATGCCAGCAGCTGCAAGTACGTCTGCAATCCGAAACCTGAGCCTGCAGCTAAGCCGAGAAAACTAGCAGCACCAAAACCTATAGAAACAATTACAAGCAATACAATGGAAAGGCCAATATATTTTCCAATTATAAAGGACCATGTGCTGATCGGATAAGTAGATAATAGTTCCCAGCTGCCATCCTCCTTCTCCGCTGTTAATGAAAAGGAGCCAAGGAGCAAAGACATCAACGGCAATAAATACAAGATCAGATTAAGTGTTGTTCCTGTAATGCCTGAATATCCTTGTACATAGCCTTGTGCATTAATTAAGAGAAGACATAACATAAATAATGTAAAAAGGCCCATGAAAGAATAGGCCCAGGGATTGCGAAATCCTAGCTTTACTTCTCTTATTGCAAAATGAACAGTCTGAATCACGAGTTCTCTCCTTCTGTCCCGTGGCCCATATCCATCTCTAGTTCACTACCATCGGAATGCATACTTTCATTATGCATCTCCATCGCTTCCATATCCATCATGTCACGGTTAACTTCCCATTTATGATTAGCAAGTTCTTCAGAACTAAGCAGCTGCCCCATTCCTTGCTCATCAATGTAAGCTTGTGCAGATGATTTATCCTCAAAGGCAATCACACCATAAGCCATTGGCGTTACATAGGCAGCATCATAGGCATAATAGGCTCTTTCATACTTAATCCAATCCCCGCTGTTATGATCTCTAACAAATTCTGCTCCTACGGTTTCCTGACCATTTTTGACTTTCCACTCATTCATACAGCCAATATCATCGAATTTCAAGGATTGACCATCCGTCGTAATAATTTGGGTCGCGTAAGGATCATCCTTCACCGCCATATTGCAAATCACACATTTGTCCACCTCTTCATTAATCGCTTCCGGCTTATATTCCTTCGCTCCACATGCGCTTACCAACAATATTATCATGACCAAAAATAGTGCTGTACCAAATCGTTTCGTCTTCATTTTTTTCTTACCCCCACGTATATGAAATAAAAAGCCACACTAAGTAATCCAGCGCCAACTACCGCCGAATTCCGCAAAGTTTGTGTCGGTAAAACAAATTTCAGCTCCCCATTGGGCTGCATCAACGGCGACGTGTCCGTTGACCACGATTGTCTATCTGATTGATACAGGTCTTCTAGAAAAACCATACCCGGCGACTGGAAAAACAATTGAAAGCCAGGTCTAGCTTTCACTAGGCTTTGGAAAAAAGGATTAATCGCATATGCCGTATCACTTTTGCCATCCCCATTCGTATCAATGCCCTGAAAGGAGTCCCAGTAATTTGCTTCAAGTTGATTTCCTATGCTGTTTCTTGCTTCCGCACTAGCAACATTACCTGCAAACTGATTTTCATGAATGTCATTGTCTTCAGCATCTAGCAGTTGTATGCCGATAAAATTTCCAATTACAGCGTTGTCTTCAATTTTGTTATTTGTTGATTGTTCTACATAAAGCCCTACACGATTACCTTCGACATGATTGCCCGAGATTGTAGTGTGATGTGCGTCAAATAACAGAATTCCTTGAGAATTTACATTCTCACTTTGTTTGGTAAATTGATTGCCAGAAACCTCAACATCACGAACCGCCATGATCATAGCCCCGGTTATATTCAGATTGCCGATATTGTTACGAATCACCGTGCCTTTCGTATACATGCAATGAACACCGTAGCGAAGCAGCTCAAACTGATTATCCTCGATTATATTTCGATCACTATTCTCCATATAGATGCCATCATGCATAGAAGAAATCCGATTTCCCGCAAAATAATTGCCATGTGATTCATACAAATCGATTCCATTTCCCTTGTCTGAGAGTTTAAGCGGCCGATTCTGAACGACACCTACCCAGTCAATTCTTGTGTTTAGAACTTTGCCGTTATTCGCCTTCCTCATCTTAATTCCGAAGGAACCGGTTCGTATTTGCAAATCATCAAGTAAAACATCATTTGCTTGAACTAAAATGGATGGCTGTTTTTTGATTGTCTCATCTAAGATGGTCAATCCAACAATTGAAACGTTATTCGCATTAATCTGCAGCGCAGGTTTATTTGATGTATTTCTAATCATAGTACCTGCTTCAGTCTCAGCGACCAGCTGCAACGGCTTATCAATGACAAGGGGTCCCTCGTAAGTTCCGGCAGGTATGTGAAGAATGTCACCTGCATGCGCTTCATTAATTAATACTTGCAAAGGACTCGGCGTTTCTTCTGCTTCAACGATACCTGCTCCGATCATAGTAGGAATCACTATCAAAATGAAAACACAAATTAATTGCTGCACTACTCTCATTGCACCTCTACCTGTTTCTTTTTCGTTAGGTGGATGTCCCCGGTATACAGATGCAAGTAAACTTCATAATTGCCTGGTTTTGCAAATGTGTACGCACCACTAAATACATTCTCTCCTTCTTTCTTTGCCTCAATCAACACGGGATCTCCATCGACTCGAACTTCAAAAGTCATACCAGAGGAGCTCGATAGCTTTCCTCCTGTGAATTCTGCAGATAGGTTTATAGGTGATCCATGTACGGGTTCATTCGGATCTGTTGTCAATTGTGCATCGATGGCTGCCGGGTCAATCGTAGCCGGAGGAGAGGCTGAGCAAGCAGCGAGGCAACTGAGAATGAAGAACATCACACTTAGCGTTATAATCATTCTTCGCAATTCTTCACCTTCTTTCAAAAATGTACTGGATTTATTTTAACAAAGGTATACATTTATCCGAATGACTCGAAAGAGCCATTAACCGAATTTAATTGTCACAAATAGCAACGAAATAGCTCGTTCGAGCCATTAATGCTCCACAATATTTCCTTTTATAATAAGAAGAACAAATCAACAGATTCAGAAAGGAGAAATACAATATGCTGTATTGGATTATTTTAGGCGGGTTATTTCTAGCAGGAGGTGCCTATGTGATGTTAAATGGAGCAAAGCTAGTTCAAGAGGATAACATCTTACAGGATAAGCTGGCACAGTCTTATACGTCAGCTTCTCAGAAGGAGATCCCTTCATGAAAGTAAAGAAAGTAAATCCATTTCTAATAGCGGTCATCATTTTAGTTCTAACTTTGGCGACTTATTTATTTGTTACTTCTCAAAACTCGGACGCCCGGCTCCCTATCGTGAAAGCTGCTCCAGACTTTACCTTGCAACAGCTAGACGGGTCCAATTTTGAACTGAAAGAAAACCTAGGTAAAATCATGCTTATTGAATTTATGTTTACGAGCTGTCCTGACATTTGCCCAGCTACCACGTATAATATGGTTTTGCTTCAGGATGAATTAAAAAAGCAAGAAAGCTTCGGAAGCAAAGTGCAGCTTGTTGCCATTACCTTCGATCCCCATACGGATACTCCTGAAGTTTTTCAATCTTATGCACAGAGGATGGGGATTGATCAGTCGGGTTGGAGGCTGTTGCGCGGTGACGAGGCCTATACGATTGAAAAGGCTAAAGAATACGGAATTGGCATTCAAAAACTCGATGATAATCAATTTGTTCATACGGTCACCTCTCTCATGCTTGTAGATGCCAAGCAGCAGATTAGAAAGGTATATCGCATGGGTGGAGAAATGGATAACACCCTTATTTTAAAGGACATAAATACGCTATTAAAAGAAAAAACCTGAGTAGTATTTTTAATAAAACGCTGCACGGAGAGCCACCTATTAAGTCGGAATCAAACGAGCCATAGTTAACTCATCCTGCAAATTGTAGAGTAAATAGGATTATATCGTAAAGGGGATTTTTCATGCAGAAGTGGATCATGTCAATCGTATTAGGTATTGCGGGCTTTTTATTTGTAATTCTGCTTCTGTTCAACCTCCCTGCAAAGGAAGAGGCTTCTCAAATGGATTCTCCCGCATCCATCCCAGAAACACCGGTAAATGCTTCAAAAGCGGAATCCATTTACAAAAGCAACTGCATGCATTGTCATGGTGATGAGTACCAAGGAGCGATGGGACCAGCTCTCAATCAGGTTGGAGCCAAACTTGGCAGAGAAAAAATATATAACCAGATTGTTCATGGCGGTGGAGGAATGCCTGGTTACGAAGGTCGTCTGACAGAAGAAGAAATTGTGAATATAACCAATTGGTTGGGGTCATTTAAGTGAAACTCACACGAAAAAACAGCACAAGCCTCATCTTCTGAAGAGGCTCGTGCTGCATTTCGTCTACACTTGGTAGTATCCCTGTTCATAGGCATATCTAGCAAGCTGAACACGATTTTCCAAATGAAGCTTCTGCAGGATGTTTTTCAAATGGTTCTTAACCGTATGCTCGGAAATAATTAATTGTGCAGCAATATCTTTATTCAACATCCCCTTGGCTACCAGAGATAATATTTCTTTTTCCCTTGTCGTTAAGGGGGACTCTTCCGTCTTTGGCCTCTCAAGCTGAGAAAATTCACTTAATATACGCTGTGCGAGTTCTTGAGACATAGGCGTCTCGTCAATAGCAACGGCCCTTAAATATTCAAGCCATGCACTCGGGTTTAAATTTTTGAGTAAATAGCCTTGAGCACCTTTCTTCAACGCTTCAAATAAATGACTAATATCGTCAGACACCGTGACCATTACTATTTTTACGTAAGGAAACTTAGCTTTGATTTTCTTTGTTGCTTCAAGTCCTCCCATCTGCTTCATGTTAATATCCATCAAAATCATATCCGGCATAGCTTGTTCCGTCCAATAAATGGCTTCTTCTCCATTTGAAGCTTCCCCCACAATTTCAAACAGGGAATCCTCGCTGAGTATTGTCTTCATCCCTTCTCTTGCATGAGGATGATCATCTACAATTAGGATGCGTACGGGTTGCTGCGTCATGAAGTTTCGACCTTCTTCCTTTGTATGACTTCTAATGATGTTCTGCCTGAATCCCTTCTCAGATCCATTTCCAGCCAACATCTCTTGATGCTAGACAACTAGATCTAGTGAATTGGCCATTTACTTATATTGTCTCTTATTGATACTCACGTACACATGACTCCTTAGAGCTAATTTGCTAAATAAAATTCATCTCTTCGTAAAAATGATTCAGTTATCTTGGTTCTATCCAGTGCTTGTTCAACTGTCATCTCCAGCACTCCCATAATTGAAATGCTGAACTGTTGTATGAGATGTTATTTATCCCGAAGATGCTCGGTCTACTTACATCATCGTTTCACCAGCATTTTGCATCGTTCAGTACTAAGTTTCAAGAAAAAAAGCCGAATGGATCGTTCTCATCCACTCAGCTCTTAGGGTTATTTTACAATAATTTGTATAACATCGCTTACCGTTGTTCCACTTCCATTCATAAACTCGCCGCGATATTGATAAATGCCAGGTGCTTTTCCCGAAATATGTGTATTTGCTGATTGGGCACTTGGTGAGTGTAAAGATAAAGATTGCGTTTCAATAAGCTCGTCATTTTCATATAATCGATACTGTGCTGCGTTTGTGCCCCACCACATATTTGCCGTAACAGTGTAGTTCCCATCTTGATCCCAGTTGTCGCTCGACAACACGGGCTTTCCGGGATTCGCCTCAGCCACGGTGACGGTATGGGGATCACAAGGAGTCGATCCATACCCGTTCGATAGCTCGCATGTATACACATAGCTTCCATTTGGCTTGCCTTGAATTGGAACAATGGAAGTCTGGGCAGCTGGCGAAACAATGGGCAATGACTTCGTTTGAATCAATTGGCCATTCTCGTACAACTTATAAAGTGAGCCATTGTTTCCCCACCACATATTCATCGCGATTTCATAATTGCCATCATGTAAGCCTGTTGCGGCGCCGCTATTATTCGAAAGTGTCGGTTTACCTGGCGACTCATTCGCAGGCAGCTCCGGACTAACGGAATGCCGTTCGAATTTGACTGCATCAACCCTCGTATAGATCATATCGGCAGGGAGCGTTGGAGGGTCTACCGTTGTCGGAGTAACCCTGGTCAAACGAACATACTCGCTGCCATCTCCCGTAAAGTCGAACGTTCCTAGATTAACCCAACCCGATGAGCCGACTGTTGCATCGATATAGGTGACCTCGGTACCCGACTGATGCTTCACTTCCACTTTGACATGATTATCGTTTGCCGTCGTATGGACGAGCTTGTAGATGGAGACCGTGTATCTCCCCTCTGGAAACTGGCCTTTCCACGTCGCTGATGATCCTTGAACGGTAGAGTAGCGGGACTTAACACCGATTTTGTATCCGGCTAAATTGCTTTGACTCCAAGACCCTTCTGTCGTGTATAGCCCAGCTGTATTTGTACTGTCGACGATAACCGTTAGGTCCTTTATCGTGATGGTCAAACGCGGTGTTGTTAAGGTCACTCCGTCAATCGTGACCGTGGCCCATAGCTCAATGCGATCCGTTTCCCCATCGAGATTCAGAAGGGTCAACCTACCGCTGCCGTCCACTTCGGCCAGATCCGTACGATCAACGAAATACTGCACATTTGCCTGTGATAAATCACCGATTAAACCATTATCCAAATACCCGGTTACGCTCAGTTGTGCGGTTTGGGTCATCTGGAGCTCGTTCAGATCGGACAGGATCACCGCAGACTCCAATTGAGGCATACTGCTCGGGTCCACCCACATGATCGCATCGGCAACTACCCGTGACTTGTTGGCCTTGTTGGTTAGTTCCACGTACCCGCTATCGCCTGCGGCAAAAGGATAATCCCCTAGGTGCACCCAAGTACCATTCGCCGCGCTCTCATCAACGGTAACCGTCTCGGAGCCCCCGCTATAATAAACGGTAAATGAGGCGTTCGTTGCCCAATTTTCACTCACAGCGGTTATTTGCGGAAGCTTGTAATACACGCTGTAAGTAACGCTAACCGGCAGCTCCGGCCGCCATTTCATTCTGCTTGTCGCTGTGCCGGCCGTCGATTTGGCATACACATAGTTATCATAGTAGTAGTCGTTAGCCGTCGTATCCCGAATCCACACGCCTTCTGTCTCAGCCTCCGTATTATCCACAATGATAGATGAACTGTCCTGCCAATCGGGTTGAATTGGAGCTGTGGTTACCTGATCAGGCAGATAGAGTGTCCGCTTGCGAGTCTGTTTCCCGTCCGATTCCACGTAATAAGTGAAGGTTTGGGATAAATCGTTAACCCGTATCGACCATTCCATCGGATAAATCGTATCCGGGATGGTCGTATACGTAGCCCCGCCATCTAAAGAATAATGGATTGTCGCCGGTTTCGTTGTTTTTGCCTGCACATAAGCATCATAAACCGTTTCGTCTGGTTTGACGATCAGCATGCCTTTAACCGCATCGATTGGACTGTGGATATCGAAGAAATAGCTTGCATCCGATGCATCGGCCGTTCTTACCTGATGCAGTGGCACGTCAATATTAAGTCCCTCTACAATGATAGCGGTTATTCCCTTGCTTGATACCGTAGCTTGAATGCTTCCGCCGCTCATAACCGCTTGTTCAGGAGTCCCGTTATCGCGGATGATGGTTACGGTATAATCCTGTGCCGGGTTGAACCCAATGATTTGCGCATTCAATTCAATCGAAGTCTGAACTTCATCGGACGATGCATTGCTCAGCCCGATGTAGAATTTATCCCCGCTCTCTCCCGTTATCCAGTTCAATTGAGGATCGTTCGTCTGGATAATCCCCTTGGGCATCCAGAGCCAGACGTTGGAATTACCGTAGAACTGACCCGGTTTATTGCCATAAAGGTGATATTTGAACCATAAAAAATTCGTTTCGAATACGGAAGGAAATGTTATGCTCCCGTTCGATTTCAATGATTGTTCGCTGATCAAATAATCCATCGTTTGCCCGAGCTGCCCCGGAATATGGTGATAATAAATGGATGTAGCCCCGCTTGGGCCTTCCAGAGGGAAATTCGGTTCAAGTTGGCTAACGGCAAAGCCCTTATAATAATATCCCGGATAGCTGGAATACCGTCCAATAACCGCATTATGAGCAATATCCTGCAGCAGTTTATCGCCTGTATAGAGCGACAATCTCAGCATGAACGGCGCTTCCTGAGCGTTCATCCGATAATAGCCGGTTGTGCTTCCGGCCTCAAACGTCAATCCGCTCGGTGAAACCAGCCAACTATCCGCTTGTACGCCTCCGGCTACGTCCTCTGGGAGCTTGCTCCTCGGATATTGGTATTTCCCGCTTTCCGGCCAATGGAACGACTCCGCGTAATTATACGTCTCGGGCTGCGGAATCGTAACAGTACCTTCAGGAACTGGACGGGCAACGAACATGGTGGCATACCTTTTAGCTTCCTTATATGCGGCATTCAAGTATTTGGGGTCCTGAGTTTCCTCATAAAGCTCCAAAATCTCCATCCATAGCTTGCCGTAATAATAGATGAACTCATTTTTGCTCACATCGACGGATTCAGGAGTATCGATATGCTGCAGGATATAGCTGTCGGCTGCATGCTTGGCAGCCTGTAAATACTGCGCCTCCCCCGTCATGCGATACATCATCAGGGGCTGAATGACAGGACCCCGGTCTTTCTGGTCAGGATCGCGCACGAGGTATTCTTCCTTTGCCAGCGCCCCGATTCCTGCCGAAGTGCCCATCATCTGATTGACAGCGGCTACACTTGAGACATCGAACGGCAAGGTGGCCATTTTCCATAACGAAGGCACGCCGTACACTTTCTTCTGCGTCGGCGACCAACCGATCCCATTTCGCGAAACGCCATACTGGACGGACGGCAATGCTCTCGTATCGTAAAGCTGGTCATCCCCGGTCAAATAGTAAGCCCCCAAAAGAACCGCGTTCGAGCTTGTTCGAACGCTATCCTCGTTTTCGATATCAATAAAGCCCTTGGCACGGCTCCACCACCCGCTAGGCGACGGGACAAACTGAACAGAGTCGTCCCCTTGAGGCTCTATTTTAAGCAAATCGATCATATTGAAAATCGCGTCGGTAAGCGACTGGTCTGATACATTTTCCCTGTATGCCGAATAACCGTACTCATTGCGAAGAATATCCGCGTAGGATTCATAAAGATTGCTTTGCTCGGCGATTAGCCCCATATGAAATTGATAGGTGCTTTCTGCGGTCATTTGCGAATAAGTTCCCAGCTGAGGGGCATAAAGGATTGGCTGTACGCTGCCTTCGTTGTTGACAAGGCTCATGCCAAGCCGTTGCTTCGTAACGCCTCCCGTTGGTTCAAATTCAACCGGAAGCTCTTCCGAAGGCGCAAATATCCCATACGTCAAAGGATTCCCCGCACCGTCAGTTTTCTCCACCAGACTCATCGGAGCGCTTAGCTCCCTCAAGCTTGTTGATTCTACCGTCCCTACCATTTTTGCATGCGACCTGAATCCATTTAACACTTCATTGACGCCGGAGATTAGCTCAGTCGTGAAGGACTGATATCCAATGACATAATTGCCATCGCGGCGAGGCGTGAAGGCGAAGGAAACATCTGGTTTATCCCCTGCCATGGACCAGTTTACTTCAAAATCATAATCACTTTCATGCAAAGAATCAGTTAATACCGCCGTGTTGCTATCGGGAAAATGGATCCCGTCAAACGTTATCCAGCGTTTGTTCATCGTATCGTAGTAATTGGTGCGGCTCCCCGCATTCCCATCCAATAAAACCCATTGCTCCTCAAGCCTTTCCGCCACATTATTGATTGGCATCCAGTTTCCCGTGTCAGCATTTTTGTAGAACATGTCACGAACGATGGATTTGCCTCCATCCCATGCTGCCTCATAGAACGTCGCCTTATAGTTTTCATTTTCGATGCTGCCTTTTTCCGTGTAGCTAAGGTTCGCTAATGTGCGGCTCCGCAGCGGTGGCAACGGCGGTGCTTGCTGCCGGATATTCCCTTCAAACTTGACCGCATCGGCCCGAGTAATGATCGTGCCCGTCGTAGGCTGCGTCCGGGTCAGCCTGACAAATTCGGAATCATCGCCACTGAATTCATACTCCCCCAAATCTACCCATCCGACCGATGGACCCGACGAAGGCCTAAGATCCATAAATAAAACATCCGTAATCCCGTTGTGAACAATCTCAATCTTTACATTGCTATCCGCTTTATCCGCCCAATCAAGCTTATAGAACGATATTCTCGCCGTCCCTGCTTCCAAGCGCGGATTCCATGTGATGCTTCTGCCTACGGCGTCCGTATATTTGGAACTGGAATTATTGTATCCCTTCACTCCCGCGCTTGTGGTCCAATAAGGAGCGGAGAACCCGTTACTCGCATTGCTTGCATCAACCGTGACAAGATTATCTATCGTCAGGCTTCCATCATCAATGATGATCGTCTTATGTGGCTGTTTCTGCTGTATGTTTCCTTCGAACTTAACCGCATCAGCACGCGTAAGTATCGTGCTCGAAGTGCCGGTAGACCGGGTCAATCTAACGAATTCTTCACCAACCCCGGAAAAATAGTACTCTCCCAAATCAACCCATCCCGCAGGATCGCCAAAGGAAGGTCTCAGATCCACAAATAATACATCAGTCGTTCCATTATGAACGATTTCGATTTTCACATTGCTATCAGCCTTATCCTCCCAGTTAAGCTTGTATAACGATATTTTCGCCGTGCCTGCTTCCAAGCGTGGATTCCAGGTTATCGTTCTGCCTGCCGTACTCGTATATTTGGAGCTGGAATGATCATACCCCTTCACCCCTGTGCTTGTGGTCCAATTCGGAGCCGAATAGCCATTGTTCTCGTTACCCGCATCAGGTGTCACAACATCATTGATCGTAATGCTCCCATCATCGATGATAATCGTCCGATAAGGCAAGGTCTCCGCATAAGCGGTCCTTATTCCGACTAGGCTGAAAGGAACTACTATCGTCACGATGAAAACGATAAAGAAAAACAGCTTCCTTTTGACCAGACCTTTGACCAATCCACTCACAGCCTCTCCTTTTAATGATAACGCTTCCAAAATAATAATGCCCCCTTTGCTCGAATGGTCGCGACGAAGCAATTAGCCTGATCCTTCTGACTATACCGCTCTGTCGTTTTTATCATAGCATGTCAGCTCGCCAGGAAATTTCTTTCATTTCACCAATTTCTTATAAGATTTTAAGCAAGCAAAAACCTACATCCTAAATGACCGCACGATTGCAGTCAGATAGAATGTAGGTCCTCCAAGTAGACAAAGCCTAATGATCCGTTATAATGGCGGCTGCACCACTAACAGCTTCCCGAGCTGAATGACCGTTTGATCATACCAAGCTGGATGCTGCCGAGCATGTTCCATGCTCCGTTCATTGCCGCTTGCCTCAAATACGGCCGCTTTGTCTGTCTTCTCGTGATCCACTTCGAAGCGAACCGTATGTTTCCCATTCGGAAGCTCCGGCAAGAAAACATATTGATTTCGATTATGATCGTTATAGGGTGTGAATCGATCGATAATGAAGGGTAAACCTCCATCAACCGACACCTTCAATCTGCCGGAATCCGGACCCCCGATATCGAATAACCCGATTTGGGTCCCCTCGAATTGCAACGTTATAGATTCTCCAGGATCGACTGCTCGCCATAGGCCGGGGAACAACCAATTGTACTCGCGCACTAAAGCAAAATCATCGGGGGTCATGTAAGACCAGCCTTCCGAAAAATGAGCAAAACGATCCAGCGGCAGCATGGATGCGTACTCCCAAGGATTAGCCGGAACCAACGGATTGTGAGGCAAGTGATGTTCCAAGCTTTCCTGATGATAGCGAAGCTCGCTTATTTTCTCAAATGACCGGGTAATCGTATCCGTGTAAATTTGATGACCCTCGGGAATTGTGGGATGGACCGAATCATGCGTAAAAATAACGGCTCCCGGACGGGACTGATCAGCCCTTGCAGTGAAAATGAGCTTTCCCTCGGATACCAGTTGACTGACCGCTACGCCTAGATGAATGGAAGGAATACCGTAATAATCGGCCACCTCCTCCTGCATAAGAGCACCCTTCTGGTATTCGCCGGATTGAAATAAGGCCACATCACGCTCCTTCAGCGTGTAAACGAACAGAATATCGATAAACGGGCTTCGCTTGCGGATCTGACGGACAATTCCTTCGATCCGAGCCTTGGATTCGGGGACTCCGCCATCGTTGCCTACAAATTCAACAAACACGAGATCAGGCTGATGACGCAGCACATCGGTCTCCAAGCGGGCGCAGCCTAGGTCCGATCCTGTCCCATCAATGCCTGCGTTCACGGAGCGAATTTCCGCAAGGGGATACTTCCCTTGAAGCCAATCTCCCGTCATGACCCTGTATCCTTGAGAACGCGTATTGCTGCCGCCAAAGTAGACGATTGTCACGGTTTCCCCGTTTTCCAACTTCGGAATGACATTAGGCAGCCCTCTTCGAGGGAATAATTCCTTCATCGCGGCTTCACCTGCCCTCGCTTATTATTTTCGGCGCAAAGCATTTTATAGCAAACACTTCATAATAAGGAGAACCATAGGTTGCGCTGAGTTGAACTCGGATTCGGGTTACGCGTTCAGCATCCACCTTATGTTTATTCAACGTGAGATAATTTCCGCGGATGATGATTTCACTCTCAGTTCCGTCTTCAAAGGTCATGGTCACATCATAGTCTTGGATAAGGTGCTCGATCGGATCGTCGAAATGCTCCAAATCCAGCCGTGAATTGAACACAAGATGGATTTCCTCTACATCTTTGGGGCTTGCAAAGCACAATTCCAACCATTCCCGTCCTTCCGTACGTTCAGATATCCAACCATTCGGCAGGCCATAAGGCCTGGAGAAGCCGTTGACGACATTCTTAGGGTTATACATATCTTGGGATGGCACCAGGTCTTTGAAGCAAATGCTCTTATTCAGCTTCTTCAGCTTAGCCGGCACTTCAGGCCTATATTGAAAGCTGACCGCTCCGGTCATCATCTCTCCATTGCCGTATACGGCAAGGCCCGCAGCACCTTCCAGTACGATGTAGATTTTATCGTCAGCCGGCTTCTTGCAGCTCAGGTCCAGCGTAATCCAGTCATCGTAACCGGCAGAAATAACCAAACGATAGTCTTTCAGTTCGCTGGCGGGAATATAGTTTTCCTTCCGATCCCCGCCAAACAGCTTAACCTGCAACGTTTCCGGATGCTCGGATCTGTTTTTAATTTTGATCCGCACGCTTTCAGCCGTCGATGTCTGAATCGGCAAAACCAAACATAACGCTTTCTCCAAGGAAATCTCTTCGGTTGGATGAAAATTATCATAGCTGCGCTGAGACGAGGCACGAATCGTTAATCCGTCGGCGAAATAAGGATCCAACTCCTCTTGAAGCCCCACAATCGTTTGCCCGTCCCGTAGCAGCTGCGCTTGAAGCTCACACATATGGGCTTTGACTATGTCCGCGGGGTCTGCGTCGTATTTCAAGCATAACGCAGCAGCCGTTCCTACCGCCTGCCCCATGCAGCCGCAGGTTGCCATGACCCTTGTAGATCCGAAAGCCACATGGGTAGCGCTTATATTGCGGCCTGCGAACATCAGATTAGGTATATTACGTGAAAACAAGCTGCGGAAAGGGATATTATACAAGCCCGGCACGAAATTCCACGCTGTAGCCGGACCCTCATCATAGATGCCTTTATTTGCATGCAGATCCATATACCAGCCTCCGACGGATACAGCATCCTCGAAATGAGGCTTTGCCGTAAGATCGTTCTGAGACAGCATGTGCTCCCCTATAAACCGCCTTGATTCCCGTTTCCCCGGAATCGGGCATACATAATCCAAAATGAGATTGTCCACATCATCAAACTCGCCGCTATTTTTGATATAATCCCAAATCCCGTAAACCAACTTCCGCAGTTCCAATGCGATGTCTTCATTATTTTTGATAATATCCATATGCCCGCCGTATTCGAGCCACCACAATCCGCCAAGCCCGTTGATTTTCCTTGGAAAAGACCGATGGTTTAAGCCTTTTCTGATACTATCGAAAAAAGGCAGCTTCGCAATATCATACGCAAAGCCAGGCCTTTTGTAAGGAACGGAATAGTCCACGTCACGGGCTTGAAACAGAATCGTATCGCCCATGGTGTAATGATCCGCCGCTTCAGGAGCCAGCTCCTCCATGTATTCATGCTTCGCCTCTCTTCCCCATCGGAAGTGAGCACCTGCTTGATATCCGACAATGCCGTCGCCGGAGCAATCGATGTAGGTTGGGCTTTCAAATCGGAATTTTCTTTCGGAAGCGAGCTGAATGCCCTCTACCCATGTAATTCTGCCGTTCTCCATGCCCGTTTCATGCACGCATGTATTCAGGAATAAGGAAATGTCAGGCTCAGCATAAACCATGTCGAGCAATACCATATCCGAAAGCGAAAGCATAAGCTTCTTGTTGTATAACGGATTATAGTGAAAGATCTTCAGCTTGAGTTCTTCCACCAACCCTCCCTCGCGTGCATAATAGGATGGACTGTTTCCGAGATAGGCCGACCCGTTGATATGAACCCGGACCTCGCTGCTCGCATTTCCCCCAAGCACCGGTCGATCATTAACTAACGATACCTTTAGCCCTTGGCGTGCGGCAGCTATGGCAGCGCAAATCCCAGCAATACCTCCGCCTACGACGGTTACATCTGCATGTATAATCTCCATTTTGATAACCTCCATGATTAGATCCTTCTATCATGGTAAGTCTTTTGGTCCCCTTTTTTTTACATGATTTCGCGAAAAAATCATATATTTTTTGCAGCCTTTATTTGGATTCGTACCGTGTCATTTTGATCCGGTATTGCTTAGGTGTCTCACCCGTATATTCTTTAAATAGTTTGCAAAAGTAGCCTTCATTGACGATGCCTACTTCCTCGCACAATTCCAATAGAGAATAATCCTGCACATTTAGCAGCTCGAGTGATAATTGGATTTTTTTACGGTTAATGTAGCTAATCACGCCCTCGTTCATCGTTTTTTTGAACAAGCTGCTAAAATAAGACGGAGCCAAATTCACGTCCTCGGCAATCGCCTCCAGCGTCAAGCGCTGTTTCAGGTTTTTCTCTATAAACTGCATGGCACTCATAATTTCTGCACGATGCAATATTTGCCCAGCGTGCACGTATTCGAATGTGAAGTCGCCAATATAGGCAAGCTGCTCCTGAAAGGCCATAAATTCCATTGGGAATTCCGCCACTTCCGCTGCCAGCTTGTTCCCCGGTTTAAACTTCATCGTAATGTCTCTGTACAAATCGCGAAGCATTGGCGCCATGATGGACTTATGGATTTTATGCTCCGTAACAAATTGGTTCAGGTCGGCGAACGCATTGTCCAGCTCTTCCTTGGCAACCTTCCTTTTTATCCATAAAAGAAAATCAGCTAATTTCTGCTGAAAATCCGCTTTTTTGTCATTATGGTATTGGAACCGATGCATAGGCGTTTTTACTACTTTTTCCGTATGATAATAGAAATCCTCACTCACATTTTTAGCTTCCGTGTACGCTTGTTTGATCGATTCCCAGCCTCGGTGCAGCCCTCCGAAAGCGACGGATACCCGTTGATTCAAATATTGCTGCAAATGAGAGACGATCTGCCCTCCCAAGGATTGGCAAGCATACTCCGTTTCCATGTCACTGCGGCTATTCTCCCAGGAAAGAAAGCCAATAAAACGGTTATCGGACAGATCCGCCGCTACGCCGCTTCCACCAATCATCACCGTTTCTTCGATTACATTCGTAATCGCATATTTCAAGATGCTTTGATCAGCGGCTGTGTATTCGTTCCGGAAACTTTCATACGTATTCATTTCCACGATGAAGCAGCAATAGTTGGCTTGAAAGAAATGGAACTGCATGCGATTGGCAAAATCCGATGCCCGATGGGAAGGGATTTCACCTCGGATAAGCTCGTTAAAAAATTGCTTGCGGACTCTATATTTATTTTCAAGCACGGATACGTTTAACGATTGAAATTCCGCTTCCTTTTTCTTAACCTCATTGAGAATACCAGCCGCCTTAGCAAGGGCCCGATCCAAATCCGCTTCCCTCAGTGGAACCTTAACAATGTACTCCAATACGTTGGCATGAATAGCACGCTGGGCGTATTCAAAGGATGAATAGGCGGTCAAAAGGATGTATTGGGTATGGGGGAGCACCGGCTTTAGCTGCTCAATCATGGAGATTCCGTCCATTCGCGGCATAACGATATCGGATATGACGATATCCGGCTTAAGCTTTAAAATCTCTTCGATTCCATTAAGCCCATTATTCGCTTTCCCCACTAGAACAAATCGCCTATCCCTTTGGGAGAGCTCGTTAAAAAACAATTCCAATCTTTGAATGATCAGGTCTTCATCGTCAACAATGAAGCAGGTATAGTTTCTCACTATTGTGCATCTCCTTTTAACAAGTCTACCGGGAATATGGCGCGTACACGGGTTATTTCCTTAGGTATGCTATTGATTTGGAGCCCGAATTGTTCACCGTAGTGAAGTCTTATTCGGCCATGAATGTTATTTAAACCGATCCTTTTTCTTTTTACTTCCACATCACCCGGTTCTGAAGTTAAGATATGCTTTATTTTATCCACTGGAATTCCCTCGCCTTGATCGATGACTTCTATGATGGCGATGCCGCCTTCCCTGTACGCATGAATTGTAATAGGGCCTTCGATCCCGCCTCCGTTATAGCCATGGAAGATACTGTTCTCCACAAGGGGCTGCAGCAGCATTCGAAAAACCGGAAAATCCATTAACTCTGCTTCGATATTTTCAATTAGGTGGAAATGTCTGTTATATCGAATATTTTGGATCTCGATATAGTCTGCTACATTTCGTAATTCCTGGCGTAGTGATACCTTCTCTGAAGCGTCATCTATCCCGTATTCCAATAAAGAAATGAGCGAACCGATTACCACATCTACTTTCTCTATTTGTCCGAGACGTATGACATTGCTGATCGAACCCAGCGTGTTATACAGAAAATGAGGGTTGATTTGTGACTGCAGCACTTGAATCTCCAGCTTCCGCTCAAGCTCATTATGCAGCTCCGCTCGCCGAATCAATTCCACAATTTGCTGCAGCATACGGTCGAAGGCTCGGGAAAGATCTCCGAACTCATCGTTTCGGTTAATCGTTATCGCAGTCGTGAGGATGCCTTGTTCCACCCGTTTCATTTTTGATTTGAGTGCATAAAGCGGAGTCCTTATGTACTTGGCAATAAAAAAGGAAATGAACAAACTTAAGAGAAGACCTGCCGCTAGAAGCTCGATATAATAGGTTTCCAATCTGGTCAGCGCGGCTTTCAAGCGTGATTCATCGTTGACTGAGATGATGGTCCAATTGAATTTCTCCGTCGGTTTTTTCAGAATGGAGACCGGCAGGCCATCCTTGGTATGCAGTTGAAGGTTTGTTTCTGTCCTATCCAAAATTTGTTCCGCTGATGTTTCCCCGATTGAAAACGTATGATCATGAATATTCAACGGTCCTCTATTTTCCGAAAATCCAGCAATGATCTTACCTGATGCGGTGATCAGAGCCAAATTCATTTGTTCCTGTTTATTAATCTTGAACAAGGTTTCTTCAATGGCATTTAGATCCAAATCAACGGCAATGGCCATCGGAAACGGAGCGCCGTTCAGATATCGAACCATCGTAACGGTCCAGCCGGAATACTTGGATTTGTAAGGATCACTGACAAAGGTTGTCCTTCTGTTCTTATTGGCCGCATCAAATAAAGGCTCTCTTTCCGCTAAAGGCTCATCGAATATGCGGGTAGGCGTGCTTCCGCCTACGATGGATAAGTCGTTTTTGATCAAATAAATATTACTGACGTAATTACTGTTGAGTTCATATAGCTCTCTTAATTGCTCTTTGATGACTTCCGTATTGTCGATGTTGGCGTTCACCGATGTTTCGACCGAGAACAGGATCGTCTGGAAGGAGGCAAAATTAACAGTGAAATACTGATCGACCTTGTCAAGAATTTGGTTGGTGTAGAAGATGTCGTTGGTTCTTATTTCCTTTTGGACATAGCGATAGGATAATTGGCTAATCAGGATTATGCAGCCTAATACAAACGCAAACACGATAAAAAATAGTTTTAATGGCAAGCTGATTCTTCTTCGCATTCGCAGGGATCATCTTCCTTTTACGTTCTTATTAAAATGACAATAAAGAGAGGGGCTATTAATAGCCACTCTCTTCGCTTCATTTACTTGATTAAACCGGCTTCTTTAAATTGCTTGACTGCCGTATCCTTAAACGTCTGCATGTCAAACTTGGTATCCAACGTTTGGAGGAAATGATCCCAGTTGGAGAGAGGGTCTTTTCCCGTCATAAATTTGACTAAGCTTTCATTAATGAAACGCGTGCGGTCAGCTGCCAAGGTATCGCTAGGATCTGCGGTCAATAAGTTTCCAGGCAGCGTTGGCCCCACATATTTCTGATTGTTCACGAAAGCTTCTGCCGTCTTCGGATTCTGGAAGCTGAAGTACTCGGCATCGTCACCGTGGCGCGGCATTCTGTAATGATCGACCCATAGGTACTTTTCTTTCATTTCCTTCGATAATTCGGACGTTTTATTTTTGATCTTGCCGTCCACCACGTCCCAATGAATCCCTTTGATGCCGTATGCGAAATTCGGATAGGCTTCTTCGTCCGTAAAGAGATAATTCAGCAAGGATAAGATCCGAATGATTTTGTCCTTATCCGCTTTCTTGGATATGGCCCATGAATTGCCTTGGAACGATTTTCTCTCTACGATTTGATCGCCGTAAGGCCCTATCATTGGAGGTATCACGATCCATTCCGGCACCTCTCCGCTAATTTCTTTCATTTTCTGCTGATAGTCCGGCTCCAGCCTGCGCGCATCCCTGATCATGAAGCCGATTTTACCTTTAAATAGCTTTTGGTCCAACAAATCAGGCGAGTTCATCGTCACCCAATCCGGGTCTACCACATTGGCTGCCATCATTTTATTAATGTAAGCGAGCGCTTCTTTCATTTTGGGATCGAGAAACAGGTATACCGGTTCATTATCTTTCACTTCAATGGCCGAAGGAGGATTCACGCCGAACATCCACATCAAGCTATCGAAGCCATAGGTTTGCAGACTGCCCTCTTTATTCATGCCGCCGATGAAACCGTACGTATCGTTTTTGCCGTTTCCGTCCGGGTCTTTCTCTGTAAAGGCTTTCATGACCTCAAACAGCTCGTCAGGCGTCGTTGGCACTTCCATATTCAGCTTTTTCAACCAATCGTTGCGGATGAAGAAGCTTCGGCTGATACCGTTTACATTATCATAACCCGGAACTCCGATTGTTTTTCCTTGATAGGACATCGCCTCCCAGGAGTCGCTGCTGAAACGTTTCTGCAATTCAGGGAACTGATCCAGATACGGCGTCAAATCCGCAAGCACGCCTTGGTCATAATATTGCGCGAGATCGGACCGACTCTTCAAGAAAAGTAAATCCGGGATATCCCCGCCTGCAATAAGCGTATTTAGCTTGGTTGTTGCTTGCCCGGCTTGAGGAATCATCATTTCCAAGTCGATGTTCATCGCCTTCTCCAGCATTTGCCGTTGAATGTCTTCTTCACGTGGTGGAATCGGAGCGGCAGCGTTGAAAGTGCCCTGATTAAACATCGAAATTTTCATTTTTTTCGCAAACGCGTCATCCGTGGTTGTTAAGTTGTTTGAAGCTGCCGGCTTAACCTCTTCTTGATCCCCACATCCAGACAATAGCGTTCCCAGACCTACAGTAGCAGCCAGAATTGCAAATGAAATCTTTGTTCTTTGCATATTGACCTCTCCTTTGTTTGTATATTATCACGGTTTCCCCGTAACAACCTAGATAAGAATTGCTTTTTAGCCTTTAATCGATCCCATGAGCATACCCTTGGTAAAATGCTTCTGCATAAACGGATAAACGATCAGAATCGGGACCGTAGTCACGACCACAGCAGCCATTTGCACGGCGAACTGGCTAACCGTTCCGGTATTGGCAATCGATTCCGCGCTTTGATTGGCGATGTTAAGCAGAATGTTGCGCAAGATAACTTGAAGCGGCATTAAGTTCGCATCATTGATATACACAATCGCATCGAAATAGCTGTTCCAATGCCCTACTGCGTAAAATAGGGAAATCGTGGCGAGAACAGGCATGGACAGCGGTAAAATGATTTTCCATAGCGACTGAAGCTCGCTTGCGCCGTCTACTCTCGCCGATTCCTCGATCTCAGCGGGCAATTGCTCGAAAAAACCTTTAATGATCACTAAATTAAAAGCACTAATGAGATGCGGAACAATCAATACCCATGGGCTGTTCAGCAGCCCCAAAGAGCGGATTAACAAATAAGTCGGAATTAATCCCCCGCTAAACATCATGGTAAACACAATGAATATTAAAAACGGACTGCGTCCCGGCAAATATTTTTTGGATAACGGGTACGCTGCGATTACCGTAAAAAACACATTTAAAGCAGTGCCTACAATCGTTCGGAACAGCGTTATTTTATACGCCTGCCCTATGCCATTAGAAATGAATACTTCTTTGTAGGCTACAAAGGTAAAGGATTCTGGTATAATCACAATCCCTCTTCTTAACACTTCCGATTCCGGCGTTACCGAAACAGCGACTACATATAAAAAGGGAAGCAAGCAAAGCAGTGATAGTAAAATTAAAATAAAATAAACGGCTGATTGCCATACCTTTTCCCCGATCGTCAGCTTAACCATAGCTCATACCACCTCACCAAATTTGCCCATCGAATTTTTTGGCGAGCTTGTTCGCAGCCAATACTAAAATAAATCCGATGACAGCTTTAAACAATCCCACAGCAGTAGCCAAACCAATTTTAAGACGCTCCAACCCTTCACGATATACCCATGTATCGATAATATCGATCTTCTCCTGATTAAAACTGTTGGCAAACATGAAGATTTGGTCAAAACCAGCGTCCAGAATATGGCTCAATTTAAGAATGAGCATTAGAATAACGACCCCTCGAATGCCGGGTAAGGTTACATGCCAGAGCTGTCTCCATTTGGAAGCGCCATCCATTCGAGCCGCTTCGTATAAGCTTGGATCAATCCCCGATAATGCGGCGAGGTACAGTATCGCCCCCCAACCAATGTCCTTCCATATTTCAGACGAGATGACGAGCAGTCTTCCCCAAGCAGGCTCCGTTAGGAAGGAGATAGGCTCAACACCGTTTTCCTTCAAAATCATATTAAAAAGGCCATCTCCCGGGGCTAATAATGCGACCATCAATCCATAAACAATGACCCAAGACAGAAAATGGGGTAAATAAGTAATGGTTTGTACGATTTTCTTAAACCATTGGGTATGAACCTCATTAAGAAGCAAAGCAAGTGCGATGGGAGCGGAGAAACCGAACAATAGCTTATACAGCGATATAATAATCGTGTTTCTCATGATGTCCCAGAAATAAACGCCGTTAATAAAGTCTTTGAAATTTTTCAATCCCACCCACGGACTATCCCATAACCCCAAAGCCAGATTGTAGTTTTTAAAAGCAATAACGATTCCCGCCAAAGGAATGTATTTGAATACGGCAAAATAAACCAATGCCGGGAATAAAAGAATGTACATCACTTTATACTTTTGTATGGCTCTTATCCACGAATTCCGTTTTTTGGAGATGGGAATGGCTTCCGCTGCCAATTTCGATTGCATGTCATCACCTCTTTTTTATTTATATTTGTATATTAGCACCCCCCTATCAGATAAATTTCTGTCATTTCAACAATTTCTTATAAGATTTTAAGTAAGTATGGCTTTGGATTTTTGCAATAAAAAGTCATCATTAGATCAACCGTTACATCAATAAAAATTGATTTATGATTGTCTGTTCGAGTATTAACGATGGAACAGAGACAGCCAGCCATTAAGACCGTCATCTTCAACACGAGTTAGCGTTGTCCCCGTTCTGACCAGCATGACCCGTGTAAGGATCGGGATCGAGTCAACGGTCGCCCGCACACGGGCCAACACGTAAACGGAAGGATTAAGCAAATAAGCAGATTTATTTACTAACGAGTATGAATGAGCAGCAGCGAGATTTTCGGTGATAAAACCTTTTTTCATACATCAAATGACCGTATTGCTTTTTAAATGGCGATATGGCTTCAAATACCCAATAACCAATGTTTTACAAAAGATGTCTGCAGGTTTACTATAGACGGCAAGCCGACTAAAGCTTATTATTTTCGCCGCATTTTCCAATGAAAAGACGGGAACCAGTGTGATCGTGAACCATAATAACAAGGAGGTTTAGCCATGAATGTAATCGAAATCACGAATTTGACCAAAACGTACGGAAAATCTAGGGGAATCACGAACGTCAGCTTTCATGTGGAGGAAGGCGAAATTTTCGGATTTATCGGTCCCAACGGAGCCGGAAAATCTACGATGATCAGAACCTTATTATCTTTGATTTACCCGACTAGCGGTAAAGCCGAAATTTTTGGTAAAGATTGCATCGAGTTTGCTCCCGAAATTGCCAAGCAAATTGGGTATTTGCCTTCAGAGGTTTTTTATTATGACAATATGAAGGTGATCGACCTCTTAAAATACTCGGCTAGCTTTTACAAAAAGGATTGCAACAAACGAATTAAAGAGCTAGCTGAAATCATGGATCTTGATCTGAAAAAGAAAATCGACGATTTATCGCTCGGCAACAAAAAGAAAGTCGGGATTGTCCAAGGACTGCTTCACGAACCAAAATTAATTATACTCGATGAACCGACCAGCGGCCTTGATCCGTTAATGCAGCAAAGATTTTTTGATCTGCTTCAGGCAGAGAATAAAAAAGGAGCAACCATCCTGTTCTCATCCCATATATTAAGCGAGGTTCAACGTTTATGCGATCGAGTCGCCATCATAAAAGAAGGAGAAATCGTCACGGTGGAAAAGATCAGCACGTTAAAAGAAAATAATTATAAAAAATTCAAAATCGAAACAAAAGAAACGGCAGAACATGCCTTTTTCAACATAATCGGCGTGAATAATCTTACTGTGATGGAACACTCCGTAAGCTTCTTATTCAGAGGCGATATTAATACCGTCATGAAAAAAATAACCGAAATCGAAATCGCGAACCTATGGATCGAAGAACCGGACCTCGAGGAGATCTTCATGCACTACTACGAAAAGGGGGTCTAATCAGCGATGAATATTTTTTTGCATGAATTAAAGTTTTATGGAAAATCAACGTTGATTTGGTCTGTATCATTGGTTGCCCTGCTCGTACTGTTCATGTCCATGTATCCGTCTATTGCAGGCGATATCGATTCGTTCAAAAAACTGTTGGATGGTTATCCGGAAGCTGTGCGGAAAGCGATCGGTCTTGAAGTGGAGAACTTGGGTTCGGTGCTCGGCTTCTACGCATATATCTTTCTCTATTTATCGCTGTGCGGGGCCATTCAGGGCATGAATATCGGCACGTCCATCATTTCCAAGGAGATACGAGACAAAACGGCGGATTTTCTTATGACCAAACCTCTATCGCGATTCACCATACTAACATCCAAGATTTTGGCCGCTTTGACCTCGTTAGCTGCTACAAACGTGCTCTTTTTAGTTGCAGCTAACATTATGCTAGATCAGGTGAAGTCAGAAGAATACAGTGCAGTAACCTTCGTTATGATAACCATCACGCTGTTTTTTGTTCAGCTTATATTTCTAGCACTAGGCGTGGTCATTTCGGTCATCGCTCGGAAAATAAAATCCGTACTCACGCTCTCTCTTGGAACCGTGTTCACCTTTTTCATCGTCGGCATGCTTGTATCAACAGGCGATGATGAAACGAAAAGATATCTATCTCCTTTTAAATATTTCGACACAGCCGCCATCTCTCGAAGTTCCAGCTATGAGGCCTCTTTCTTGCTAGCTGGTGCAGGAGTCGTCTTAATATCACTGCTAATAAGCTATTTTGTTTACATTAGGAAGGATATCCATGCGGTTTAAATGTTGGGGAGGCATTGAAATGAATATATTTTGGATCGAAATGAAAGTATACTCGAAATCTCTCATTTTTTGGAGTATCGGCATGATATTCTTAATTGCCTCCAGTATGGGCAAATATGCAGGGCTATCCTCTTCCGGACAATCCATGAGTGATTTAATGGCGGGCATGCCAAAATCGTTGCAAGCCCTTATGGGAATAGGAACGCTTGATCTATCGAAGGCAAGTGGATATTATGGCGTTATCTTTGTCTACCTAGTATTAATGGGAACGATTCATGCCACGATGATAGGCGCTAATATTATCGCGAAGGAAGAACGGGATAAAACGGCCGAGTTTTTGTTCGTCAAACCCATTTCAAAAAATAAAGTGATTTTATCAAAATTGTTGGCTGCGCTTGCAAATCTCGCTGTATTGAACATCGTTTCTTTGGTTGCCTCCCTCATCCTGGTCGTGAAATACAGCAAAGGCGAATCGGTAAGCGGCGATATCGCAATCACAATGGCGGGAATGTTTATTTTGCAGCTCTTGTTTTTGGTCATCGGATCAGCGACTGCGGCGGTCTATAACAATCCGAAGAAGGCCGCTCCTTTATCTACCGGGGTGCTGCTGGTCACCTATATGTTATCCATTGCAATCGACTTAAACGTTCATTTGAATTTTCTAAAATACCTCTCCCCTTTTAAATATTTCGAAGCGAAAAATTTAATGTATGGCGGAGGCTTCGAGGCTTCCTTCCTTCTCTTGTCAATCGTCTTAATTGCCGCATTAACCGTAATCACTTTTATGTGTTTTAAAAAGAGGGATTTGCGATTGTGATGATATGAAGTTATCCAAAAGCAAACTCATACTGTTCAATATTACAACTTTTGCACATCCCATTGCCAAGCCTAGAGTGATCGTTGCAAGCGCAAACGATATATGGATGGGGTTTGCTTCAAACATCAGGAGGCTACCTCCGACGCCTACTACAAGGGGCTGACTCAAAAGAGGGTCGCTCCATGAAGAAGCAGCTCGCACAATCGAAAATAAGAAGAAATTCGCATTAAATAAGCGTTGCAGAGAGCTATTCTGCAACGCTTGTTATTGATTTTGGTCTCTTGCTGATTTCTTTAAAACGGAGCATTTAAATGATTCTGGAGAAGCGTCAGCGGTCGTTTTTGTGAAGGGATTCCGACATTTCTTCGTTGATTCAAAGGAATCCCTGAGCAATTGCGATCGGAAGAATATTTAAATGTGCAGTTTGCAGTTGCAGTTTGTCTATTAACCTGAACAACAAAGATATTACATCGTCAAACTACTGGCTTATGAGTCAGCCCCTTACTTTTATATTAAAATGACAGTGTTACAAAATGGCGATACTTCGAATTGCAGCAAATGAAAGCTCATCTTATTTAGAATATAAATGCTTCAATATTTCCCGGTTTTTTTGGGTAAATAAATCACTGTGGGATGACACGGAACCCCATGCCCAAGCTTCAGGCGTAATGTACTGCTTTGCGCGGTTTACCGCATTTGCGGCATCCTGGAAGGCACCAGCAATCAAGTGCAGCTTTCCTTCATGGTGCAAAATGTCCCCTGCGGCAAATAAGCCTTCTACAGATGTTTCACTCATTGGAGTTCCATTGATTCCTCCATTTTCATCTAACTCAATTCGCATCGCGCTATTGTCCAGCAAATTCCGATCCCGTTCGTAACCGTGGCTGATAATGACTTCATCAACCTCTAATTCAGTCTCGGCATCATTATCATGGCTTCGCAGCACAACTTTGGAAATAAGCTCATGATCGGCAGAAGCAACCAATCGCTTTATCGTCACGTTGAACAAGCATTCAACTGAGCTTTCACGCAGCAGCGTTACCTGAGACTCATGACCGTTTAACATATCCTTCCTATACGTCAGATATACTTTTTGCGCGATTGATTCCAGCTCAATTGCCCAATCGATGGCGGAGTTCCCTCCGCCAGAGATGAGAACAACCTTGTCTTTAAAACGGGCCAGCGATTTTACCGTATAATGTAAGTTCGAAACCTCGAATCGCTCTGCTCCATCAATTTGCAGCTTAGTCGGTTGAAAAATGCCGTAGCCGACGGCTAAAATAACGGTTTTGGAGTAGTGGGTCTGACCGGACGAAGTGTGCAGCACAAATTGTCCGTCATCATTTTTAGAGATCGATGTCACCTTCTCGCCAAGCACGACATCAGGCTCGAACGTCAAGGCTTGCTCCTTCATCTGTTCAATGAGCAGCTCGCCAGTGACAGGAAGCAACCCACCCACATCCCAAATCATCTTTTCCGGATACATATGAACTTTTCCGCCGAGAAAAGGCTGAAATTCAATCAGTTTCGTTTTCATCTCGCGCAAGCCGCTATAGAATGCAGCGTATAATCCTGCGGGGCCGCCTCCAACGATCGTTACATCATATAATTGATCCTCAATCATGTTCTTCCTCTACTTTCCCGCGGCTTCGATAATCCAATTAGCCAAGTTGCTTATTTGTGCTTCGACGGCAATCGGGTCGCGATACCATGACTGGTTTTCATTCCAAAGATACGCTTTTCCATCCCGAATCGCCGGCAGCTTGCCCCAAATCGGATCGGCCTGCAGCTGCTCCAACGACGCTTCCGTCGTCAGAATTAAATAATCCCCGGTATATTTAGGCAGCATCTCCAGCGAAAGCTCATAATAGGAGTCGGTCAGCATATAATCAGGAACCTCCGAAGGAGGCTTCGTGCCCAACATTTCATACATGATTCGGCCGCCGCGTCCTGACTTCGGTCCGAATATAAATGCCATGCCATCATACTCTTGCATGACGGACACGGTCTCGCCTTTGCCGAGCGCAGCCTGTACTTTTTCGTTCAATTTGACTAGATTGCTCTCGAAATCAGCAATCCACTGCTCAGCGACATCCTCCTTGTCTAGCAGATCGCCGAAATAACGCATTTCCTCCTGAATGGACGTAAAGCTGTTGTACGGATTAGCCACCGTCGGTGCGATTAGTGAGTACTTGTCCACATTTTCTTTCTCGTTAATTTGGGTAATGATTAAATCCGGCTCCAATTCAAGCAGTGCTTCCAGCGATTCGCCCACATCAGTCACGCCGTCGAGCTTCCCTTTCAAATATGGACTATTCATCAAAAAAGTTTCAGCCGAGACTGGCTGTACGCCAAGCGCTAACACGGTTCCCAAATAGGCTTGCGCCGCAACACGTTGCGGATGCGCAGGCACTTCCACATCACCGACTGATGTCGTAATGGATCTCTTTTCGGCGTTGGCAGACGCCTCCGTCTCCGAGTTTGATGCGTTGTTCGCTGTCCGGCTTTCTGTGTTTTGGGTTGCCCCGTTATTTCCTCCTGCGCCTTCCGTTGCTGTACCACAGCCCGTCGCCACCATAGACAGACACAACAGCGCCGTCGCCAACAGATTTCTTTTCCTACTTGCCATACCATTTCCCCCATCCGTTTGTCGTAGATAATGATTATCATTACTAATTAGATGATACATTGCCGGATGGGGTGCTGCATCAGATAAATCTGACCAATTCGTTGTATATTCCGAAACTTCAGATCGATATTTTTTGCGGTATTGACCCGGAGTTATGCCCGTTTGTTTCTTGAACATGCGATTGAAATAGATGTTGTCCTGGTAACCTACAAAATCAGCTACTTCCTGCAGCGTCGCTTCTGTATCCCGGAGCATCTTTCGCGCCAAGTCCATGCGCAGCTGAATCACATAATCAAGTGGACTGCATCCCATCTGCTCTTTGAATTTCCGAGAAACATACTGCGGGGTATAGTTCATCTGCAGGGCCAGCCGTTCCACGGAAATCGCTCCGCGATAATTCCTTGCCATATAACGTATAACCTGCTCAGCCAACGAAGGTGCGCACGCATTTTCCGCCCGTTCTAGCAACGCCGCATGCGCGAAACGGATAAACTCCCCTTTGGCCTTCAACCGCCTCAATCCGTCCGCCGCTCCAATGTTTATATTTGTGTCAAGCTGCCCATTGCTCTCGTCGCTCGGCTTTTGCCAGCCTCCAAGCATGGTTTCGAGCATCTCCAGAAATGTGAGCGGTTCGGACGGCGATAACCCCCAACTTTCCTTAAACGGATTGTCAGTTTGCATCATTATATGAAACTCCCTCATGGCTGAAGCCGGCAACGAGGCATTGTATAAAATCATATATACGTCAAGCGTGCCGGCGGATCGAACATTCAACCGTTTCCCCTTGCCGACATGCATCAAACGAAACCGCTCAGACAACCACACTTCGCCGTCAGCCCACAATTCGGCATTTCCATTAGCCGTAAATATAAATAGGCTTGACGGTGTGATATAATCAGTGATTTCGTCACCACGTTCGATTCGAATCATTCGAACATCCAATACCCTAACGATGACTTGATTCCATAGTTGAATTTGTTCGTTGATGTTCATGTTACTGCCACATAACGGACGATAACCACCTTGTCCATTAGATCGCCCCTCCCAATAAAAATATCAAATCAGCATTTTTCTTGATGATTATGATTTTCATTATCATCAAGATATCAACAATAACGAATACGACCGGCTCAAGTCAAGCTGCACATTTAAATACTCTTCCGATCGCGGTTGCTCAGGGATTCCTTTGAATCCACGAGGAAAGGTTGGAATCCCTTCACAAAAGCGACCGCTGACGCTTTTTCAGAATCATTAATGCTCCGTTTACCATCATTTGCTGAAGAAGTCAGCAATAGACCAAAATCAAAAAAGCGATGCAGGTTAGCCTTCTGCAACGCTTTTTTGATGGAATCTTCTTGTTGTTCTTGTTGTTCTTGTTGTTCTTGTTGTTCTTGTTGTTCTTGTTGTTTTTAATTGTGTGAGCTGTTTCTTCAGCGAGCGGAACGCTTTTGAATCAGTCTCTTTACTGAAGAATGATTTGCGGATCCCTAAACGTCCTTGATTCTTTAATGCTCCTGCGTACCTGAGTCCGTCGTACCTTGTGGAGCAGCTCCAGGGACCGTGTCATCAGCTGGAGGCTGACCACTCTGGCCTTTCATTGGACGCTTACCACCTCCCATATCGCCTCTTCCGCCGCCCATGCCCATGCCGCTCTGAGCAGTCGTTACGCCCGATTCGTTCACCCAAGTGACAGCGCTCGTAATCTCGAAGCTGACTACTTTCGAACCGCCTGTGTACTCGCCGCCTTCATACAAGCCGTTCATTTCGGTGCCGGTAGACGAACCGCCTGAATAGATTGTGTATGTGCTACCCTGATTCAGGTCAGGCGAGCTGATCATGATCGATTGGAATGTTTTTAATGGAGCGAACGTTGCGATAGCATTTCCTTCGCTATCCTCGAGACGCACCATCGTTCCAGGTTCCAGTGCCTGCGGGAAAGTCATGAGCACCGATTGCTGCGTTGACGTGTCGGAAGTCGATTGCACCATGCCCGAGCTGCCCGCGGCAATCAGATAGCCGCCCGACATCTCGAAAGTGCCATCGTAATCAAGTGAGCCGTTGCCCGCATTGGTAGGACCGCTAACGGTTACTGTGCCGCCGCTCATCGCGATCGAACCATTGGAGTCGAGTCCGTCGCCTGTAGCGTTCACGTTATACGTGCCTCCAGTAATCGTCAGCATGTGCGTTCCGTCGGTAATCGTGTTCTGACCAGCGCGTCCGTTCACTGACGAACTGTCGTTCCCTCCTCCTACGTTCACGCCGTCGTCGGAAGCCGTTACAGTTGCTTCGCCGCCAGCCAGCGTAATAATGGAGCCTTCGATTCCTTCGTAGCTCTTCGTAATGTTGATCTTTCCGCCTGTGACCATAACCGCTGTATCCGCATGGATGCCATCATCACCGGAAGTCAGCGTGAGCTCGCCGCCAGCTATCGTCACATTGCCATTGCTGTGGATGGCGTCATCCGCAGAGTCGATCTTGAACGTACCGCCTCCCACTTGAATTTCCATACCTGCTTTCAGTCCTTTGGCACTTGTCGATGCTTCTTCCGTTGCCGTCGCATCCGTACCGGTCGCCGTGCTTGTCGTATCTGGCGCAGCTTGTTGACTGCCGCCCCAGCCGCCGCGCTCTTCGACATGCGTCTCTCCATTCGCGCTGCCGCCGCCGGTTATGAGCGAGAACGTACCGCCATTAATAAGCATGGATGTTTCCGCTTGAAGCGAGTCATTGCCGGACGTAATGTCGAACATGCCGCCGGCGATGGCAATAATCCCTTTGCCTTCTTCTTCTGCATTGGTCGCTTTCACGCCGTCACCGCCTGCTTCCACCGTCAGTTTCGCGTTTTCCAGAGCAGCCACGCGGTCTTTGCCCAATACGCCGTCGTCAACTGCCTTAACCGCGATCGTGCCCGATACCAGCTTCAAGTCGTCCCTGCTGTTGATACCGTTGTTAAAGTTGCCTTCCACCGTCAGCTTGCCCGTTCCGTTAATCGTCAGGTCAGCCTTGCTGTACAAGGCTGCGTTCGGTTCTTTGGCGGTCGCATCGGCATAGACGTAGTTCGTGCCGTCCGACAGCTTGTTTTCCGTGCCGTCTTGCAGTGTCAAAACAACCTTGCCTGCTTCCACGATATACAGAGGAGCACTGTCGTTGTCATGCAGCTCCAAGCCATTCAGGACCAAGTGTACCGTGCCGTCCGGCACATTCACCGTTAACTGTCCGTCGTTCAGTGTGCCGCTTAATACATACGTGCCGGCTTCCGTTATGCTCACTGAGCCGCCTTCGCCTGCTGCGGCTCCGGCTCCCGTCACGCTAGCCGATGTGCCGCCAAAAACGATCTTCGTCGAGCTGTCTTCGCTCCACTCCGTGTTGTAGTCTTCATCGTCGAACTCCACGAGGTCGTCCATCGAGAGCTCAGAGGTCGCAACCGCTGCCGTCACCGTCTGCTGATTCGTTGAAGCGTTCTCTGCGACCGCCGCATTGCCGGATGCCGCCGTAGTACTGCTTCCATTACTGCAGGCCGAAGCTAGCAGTACCGTGCACAAGGCGATTACGCCTACAAAACGTTTTAATTTTGTCTTTTTCATATCGATCTTCCTTCCGGATTGTAATGGTTGTTGCATTATTCTGCCGTAGCCGTAGGGAACATCGTCAAGGACAAATCCAAGTTGCCATTGCGGCACCGGATCGCGTCGAGAAATTCCTTCTGGTTCGTGTTCTGATCCAACGTGACGGTGTAGACGAGCTCATACAAGCTGCCAAGCTCGGTCGTACGGATTTTTTTCAATTCATACGCAATACCAAACTTATCGAATACTTCGTCGAATGCCTCCTCGTAGCCCAGGCTTTCCGGAATCGTTACTTTGAGCAGCTTCTGAGCCGACTTTCTCGCTCCGAAGTTGGTTTTACTCAAGATGAACATCAAGGCGCAAAGGATTACAGTGAACAATACCGCGTATCCGAAGGCGCCTACGCCGCAAGCCAGACCGGCCGCCATCGTGAACAGAACGTAAGCGATATCCTTTGGATCGCCGGGAGCGCTGCGGAACCGGATGATCGAGAAGGCTCCCGCAAGACTGAAAGCTCGGGCAATATTGCTGCCGATCAGGAGTATAATAATGGCGACAATTGTGGGCAGAATGATCATGGTTAGCGTGAAATTTTGCGAATAGCCAGTCGTGCTGGTTTTCATGTATGTGAAGCTGATAATGGCGCCGAGGGCGATGGCGATCAGGATCGTGACGATCGAGCTGCCAAGTGTCATTGCGGTTGTCGCAGTCGTAGGATTGAATAAAGTTTCGAAATCAAACATAGCTTGCACTCTCTCTTTCTATAAATGGTGTGATAGGTGTCGTTTGCGCGGTCGTTGTTGTTTGCGACCGCAACGTCGGCCGCTCATTGCCGTGCCTAACCGTTTTTTTGTATTCGTTGCCGTATTTAGAGTAGCTAGTGCGGTATAATCCATGCTCCGATAGCAGCCGTGACAGCCACAGTGGAATCGTGTTCTCGGCCTTTACTTCCATCAGCCACTTGTTGGCCGAGTCGAGAAGCTCGCCATGATCGCCAAGCTCCAGTCCCAGGTCGTACCGGCGATGGCGGATATTCGTGTCGAACGTAATGCGGAGGTCTCGGCTCTCCTTGCTGAACATTGCCATTCGTTCGTAAGCCAGATACACCTTCGGTTCGAGCTCGTAGCGGCATAGGAAATATTTGATTTCCTCGATCACCTGCTTGTTCATGTATGGCTGGAACGCTGGCTCTACTCCGGTTCGCACGAACTCGTACGCTTCGTTCAGCTTCAGTCCCGTTCTTCGTTTATTTACGCGACCGAACACCTTCTTCTTCATCTCCAGGTACACCTTCGCGTCGCCGCTCGGCACGCCGTACGCTCTTAGCCGGAGCTTCTCCTTGTATTTCGGCTTCGACAGGCTCGTCCGGATGAGCGAATCATGCGGAGTATCGAAGTAAAGGTTGCTGATCGAATAAAATTTATGCTGCTTGTTATACGCGTCAAGCTCCATATAATCCAGCAGGTCGTTATAAAATCTTAGGTACGCATCGTGGTCCAACAAGTATTTGTTCTCGTATCGGTTGAACACCTCAATAGCCATTTTTGTTTCATTCCTTTCCGACATTCGCTGTGGTCTCATCTCTCATGTCTGTATCTTAGTCCCCGAACCTTTAATGAATCTTAAACGACTTTACATTTCCTTAAAGAAAATCGCGCTTCCTATATATAGCGACCGAAAGGGAATAATCGAAAACAGTTAAGGTTGGTTAAAGGTTCGCTTGCTATAATGGGGATAGCAAATCTAGTAACAGCAAAGGATGAACAGCTGATGCGAATTTTAATCGCGGAAGACGAAATACATTTGGCGGAAGCCCTATCCCAATTATTGAAGAAGCAGAACTATTCCGTGGATGTCGTCCACGACGGCAGATCCGCTTACGATTACGCACTGAGCGGCATCTACGATCTTCTGCTGCTCGATGTCATGATGCCGGAGATGGACGGCTTAGCCGTGCTCCACAAGCTGAGGGGGGATGGCGAAGCGACGCCGGTCATCCTGCTGACGGCCAAAGGCGAGATTTCGGACAAAGTAATCGGACTCGATTACGGAGCGGATGACTATATCGCCAAACCGTTCTCGACCGAGGAGCTGATGGCCCGCATACGCGCTGCCCTGAGGCGTAAGGGAGAGGTCGTCCCTGAGGACGCGTTGACGTTCGGAGATCTTGAGCTGAACACAACGCTTTTGAAGCTGACCGTCAAGGGCAAGGAACTGAAGCTCAATTTAAAGGAAAGCGAGCTGCTCGAGCTGCTTGTGACGCGAAAGCTTGCCGTCACGTCAAAGGAGCAAATCATCGAAAAACTATGGGGCTTCGATTCGAACGCGGAATACAACAATGTGGAGGTGTACATTTCGTTCCTGCGGAAAAAGCTGGCCTTTCTTCATGCGTCTGTGAAGATTGCAACGATTAGAGGCGTCGGGTACATCCTAGAGGTGACGGAGCAGCATGTTTAAAAAACTTAAAAACCGATTTCTCCTGCTGAACTTGATCACGATCACCGTCATGATGCTGGCTGCTTTCACAGCCATTTATGCCATCACCTATCAAGACGTGAAACGCGACATTAATATGGAGCTTCATCAAGTTTCGGAATCTTATCATAAACAGCAGGACGGACCTAGACGGTTCGAACCGGACGATGCTGGCGCATCGCCTTCAGATATGTTCCAAGGCGAGCCGCCTACAGCCATGGATAACGACGGCTGGCGACCTGAAAGGTCCGTATCGTTCAAGCTGGAAGCGGACAGCACGGGTACGTTAACGAGCACCGACTCGCGATTTGATATGGAGGATTCCTTCTTCCAAGAGGCTCTCGAGATGGCAATAGCTACGGGCAAAACGACCGGTCAACTCAAGCTGGACGGCAATGAATGGGCTTTCATCGTTCAGCCGACCGCTGCTGCGGGCAACATGTTCGTCTTCACGGATGTTACCGCTCAGCAGGGTATTCTGACGAATATGATTTATACGTTTGGAGCTGTCGCTCTCGTAATGCTCGTCGTCATTTATTTCATCAGCCGTTATTTCGCCAGCCGATCCATTGCTCCGGTCAAGGAGGCGTTCGAGAAGCAGAAGCAGTTTATCGCCAATGCTTCCCACGAATTGAAGACGCCTCTTGCTGTCATACAGACCAACGCAGACGTACTGCTGGCTAACAGCGAGGATACAATTGTGAACCAAGCCAAGTGGCTGCATGTTATCAAGCAGGAGACAGTTCGCATGTCCAAGCTGACGGGCGATCTCCTCTATCTGACCGAAATGGAGGACGCGCGTTCCGCCATGATGCATGCCGAGTTTGACCTGAGCGAAGCGGTTGAGACGATTATGCTGACCATGGAAGCCGTTATTTTCGAGAAGGAGCTTCAACTCAAATATGAGATTGAGCCTGGACTTACAGTGATTGGCAGCATTGAACAGATTAAGCAGGTCATCATGATCTTGCTCGACAATGCCATTAAATACACAGGGCCGCGCGGAGTGATCGAGATTGAGCTGAAGAAACAGCACCAGGATGTCGTTCTGTCGGTCACGAACACGGGTGAAGGCATTGCCTCGGAGCAATTGCACCGGATCTTCGACCGATTCTATCGGACGGACTCCTCCCGCTCTCGCACACAAGGCGGCCATGGTCTAGGTCTTGCCATTGCCAAATCCATCGTCGATCAATATGGCGGCAAGCTCTACGCGAAGAGCGAAATTGGGGAATCGACGACTTTCTATCTGCATTTGGACTAATGGTCCTCGAATCGAAAAAAATCCCTTATGACCGTTTCAGCGGTTGCAAGGGATTTTTAATTTTTGCCTTAACTAGGCGTCCTTTGTACATGACGCACCGGACTGTCGAATAACGTTGTGAGCAGTTACTCAGCATGTTCATCCACACGCCGTTGAAGCTGCTGTCGTCATGGATCAAGTCAACCTAACTTCATCGTAGCAAATAACTTGAATTTCGGTATCGCAATAATCCGTAACGGCCGTGCCTGCTTTGCAGCTTCACGATTTTATCGGTGTCCATAACTCTCCTTCGTCATACTTCGGCCAAGGCATCAATGATCATTTTGAACAACACGAGATCGTCTTTATATTCCTCCGGCGTCGTCTTCGGCTCTTGATTCTGAGTAATCGCCTCGTGCAGATGCTTCAGCTCTAGCGTATACGGATCGGTGTAGGTCGGCCGTCGGACAGATTCCGTGTACTCTTCACCAACGGTTTCGCCGACGGTAAGCGTGGACGGCAGATGGCGGATATACGGGGTATCATACTGAACCTTGACGGACTTGCCGATCCCATACACCTCAAGATGTGCATCGAAGCGCCCCTGTCCGTCAACGCCAGTCTCGAACATGACGGAGAAGCTGCCGTAGTCGAAAATCACGGTCAAAAACGGTAAGCCTTCTGTCTCCGTATACTTGGCACCGACGATGCCCTGCGGCATGCCGAGCGCCTCCCTCATGACAGACAAATCGTGGCTGGACAGACCGACTAGTAAGCCGTAAACGTCGTGTAGCGGTGAACCGGCCGCTATTCCGGTAGCTTCCTCCACGAGCGCCGCTGTTCTGCGGTAACGGTCCTCCTTCAGCGATTCCGGAATATCCCCGAACGAGACCGTATGACTCGTAGGCTTGATGAAGAATGCATTAAGTCCGATGATATCCCGGACCCGTGCATAATGAATACGGTCCATGCTGCGGATCAAATGGACCGCTTCCACGAATGAAGCCGCAAAACGCCTCATATAGCCGACCATGACCTTCACACCGTTTCGATTCTTCGCTTCGATGATGGCGTCGGCTTCCGTGAACGTTAAGCACATCGGCTTCTCGATCAGGACATGTTTCTTGTTGTTCGCGGCTGCGATCGCACACTCCGTATGGTATTCGTTACTGTTAAGCACAAATACGACGTCTACGTCCGGATCGCTAGTGAGCTTGCTAGCGTCTGAGTAAAGACGGTTGATGCCGTATTGTTTTCCCATAGCGGCAAGCAGCCCCGGAGATACGTCGCACAGAGCCGCGATGCGGAAGTGATCGGGCATCGCGGCGAGTACCGGCAGATGAATGACCTGTGCGACTTCGCCTAAGCCTATAATACCGACGTTCAGGATAGGGGACATTACGTTTTCATCCTTTCCGTTTGTTTATATGAAGCTCTTTAGCTTATCTTATCTGGACTAAGATTGTGGGTACGGCCAGACCGGATAATTCGGGTAGGCCCTCATCTCCATCACGTAAATGTTATACGCGGCGGGATTGTCCACGGTCAGCCGAACACCGATGATCTTTTTGTTCGGATGCGGATTCTCGATCATCCAACGGTAATAGGTTCCTTCCCCAGTAGGCATCGGACGGATTGTATAAGCCGTCTCGAACAAGGCGTCGTCGACTTTGTACGCCTCCTTCTTAAGCGGAGCCGGGTCAAGGGAGAGAAATCGCTCCCGTGAGCGATCCTTATTGGAGATGTTAAACCCGTAACAGAGGGACATCTCCTCCTTGGTTCTATCCTCGTAGTTGAACGTGTACGCTCCGATCCGGTACTCCGCTTGATCCAGAAGGACACCATCAAAAAACAATTGATATTCCCTGTATTCATCTGTCGTGTGAATCACCACGACATAAGCAGTACCTCGCGACGGCCGATTCTGTCCGCATTGATCGAGCCGCTATTCGCCAAATGACTACTTTTTGATTCTTTATCTCGAAGAGCTAGATTGACAATCGGTTTTCTAGATGTATGCTCATTCTTTTTTGTTCTTAACATCGGCTGGCGTCACACCCCACGTTTTCCGAAATACTTTGGTAAAATAGCTGAAATCCCGATAGCCCAGCAATTCCGCGGTCTCTGACACCTTCATCCCTTCTGTCAACCATTGCATGGCAAGCTTCATTTTGCGCTCCACGATATATGAGGTGAACGACTGCCCCATCTGCTGCTTAAACAGGCGGGATAAGTATGAGGCATTAATATACAGCTTGCCAGCCACCTCATGGAGGCCGATATCCTCGTTAATGCTCGAATCTACCAATTCGATCATTTGACGGATTAATTCGTGACGGCTATTATGTTTGCTATCATTGACATATAAGCAGAATCGATCGATTACTTCATAAAGCCACTGCAACGTCTGGTCTTTCGTTGTCAATGCGCGGAGATTATAAAAATAAGTGATATGGCTGCCGACGATTTCTTTGAGCGACCAGCCCTTCAATTGGATGACGCGAACGAATAGCGAGCTCAGGTGCAATATATTTTGATGCACCTCGTCACTTGTCAAAGCCTGATCGACATAGACATGGACCCATTCATCAATCATCGCGATTGCTTTTTCTCTTTGCCCGGTCTCCAGCGCGTGAGCAAGCACCTTCTCCCTCTGGACATCTGCGGCAACAACGCTGCGCGACTCGCGTTTGTCGCGATAGGGAACGACGATATCATGCCCGTGCACCACTCTTTCTTCCAGCGCTTGACAGGCTTCCCGGTAAGAATCGCAGACGGTACTCGACTGGTCGCACGCACGGCCGATTCCGGCACTAGCTGTTACCTTGAGATATTCCTTGAGTACGCTCAATAGCCTTGTCGTATGGAGGTGAACCTCCGCCATAAAGTCGTTTCCTGATCCACCATTGCGCGTACTGTCATAGAATACAAGCACCGACGAGCCGGAGTGATTGGTGGAAATAAAACAAGGAACCTTATCCAGAAATTCTTTTGCAATCCCGAGCAACGAAATCTTTACAAGCATCATATCTTCCGCGCTAAATCGGCCTTCCTGATTCGTTAAAGGATCAGGATCTACAACCGTCACAGCCCACAATGCATTGGCCGGAAGCGTTATTCCTAATTCCCTGCTGCGTTGATCAATTTCCCATTCCGCATATTTGCCTTCTATCCAGCTTTGATAGAAGATATCCTGGAGTCGCGGCAGATGCTCTGCCCATTTTCTCTGCATCAATTCCTGATTATACTTGGCTTCAAGATCGCTGCGTATGCTCTCTCGCGCCTCTAAAACGGCGTGCAGCACTTCCGTATTGCCGGAGGGCTTGAGCAAATATTTCATGACATTCAGCTCAATGGCAATCTGGGCATACTTGAAATCATCATGCCCGCTCAGCACGATGATTTTCACAAGCGGATCCGTTTGTGCAATTCGTTTGGCGACAGACAGACCATCCAGATCGGGCATATGAATGTCAAGAAGTACGATATTCGGTTTCATCTGATCGAACAGCATTAACGCATCCATTCCGTTGCCCGCCGTCGCGACCACCTCAATTCCATGCTCTTCCCAAGGAATGTTGCGGGCAAGGTTATTCAGCAGACGAAGCTCGTCTTCTACGATCATGAGATTCATAGGCACCTCCGATTGGGATCCATAACACGATGGTCGTTCCCTCGTTTTCAATACTATCGATCGTCAATTCGGCCGGTTCGCCGTAATACAGCTTGAGCCTTGCTTTTACGTTCCATAAGCCGTACAGATCATGCCTGCGTATTTCATGTTCCCATACCTTATCCGTATGCAGCGAAAGCTTAGCAAGCTCATCCCTTATATAGCCGAGACGCTCCGCGTTGATGCCTTTTCCGTTATCGGAAACCTCAAGGCGCAGTCTTTGCTGCTCTACTCGGCAGTCGATTCTGACAAGGCCATCCTTTTTCTTCTGCTCCAAACCATGGAGAATAGCATTCTCTACGATCGGCTGCAGCAGCAGCTTTAAAACAAGACAAGACTTACTGGGTTCATCCACCTGAATAGATACGGACAGCTTGTCGATGAACCGTATGCGCTGGACGGTCAAATAATATTGAAGATGTTCGATCGTTTCTGCGACCGTAAACTCGTCTTGTCCCTTGCTCAGGCTTAATCTGAAAAACTTCGATAGATTCAGCACCATCTCCGTGATCTCTTCCGCTTCGTAATTTTCCGCCATACTATAGATGGAATCCAGCGTATTGTATAGAAAATGGGGATTAATCTGCGATTGCATGACGCGAAGCTCGGCCTTCAGCCGAAGCAGCTGCTGCTCATAATTGTTTTTAATCAAATGTTTTTGCTCCAATGCCATTTCGTTGAATGACTGCATTAAGTAACCGAACTCATCCTCCCGCTTATGAGGCAGATTCGTATTCAATTGGCCTATACGCACCTGCTTCATTCCGTGTGCAAGCGTGCGTAGAGGCGAAGCAATGCCTTGGTAGACGACCCAAGAGATAACGAGCGACAATAAAAAGCTCATGCTGATAATTACGTACATAAATGTCCGTAATTGGTTGATCTCGGCATACATCGCAGAAGCTGGCTTTACCATCATAATCGTCCAGCCTGACACTGCGGATCGGTAACGCACCAGCATTTCAGGATTTCCATTCTGCCCCGAATGGCGATTCACCGTGTAGTCCGATCCCGTTGTCCATTGCGGTGGCGTTATATCGGGGTTTGTTCCCACAATCAAGCGGTTATCGGAGTTCATAAGAAAAACGCTCGCGTTATTGGCGTGCACAAGTGTGTCAAGATGCTTCTGAAGATGGCTGGCCGAAATCGTTATCATTAATACATGTTTACGGACATCGGGCTTGAACGGATCCATCGCCAGCATTAACGTCAAGTACCCAGGCTGAAAGGATTGGTCCAATTGCTGATAAGAATCGAATTCGTCCACTCGCGGTATAAGCAGAAAGCGCTTACCACCCGATTTCAACAATTCGCCATACCAGGGCTGTTTCAGCAGCCCATCCATTCTTCTTCCTCCGTACTTGGAGGAAAGAATGGTTTCGGAATAGGCATGATAGATTGAGAATTGCGTTAAGTAATTGTTGACCGAGTTCATATTGGACAGCTGGTTAAGCACTTTGTTGAAATCCAATGTCATATCGGCCGTCAAATGAGTATTTTCGCGTCTCAACAGCTCATTCAGATTCGTATCCGTTGCCAAAGCCATAGACATGTTCTCGATGTTATTCATCGTCATATCGATTGCTTCCATGGCTGATGACAAGGCAATCCTGGTTTGTTCATTGACCTTTCGCTCCAGAATCTGTTCGGAGCGGAGGCTGGCAAAAATGCTGACAGCAACAAGTGGGACGAGGATGATCAAAAAGTAGCTCGTTAAACGAAATTGAACGGATCGTTTGTAGACACTCGTTATATTGCGGAGAATGGCGGGCAATCTTGAAACACCTCCGGTTAGAACGATTCATAGAACTTAGAATCCTATGTAATGTGCCTATCTTAACACAGAATTGGTAGAATGGGTGCTGCTGCCAAGAAGCTCACGCATGCCGCTCCTCGATCCCTTAATCGCACCGATCATGACGGCTTTGATGAAATATTTTTGCAGAAATGCATATCGATCATGATCGGTTTGTTCATCCTTTTTCCTCCTAGCCGCCAGTCTGGCTGCCGATAGGAAGAAAACACTGCGCCACCAGGGTTTTCTTCGGTTATCCTTATTTGAAATCGTTTAATTTATTGTCTTTGAGCGCCGCGTTGATTTGGTCGGTATACTCTTGGAAGATATCTCTTCCTTTGAACGTCGTCATTAAACGTTTTTTTCACCAGCCGTCACCTTCCAAGTGTTAATAGCGTTCATTTGCATACGTTAATTATCCGCGATGCTCGGTAGGATTCATAGACGAGAAGTTTGACTTTCGATTGGTACTTTTTTTACCACAATGGACTTTCAGCTCATCTCTAAGTTCTGTAGGAAGCACTTATTCAATAGATAAAGATACCTGTACCGGTAAATTTCCGAGTTGCGCTTCAAAATATAACATTCAAATGGTTCAGAGGAAGCAATAAAGAATCACAGATTTATAAACAATCCGTTACAAATTCGGCAGCTATGTAAATGACGAATTGTAATATGAAGTGCGACAGCTAGAAGAACAAAGAAGCCCATGAGTGGATTCGTGTAAAATGGAAGTTACCACACAACCATCAATTACAGGAGAACCCAACATGAGCTACTCCCATCTTAACATAATTGAACGAGGGC